>NZ_JAAALN010000005.1 GCF_009906795.1 Kineococcus siccus
CGGCTGGTCTGCACGGTGTGCGCCGTAACGGCAAGCCGCCGCGTACGACGATCCCCGGACCACCGGACCACCGCCCCGACTTGGTCGAGCGCCACTTCCGCGCCGAGCGGCCCGACCGGTTGTGGGTCGCGGACATCACCTACATCCGGACCTGCTCGGGGTGGGTGTACGCCGCGTTCGTGACCGACGTGTGCACCCGCCGGGTCGTGGGCTGGCAGGTCGCGACCCACCTGCGCACGGAACTGGCCCTGGACGCTCTGCAGATGGCGTTCTGGGGCCGCGGCCGCGAGGGCGTCGACCTGACCGGATTGACGCATCACTCGGATGAGGGAGTTCAATACGTTGCGGTGAAGTACAGCGAGCGACTCGCCGCCGAGGGTGCGGTCGCGTCGGTCGGCTCAACCGGTGATTCCTACGACAACGCGATGGCCGAAGCGTTCAACTCGTTGTTCAAGGCCGAGTGCATCCGCAATCCTCACCTACCCGGCCGCGACGGTCCGTGGCGCGGCATCGACGACGTCGAGATCGCCGTCGCCGAGTACATCGACTGGTACAACCACCGCCGGCTGCACGGGGAGCTCGGGACGGTCCCTCCCGTGGAGTACGAGGCCCGGTTCAGCACTCACCCCGTCGCGGCTGGTGCCTGACCGGCGTGGCCTCACGCCCTCCATCGAACCCGGGCCTTGACGAGGTGCTCTCGCTGGGAGGTCCAGCGCTACATCGGCCCCGGGGGTCTGGACGGTGCGGCGATGCGGGTCTGCAGTCGCCGAGCCGAGCCGCGTCGTAGGCGTGCAGGCGCAGGGCCCCCTCGGGGGCAGCCGCCGGGACCCGCCTCGACGTCCTCGCGCCCGCTGGTGCCGGACGCCAGCGCCCAACCGGGCCAGCCGGTCGGCCACCACCCGCTGGGCCGGTTCCAGCCGTGAGCCGGTAACGGCCGCGGCGGTGTCGAACCCCCGCCTGAGGTCGTCGAGCTGGTCCTGTCGCACCCTGCCTCCCCACTCGAGGGTGCCGGGCAGAGGTGGACGCTGGCCACGTCATGTCGATCACCCTGCCTGGCCGTCCGACCCCCGCGACCAGCCGGTGACGTGGTCACGGTCGTGGCCGCCGGCCGTGTCGCGCGACCTGTCTCACCGCACGTCACGGCCGCGGGGCGGGCGATGTCGGCGTGAGGTCCGACACGGCCGACCGTGCGCGCGGGCCCGGCCGGGTGGTGCGCGGCGGGTCCTCGCCCGGGCGCCTCCTAGGATCAGGTGGTGTCCCCCGCCCAGCAGACCGACGACACCCCGGTGACCGCGGGGGGCATCAGGCTGGGCCGGCCCTTCGGCGTCCCGCTGCTGCTCGCGCCGTCCTGGTTCCTCTTCGCCGCGGTCATCGTCTACTTCTTCGGCCCGATCGTCGCCCGGCAGGTCGCCGGCCCGGCGGCCTACGTCATCGCCTTCTCCTACGCGCTGCTCCTGCTGGTGTCCGTGCTCGTGCACGAGATCGCCCACGCCGCCGCGGCCCGGTCGGTGGGGATGCGCGTCACGGGGATCGTGCTGAACGTCTGGGGCGGCCACACGTCCTTCCGCGAGGAGGCCGCGGGGCCCGGCCGCAGCTTCTACGTCGCCATCGTCGGCCCCGTCGCCAACGCCGTCGTCGCGGCGCTGGCGTGGCAGGCCGGGCGGCTGCTCGCGGAGCAGCCCGGCGGCGCGGGCGTCGGCGGCCTGCTGCTCGGCGCCCTGGCCCTGTCCAACGCCCTCATCGCCGT
This sequence comes from Kineococcus siccus, assembly GCF_009906795.1. Classification (GTDB taxonomy): domain Bacteria; phylum Actinomycetota; class Actinomycetes; order Actinomycetales; family Kineococcaceae; genus Kineococcus; species Kineococcus siccus. The sequence goes on from NZ_JAAALN010000005.1 coordinate 1,748, forward strand.
CTTCAACGTCCTGCCCGGCCTGCCGCTGGACGGCGGGCACGCCCTCGAGGCCGTCGTCTGGAAGGTGCGGGGCGACCGGCTGGCCGGGACCGTCGCGGCGGGCTGGGTCGGGCGCGTGCTGGCCGTCGCGGTGCTGCTCGCCGCCGTCGTCGTGCCCCGCCTGCTGGGTGGGGAGACCTCGCTGACGAACGTCGTCTGGGGCGGTCTCGTCGGCGCGCTGCTGTGGCAGGGCGCCTCGCAGGCCCTGCGGTACGCCACCCAGCGGCGCCGCGTGCCGGCCCTGTCCATGCGCGGCCTCCTGCGCCCGGCCATCGCCGTGCCCGCCCGCGCCACGGTCGACGAGGTCGTCCGCTCGGCCCGCGCCGCCATCGACGCCGGGGCCGCGCGGGACAGCGCGCGCGACCTCGAGGTGGTGCTCGTGACCGACGACGGCGTGCCCGTCGCCGTCGTGGACACCACCGCGCTGCGCCAGGTCCCGGAGGACCGCCGCAGCTCCCTGCAGGCCGGCGCCACCGCCCGCGCCCTGCCGCCGCGGGCCTGGCTGCCCGACGACCTCGCCGGTGAGGACCTGCTCTCCGCCGTGTCCGCCCGCCCGGGCGAGCACGTCGTCGTCGACCGCACGGGCCGCGTCGTCGGCCTGCTGCACACCGGCGACGTCGTCGCCGCCGTGACGTCGCGCTGACCGACCACCCGAACCACCCCGGAGGACCCCCCGTGAGCACCGACGTCCCGACGACCGCCCCGCCGACGGGGGCCACCTCCCGCCGCGGGCCCCTGCGCGAGGGGGAGCGCGTGCAGCTGACCGACCCCCGCGGTCGCATGCACACCATCACCCTGACCGCGGGTGCGGAGTTCCACACCCACCGCGGCCGGTTCACGCACGACGACCTCATCGGCCGCTCCGACGGGACCGTCGTCACGAACACGGCGGGCATCGAGTACCTGGTGCTGCGGCCCCTGCTCGCGGACTTCGTCCTGTCGATGCCGCGCGGCGCCGCCGTGGTGTACCCCAAGGACTCCGGCCAGATCGTGCAGATGGCGGACGTCTTCCCGGGCGCGACGGTCATCGAGGCCGGCGTCGGCTCGGGGGCGCTGACGATGTCGCTGCTGCGGGCCGTCGGCGACCTCGGCCGCGTGCACTCCTTCGAGCGCCGGGAGGACTTCGCCGCGGTCGCCCGGGGCAACGTCGAGACCTTCTTCGGCGCCCCGCACCCCGCGTGGACGCTGCAGGTCGGCGACCTCGTCGAGTCGCTGCCCGGCAGCGGGCTCTCCAGCGCCCGCGGCACGGGCGCCGACCGCGCCGTCCTCGACATGCTCGCCCCGTGGGAGTGCCTGGACGCGGTCGCCGACGCGCTCGTGCCCGGCGGGGTGCTGATCTGCTACGTCGCGACCGCGACGCAGCTCTCCCGCGTCGCGGAGGCCGTGCGGGGCTCCGGCCGGTGGACCGAACCGGAGGCCTGGGAGTCCATGGTCCGCGGCTGGCACCTCGAGGGCCTCGCCGTGCGCCCGGAGCACCGGATGGTCGGCCACACCGGCTTCCTCGTCACCACCCGCCGCCTCGCCGACGGCGTGAAGCCGCCGCTGCGCAAGCGCCGGCCCGCGCCCGGCGCCTACCCGGTCGTCGACGCCGAGGACGCCGCCCCGGACGCCCCCGAGGTGACCGACGACGACCCGGCGGCCTACGGCGTGCGGCCGGTCTCGGACAAGAAGGTGCGCAAGGCCGCGCGGATCGCCCTCGCCGGGGCGGCCGCGAACCGCGCCCCGGAGGCCGCCGACGAGCCGGGGGACGCGGCGGAGGAGCCGGCGGACGCGTCCGGCGAGTAGCCCCGTGCCCCGGTCCGCCCGCCGGCGGGCGCCCGGACGGCCCGACCCCTTCGTCGTGGCCGTCCTCGCCGCGGTCGGCGTCGCCGCCGTGCTGCCCGCGGGCGGGGCGGTCGCGGACGGACTCACCGTGGCGACCACGGTGGGCGTCGGCGGCCTGTTCCTCCTCTACGGCGCCCGGCTGTCCCCTGCCGAGGCCCTCGCCGGGCTGCGGGACTGGCGGCTGCAGGCGTCGGTGGCGGTCGCGACGTTCGTCGTCCTCCCGCTGCTCGCGGTGGCAGTGGCGGTGGCCGTCGGGTCCTTCCTCGACGACGGCCTCGTCGCGGGCCTGCTCTTCCTCGGGGTGCTGCCCTCGACGGTGCAGTCGTGCGTCGTGTTCACCGCGGTGGCCCGCGGCAACGTGCCCGGGGCCGTCGTCGGCGCCACGACGTCGAACCTCGCCGGGATCGGACTCACGCCCCTGCTGGTCGCGCTGCTGGTCGCCGGCGGCGCGGGCGGCGCGGGTCCCGACGCGGCCGCGGTCGGCCGCATCGTCGCGCAGCTGCTCGTGCCGTTCCTCGTGGGCCTCGCGCTCGGCCGGTGGGTGGGCCCCTGGGTCCGCCACCACCGCCGGGCCCTCACCCTGCTCGACCGCGGCGTGATCGTCGCGGTCGTCTACACGGCCTTCGGCCGCGGCGTGCGCGCCGGGGTGTGGGACGTCGTGACCCCCGGCGAGGTGGCCGTCGTCCTCGGCTGCTGCGCCGTCCTGCTCGGCTCGGCGCTGCTGCTGACGTGGTGGGTCCCGCGCACGTGGCGCGCGAGCCGGGCGGACCGCACGGCGATCCTGTTCTGCGGCTCCAACAAGTCGCTCGCGACGGGCCTGCCGATGGCCACGGTGCTCTTCCCGCCGCACGTCGTGGGTCTGGTGGCGCTGCCCGTGATCCTCTACCACCCGCTGCAGATCACGGTGTGCTCGATGCTCGCGACGCGTCTCGCGCGCCGGCCGGTCCCCGCCGGCTGAAGGCGGTCAGCGCTCGGGGCGGGCCGGCAGCCCCGCGCGCCCCGTCGCCGGGGCCGCGTGCCGCGACGCCTCGGGTGCCGCGACCGCCCCGGCCTCGGGGGTGGTCTCCCGCATGGCGACCTCCTTCTCGAACGTCACCGCCACCTGCTGGAAGCCCTTGAGGCCCTGGGCCCGCACCATGCCGGCGTAGGCGCGCTTGTCGGCCTCGGTGAGGTCGACGCGGTCGGTGAACGGCGTCAGCAGCGCCCGCGGGTACAGCCGGCGCACCCGGACGATGTCGGCCTCGATGCACAGCACGATCGCGATCGAGGCGACGAACAGGAACGCGATGAGCCCGATGACGACGGCGAACACCGCGTTGGTCGCGCTGGCCCGGCTGATCACCCCGCTGACCAGGCCTGCCCCGTAGTTCTGCAGGGCCTGCCAGACGAGGCCCGCGGCGACGGCCCCCGGCAGGATCGTGCGCAGCCGCGGGGGGTAGGCCGCGGCCAGCCGGAAGGCCGCGGCGAAACCCAGGATGTTCAGCACGACGACGCCGGCGCGGAACACCCAGCCGGAGGTGAGCGCCTGCCCGAGGCTCTCGGAGGCGCCGAGCCACCCGGCCAGGTCCGCGCCGACCGTGGAGATCACCGTGGTGCCGATGACGAACATCCCGGCCGTGGCGATGAGCAGCAGGCTGCGCAGGCGTGCCTTGACCGGGTTCGGGCGCTCGTTGCGCGGGATCGACCACGCGATGTTCACCGCGTTCTGCAGCGCGAGACCGACGCCCAGGGAGCCGTACAGCGCGCCCACGATGCCGACGGTCAGGCCGACGGTGCCGCCGCCCAGGCGGCCGGTGTCCCGCAGCGAGTCCTTGATGACGGGGAACTGCCCCAGGGCGGACTCGATGATCCGCTGCTGCAGCTCGGGATCCCCCTCGAGCGTGTACCCGAGGACGGTCGAGAGCAGCAGCAGCAGCGGGAAGAGCGACAGGAACGCGTAGATGGTGATGATCGCGGCGAGGTAGACGCCCTGGTCGTCGAAGAACTTGTAGACGACGGCGAGGGGGTAGCCGAGGACGGCGTGCCGGCGCTGGAAGCCGTCGACCCCCGACACGACCGACATGCGAACCCTCCGACGAACGGCCGCACGGCCGGGGACGCGCCCCGGGCGGGTCCGCGCAGGCGATCAGGGTACGGGTGCCGCGCCCGCGCGGGCGGAGGGACCCGCCGCGCCCAGCCGGGTGGCCAGGAGGTCCGCGACCCGCGCCCAGAGCGCCGAGGCGGGGTCGATGACGGCGAAGTGGTCGCCCGCGTCCTCGAGCACCACGACGTCGTCGCCCGCCGCGACGGCCGCGGCGGCGAAGGTCCGGCTCGCGTCCAGCAGGTCGAGGTCGTCGTCGCGCCCGCAGACGACCGCGAGGGGCGCGCGGACGGGGACGCGGGCCAGCGGCGAGGCGGTGGCGTAGACGTCCGGGACCTCGTCGGCGCGGCCGCCCAGCGCCCGCGCGACGGCGCCCTCGCTGAGCCAGCGCCGGTCCGCCGCGGCGAGGTCGAGGACGCCCGCGAGGGACACCGTGAGCGCCGGCCGAACGGCGGCGTCCGTGCCCGCGAGGTCGGCGGCGAGCCGGACGACCAGCTGGCCGCCCGCGGAGTGGCCGAGGAGGGCGACGCGGTCCAGGTCCAGGGGCGTCCCGGTCGCGGCGGCCGCCGAGAGCGCCTGCAGTCCGTCGGCCACGTCGGCCGTCGTGGCGGCCCACCCGTGCTCGTCGGGGCGGCGGTACTCGAGGTTCACGGCCGCGAACCCGCGCCCGGCGAGGTCGACGGCGAGGGCGTCCATGAGGTCGCACGCCCACCGCGAGCGCCAGTACCCGCCGTGGACGAGGACGGCGACGGGGTGCGGCCCGGGGCCCGCGGGCAGCCGCACCTCCAGGTGCTGGTCGGGGTGCGCGCCGACGGCGACCACGGCCGGTGGGGCGGTGGTGTCGTGGAACCACGCCTCGACGCCCGCGCGCAGACCCGCGAGGCCGCGCCCTCGCACGTGCCGGGTCACGGCGGGGGAGGTGTCGAGCGGGCCGGGGCCGAGGTCGACGCGGACCGCGGCGCCGGCGGGCAGGGCGGGGAGCAGCTGTGCGAGCGGCTCCGGGGTGGCGGCGACGACCAGGAGCGCGCCCGGGGCCGCCTCCGAGGTCGCCGCGGTGAGCTCCTCGGCGGTGGCGGTGGTGCGCAGGGTCCCGGCCAGGTCGCGGGCCGCGAGGGCCGCCGCGAGGACCTCGCCGGCCGTGCGGTCGTCGGTCAGGACGCCGGGCGCGACGACGACGGTGAGCGGGTCGGCGGTCATGGGTGTCCTCCGGGGTCAGCGGCCGATCTCGGTGCGCACGGCGTACAGCTCGGGGAAGAAGGTGAGGTCGAGGGCGCGGGCGAGGAAGCCGACGCCCGTGGAGCCGCCGGTGCCGCGCTTGAACCCGATGGTGCGCTCGACGGTCTTGAGGTGGCGGAAGCGCCACAGCTGGAAGTTCTCCTCCAGGTCGACGAGCTCCTCGCAGGCCTCGTACTCCTCCCAGTGCGCCTCGGCGTCCTCGTAGACGCCGCGGAAGACGCCGACGAGCTCGGGGGTGTGGACGTGCGCGAGCGTGACGTCGCGCTCGAGCAGCGCGGCCGGGACGGGGTGCCCGCGGCGGTGCAGCAGGCGCAGGAACTCGTCGTAGAGGCTGGGGGCGTGCAGGAGATCCTGCAGCAGGCCGTGCTCGGCGGGGTCGTGGCGGAAGACGTCCAGCATCGCGGCGTTCTTGTTGCCCAGCACGAACTCGACGGCCCGGTACTGGTGGGACTGGAAGCCCGAGGAGTTGGCGAGGAACCCGCGGAACTGCGCGTACTCGGTCGGCGTGAGGGTCGCCAGCACCGACCACTGCTCGGTCAGGGTGCGCTGGATGTGCTTGACGCGCGCGAGCTCCTTGAGCGCGGGCCGCAGCTCGTCCGCGGCCAGGTGCGCTGCGGCGGAGCGCAGTTCGTGCAGGACGAGCTTGAGCCAGAGCTCCGAGGTCTGGTGCTGGACGATGAAGAGCATCTCGTCGTGGTGCTGCGGCTGCGAGAGCGGGTGCTGGGCCGCGAGCAGCTCGCCGAGGTGCAGGTACTCGCCGTAGGACATCTCGCGGGTGAAGTCGGTGACGACCCCGTCCTCGACCGCGCGGGTGTTGCCCCCACCGGCCGCCCCGCTCCCACCGGCCGCCCCGTCCCCACCGGCCGTGGCGTCGGCGGTCACGACGTGGCGCCCACGGCGGCGCTCGTGCGGTCGTCGGCTCGCGGCGGACCCTCCGCGAGGACCTCGCGCAGCACGACGAGGCCGTCGTGGACCTCGCGGAAGCTCGTGCTGAGCGGGGCGAGGCCGATCCGCAGGCCGCCGGGGTCGCGGTAGTCGGGAAGGACGCCCCGCTCCCACAGCGCCGCGGTGACCTCGCGGAAGTCGCTGCGCGCCAGCGTCACGTGGCCGCCGCGGTGCGCAGGGTCGCGCGGGGAGGCGACCCGGACGCCCGAGCCCGCGAACCAGTCGTCGACCACGTCGAGGACGAAGCCGGTCAGCTGCAGGGACTTGGCGCGGACGGCGGGCATGCCGGCGCGCTCGACGAGGTCGAGCCCGCAGCGCAGCGGCACCATCCCGAGGATCGGCGGGGTCCCGCTGACCAGCCCGCGGGCGCCCGCCGCGGGCGTGTAGCCGGGGCCCATCCGGAACGGGTCGGCGTGGCCCATCCAGCCCTGCACGGGCTGCTGCAGGACCCCGTGGTGGCGCGTGGCGAGGTAGCCGAAGGCGGGGGAGCCCGGACCGCCGCACAGGTACTTGTAGGTGCAGCCGACGGCGAGGTCGACGCCCCAGGCGTCGAGCTCGAGCTCGACCGAGCCGGCGGAGTGGCTCAGGTCGAACAGGACGACGGCGCCGGCGTCGTGCACGGCGCGGGTGATCGCGGCGGCGTCGGCGACGTGGCCGGAGCGGTAGGCCACGTGGCTGAAGGTGGCCAGGGCCGTCGCGGGCCCGACGGCCGCGCGGACCTGCTCGACGGTGATCCCCGCCGCGGGGTCGGTCTCGATCCAGCGCACCGTCAGGCCCCGCTCGGCCGCGATGCCCTCGAGCACGTAGCGGTCGGTCGGGAAGTTGTCGGTGTCGGTGACGATCTCCGTGCGGCCGGGGCCCGCGGCGTCGACCGCGGCGCGGGCCAGCTTGTAGAACAGCACGGTCGTGGAGTCGGCCACGACGGTCTGGCCCGGCGCGGCGCCCAGCACGACGCGGCCCAGCTGGTCGCCGACGACCTCGGGCCACTGCATCCAGCCCTCGCTCCAGCCGCGGATCAGGCGCCCGGCCCAGGCCGTCGAGACGAAGTCCCCGATCGCCTCGGCCGCGGCGCGCAGCGGCCGGCCGAGGGAGTTGCCGTCGAGGTAGGCGACGACCCCGGGGTCCGCGTCCAGCAGGAACTCACCGCGCAGGCCGGCGAGCGGGTCGGCGGCGTCCAGCGCGTCGGCGCGCTCGCGCCAGCGGGAGTCTGCGGGCGGTGCGGCGCTCACGGGGGCCCTCCTGTTCGGGAGGGCGGGGGCCGCCCTCCTCGCGGCACGCTACCGCCCGCCCGGCGTCCGCGGCCCGGCCCGTCACCGCGCCCGGCCCGGCCCGTCATCGCACCCGGCCCGCCCCGTGACCGCCGCGGCGCGGGGCCTGACGCGCCGGTCGCATCCACCGTGCGGGGTGGCGTGCTCGGGTTAGTGTCGAGGGCATCCACCGCTCACCGCGGCCCGGTTCGCACGGGGGACCGGGGGCCGGGAGCGGCGACGACGGGAGATGCGCCATGACGGAGCCTCAGCGCCGCTTCGGCGGCGGTGCCGAGCGGGACGCCCGCCAGACGGCCCTGCTGGAGGAGCAGCTCGCCGCTGCCCGCACGCGCCTCGCCCAGGTGAGCGCGCAGAACGACCGCCTGGCCGGCACGCTGCGCGAGGCGCGCGACCAGATCGTGTCGCTGAAGTCCGAGGTGGACCGCCTCGGCCAGCCCCCCGCCCAGTACGCAACCTTCCTGGAGGCGCTGGAGGACTCCACGGCCGACGTCATGAGCTCGGGGCGCCGGATGCGCGTCGCCGTCAGCCCCGCCGTCGACCTCGCCGCGCTGCGCCCGGGGCAGGACGTCATGGTCAACGAGGCCATGAACATCGTCGCGGCGTGCGCCTACGAGCGCGTCGGTGAGCTGGCCTCGGTCAAGGAGGTGCTGCCCGACGGGCGCGCGCTCGTCCTGGCCCGCGCCGACGAGGAGCGCGTCGTGCGCCTGGCCGGGCCGCTCATGGACGGCCCGCTGCGCATCGGCGACTCCCTGACCATCGACACCCGCTCGGGCTTCGCCTTCGAGCGCATCCCCAAGGCCGAGGTCGAGGACCTCGTCCTGGAGGAGGTGCCCGACATCGACTACACCGACATCGGGGGCCTGGGCCCGCAGATCGAGCAGATCCGCGACGCCGTCGAGCTGCCCTTCCTGCACGCCGACCTGTTCCGCGAGCACGGCCTGCGCCCGCCGAAGGGGATCCTGCTGTACGGCCCGCCCGGCTGCGGCAAGACGCTCATCGCCAAGGCCGTCGCCAACTCCCTCGCCAAGAAGGCCGCGGCGCTGCGCGGGGAGAGCCAGGCGAAGAGCTACTTCCTCAACATCAAGGGCCCGGAGCTGCTCAACAAGTACGTCGGCGAGACCGAGCGCCACATCCGGCTGATCTTCGCCCGCGCGCGGGAGAAGGCCAGCCAGGGCACGCCCGTCATCGTGTTCTTCGACGAGATGGAGTCGCTGTTCCGCACCCGCGGGTCGGGCGTCAGCTCCGACGTCGAGACGACGATCGTGCCGCAGCTGCTGTCCGAGCTCGACGGCGTCGAGCTGCTGGAGAACGTCATCGTCATCGGCGCCTCCAACCGCGAGGACATGATCGACCCGGCCATCCTGCGCCCGGGCCGCCTCGACGTGAAGATCAAGATCGAGCGCCCGGACGCCGAGAGCGCTCGCGAGATCTTCGCGAAGTACCTCACCACCGGGCTCCCGCTGCACCCCGACGACGTGGCGGTCAACGGCGGGGTGCCGCAGGCCGCGGTGGACGCCATGATCCAGGCGACCGTGGAGCGGATGTACACCGAGAGCGAGGAGAACGAGTTCCTCGAGGTGACGTACGCGGGCGGCGACAAGGAGGTCCTGTACTTCAAGGACTTCAACTCCGGCGCGATGATCCAGAACATCGTGGACCGCGCCAAGAAGATGGCGATCAAGGACCTGCTGCAGCTGCAGCAGCGCGGTCTGCGCGTCGACCACCTCCTCGCGGCCTGCGTGGACGAGTTCAAGGAGAACGAGGACCTCCCGAACACGACCAACCCCGACGACTGGGCCCGGATCTCCGGCAAGAAGGGGGAGCGGATCGTCTTCATCCGCACCCTGTTCCAGGGCAAGAAGGGCACCGAGGCCGGCCGGTCGATCGACACGGTCGCCAACACGGGGCAGTACCTCTAGGCCCGCCGCGTCGTCCGCGACCGGGTCGTCAGCCCGTCGCCCACCCGGGCCACTGCGCGAGCAGGGCCCGGGTGTCGGGGACGAACGGCCAGCCCGGGTCGGCGAGCGCCGCCCGCAGCTCGGCCGGCGTCGTCCACCACGCCGCCTCCACCTCGCTGGGCTGCAGCGTGAACGGCCGGCCGTCCCACCGCGCCTCGTAGACGTGGGCCAGGTAGTGGGTGTGCTCGTCGCGGTACCAGCGGCGCAGCACGGGCCGCAGGGGGACGCCGCGGACCCCGAGCTCCTCGGCGAGTTCCCGCGCGGCCGCCTCGTCGGGCTCCTCCCCGGCCGCGAGGACCCCGCCCGCGAAGCAGTCGTGGGCGCCGGGGTAGACGTCCTTCGTCCTCGTGCGCCGGTGCACCAGGACGCGTCCGGCGTCGTCGCGCAGCAGGACCCCCGTGGCCGCGTGCGGGAGGTTGCCCGCGCGCACGCGTTCCCGGGTGGCGACCCCGACGACGCGGCCCGCGAGGTCGTCGGGGTCGCGGACGTCGACGAGTTCCGCGGCGGCCTGCTGCGTGGGATCGGTCACACCGCACGCTACGACGCGCCTCCACCGGAGGGTGGACACGGGCGGCACCGAACGCCGGACCGGTCGCGCCCGCACGAACGCTTACATTGACGGCGTGCGCGCCGAACCCGTCCCCGTCCGTCCGCGGGCTCTCCTGGGAGGGCTCGCCGCAGCCACCCTGCTGCTCGCGGGGTGCAGTTCCGACGAGGCCCCGACCGTCCGGACCGCCGCGGTCCAGCGCGGTGACGTGACCGAGGTCGTCGAGGCGCCGGGCACCGTCCAGCCGCGGGCCTCGTCCGCCGTCTCGGCCCCCGCGTCGGGCACGGTCGCGACCCTGCTGGTCGGCGACGGGCAGGAGGTGCAGGCGGGGCAGGTCCTCATGACCATCGACTCCCCGCAGGCGCGGGCCACGCTGGAGCAGGCGGAGCAGGCCGACCGCGACGCCGCGGCCTCGTCCTCGCCGGCCGGCGGCTCCACCGCCGACGCCCGCCGGCTGGCGGCCTCGCAGGCCACGGCCGACCGCGAGGCGCAGGCCCGCTTCGCCGACGCGCAGGCCGCGGCCGAAGCGCTGACCGACCCGGCGGCGCGGGCGCAGGCCCTCGCCGCCGTGCAGACGTCGAAGACCCAGTACGACCTGCTGACCCAGCAGACCCGGGCCCTGCTGCAGCAGGTGCAGTCCGGTCTGGGTGACCTCGGCGGGGCCGTCGCGTCCCTCGGGCAGGCGCAGCGCCTGCAGACCCGGGCTGCGGTGAGCGCCGCGCAGGCCACCGTCGAGGCGTTGACGGTGAAGGCGCCCATCTCGGGCCGGGTCTCCCTCGCCGCGACGGGTGGCGGCGGGGGCGGGGCCGCGCTGCCCGCGGGCGCCGAGGGGCTGCTGCAGTCCAGCGGCATCACGCTGCCGCAGGGGGCGCTGTCGGGGGCCGGTGGTGGTGCCGCTCCCGCGGCCGGCGCGCCCGTCCTGGCGCAGGGCGCGGCCGTGGCGTCCGGGTCGCCGCTGCTGACCGTCATCGACGCCTCCGTGCTCACGGTCACCGCGGACATCGACGAGAGCGACGTCCTGCAGGTCGTGCCGGGCGTGAAGGCCGACCTGTCGATCTCCGCCGTGCAGGGGTCGACGTACGGGGCGACGGTCACGAGCGTGGACCCGTCGGCCTCCTCGGCCGGTGGCGGTGCCGTCACCTACACGGCGCGGATGAGCTTCGACGGCGGGACGACCACCGCGGGCTCCCCCGCACCCGCCCCGCTGCCCGGCATGACCGCCGAGGTGTCGCTGCGCGTGAAGGAGGCACCGGGCGTCGTCGAGGTGCCCGCGGCCGCCGTGCTGCGCGGGCAGGACGGGCGCAGGGACGCCGTCTGGGTCGTCGGGACCGGAGGGCGCGCGGAGCGGCGCGACATCACGATCGGCGCCCGCGGCGAGGACGACGTCGAGGTCACCGAGGGGTTGCGCACGGGGGAGACGGTCGTCGTGCAGGGCGTCGACGACGTCACCCAGGGCGAGCAGCTGCCGTGACGGCCGCGGACACCGAGGGCAGCACCGGCACCACGGGCGGGCCGGGCCGCGGCCCGGCGATCGAGGCCGTCGACGTCACCCGCAGCTACGACCTCGGCGGCACCGTCGTCGACGCGCTGCAGGGTGTCAGCTTCGTCGTGGCGGAGGGCGAGTACGCCGCCATCGTCGGGCCCAGCGGCTCCGGCAAGTCGACGCTCATGCACCTGCTCGGCTGCCTGGACCGGCCGAGCTCGGGCGTCCTGCGCGTCGGCGGCCGCGACGTGCTGGAGCTCGACGACGCGGAGCTCGCCGACCTGCGCAACCGGGAGATCGGCTTCGTCTTCCAGTCCTTCCAGCTGCTGCCGCGCTCGACCGCGCTCGACAACGTCGGGCTGCCGCTGCTGTACCGGGGGACCCGGCGCTCCGAGCGGCGCGAGCTCGCGGAGGCCTCGCTGCGCGCGGTCGGCCTGGGTCACCGGCTCACCCACCGCCCGAACCAGATGTCCGGCGGGGAGCAGCAGCGCGTCGCCATCGCGCGCGCCCTGGTCGGCAGCCCGCGCATCCTCCTGGCCGACGAGCCGACCGGGAACCTGGACACGCGCAACGGCGCCGAGGTGATGCGGATCCTCGAGGAGCTGAACGCCGAGCAGGGCGTCGCGGTCGTCCTCGTGACGCACGACGACGAGGTCGCGGGCCGTGCCCGCCGGCAGGTCCGCGTGCGCGACGGCCTCGTCGAGCGCGACACCGCCCTGGAGCCGCCCGGGACACCCCGGGTGACGGCCACCGCCCGCCACGCCGCCGCGGAGCAGGGGGCGTGAAGGGTCTCGAGGCGTTCCGCGTGGCCTTCGACGCGCTGCGCGGCAACCGGCTGCGCAGCCTCCTGACGATGCTGGGCATCATCATCGGCATCGCGGCCGTCATCGTCGTCGTCTCGATCGGTGCGGGCGCGCGGGAGCAGATCGAGTCCCAGGTCGAGGGGCTCGGGTCCAACCTCGTCCTCGTGGTGCCCGGCCAGCTGGACACGGCGAACCCCGGCCAGGGCGCCGCGGCCGCCTCGCCCATGCAGCTGTCGGACGCGGCCGTGCTCGGTGCCGTCGTCGGCGACGACGGCGCGGTCACGGCGCGCGTGTCCTCGGCGGCGCAGGTCCGGGCGGGCAGCCGCGAGGGCTACGTCACCGTGCAGGGCTCGGACCAGAACCTGCCCTACGTGTTCACCCGCCCCGTCGACCAGGGCGAGTTCTTCACCCAGGGCGACGTCGAGACGCGGCAGCGGGTGGCGGTCCTGGGGTCGGCGACGTCCGCGAACCTGTTCGCGGGAGCCGATCCCGTCGGACGCCAGATCACGCTCGCGGGCACGCGGTTCCGCGTCGTGGGCGTCCTCGCCGAGCAGGGCGAGTCGTTCGGGGTGAGCCAGGACAACGAGGTGCACATCCCCATCACGACGGCGCAGCGCCTCTTCGGCATCGACCGCGTCGACGCGTTCGCCGTCAAGGCGCCCAGCGCGGCCGACGTCCCGGCGCTGTCCCGCGGCCTGCGGCAGGCGCTGCGCGAGGAGTACCCCGACCAGGAGTTCAGCGCGGTCACCCAGACGCAGATCCTCGGGGTGATCGGCGACATCCTCGGCCTGCTCACCGCGGTGCTGGCGGCGATCGCGGGGATCTCGCTGCTCGTCGGCGGCGTCGGGGTGTCGAACATCATGCTGGTGTCCGTCCGCGAGCGCACCAAGGAGATCGGGCTGCGCAAGGCGCTGGGCGCCCGGCAGCGCGACGTCCTCACGCAGTTCCTCGTCGAGGCCGTGCTGCTCACCAGCGTGGGCGGCGTGATCGGGATCGTCGTCGGCGTCGGCGGGTCGCTGCTCGTGAACTCGCTCTCACCACTGCCGGCCAAGGTCGAGTGGTGGTCGCCCGTGGTCGCGTTCGTGGTCTCCGCGGCCGTCGGCATCTTCTTCGGCGTGTTCCCCGCCCGCCGCGCGGGCCGGCTCGACCCGGTCGTGGCGCTGCGCACCGACTGACCCACCGACGGGCCCACCGACTGCCGCCGGCCCGTCGCGGGCCACCGCGTAGGGTCGCCGGGTGAGCGTCCGCAGAGTCACCGGCCTCGAGACCGAGTTCGGCATCTCCGTCCCCGGCGACCCGGGCGCGAACCCGGTGCTGCTGTCCGCGCAGGTCGTCAACGCCTACGCGGCCCCCGCGGCGGGGACGATGTCGAAGGCCCTGCGGGCCCGCTGGGACTACGAGGACGAGGCGCCGCTGCGCGACGCGCGCGGCTTCGAGGTGGACCGCGCGCGCGCCCACCCCTCGCAGCTGACCGACGGCCGCGGTGACGCCGCACGGGCCCGCTCGGGCGGGCGGCGCTCGGCGCCCAACGCCTCCGACGTCGTGGCGGCCGAGACCGACGACCCGACCATGGCGAACGTCATCCTCACCAACGGGGCGCGGTTCTACGTCGACCACGCGCACCCGGAGTACTCCTCCCCGGAGGTCCTCACGCCGCGCGACGCGGTCCGCTGGGACAAGGCGGGCGAGCGGATCGTGCTCGAGGCCCTGCGTCGCGTCGGGGCCACCCCGGGGCTCGCGGCCGTCACGATCTACAAGAACAACACCGACGGCAAGGGCGCCTCGTACGGCACGCACGAGAACTACCTCATGGACCGCGCGACCCCGTTCGCCGACGTGGTCCGCCACCTGACGCCGTTCTTCGTCTCGCGGCAGGTCGTCGCGGGCGCGGGGCGCGTGGGCCTGGGCCAGGACTCCGCCACCGCGGGCTTCCAGGTCTCCCAGCGCGCCGACTTCTTCGAGGTCGAGGTCGGGCTGGAGACGACCATGAAGCGGCCCATCATCAACACGCGCGACGAGCCGCACGCGACGGCCGACAAGTACCGGCGCCTGCACGTCATCATCGGCGACGCGACGATGTGCGAGGTCGCGACCCTGCTGAAGGTGGGGACCACCTCCCTCGTGCTCGACGCGCTCGAGGCGGGCGCGCTGGACGCCGGCCCCGCGGCCGGGCTGCTGCTGGCCGAACCCGTGCGGGCCCTGCACGAGGTCTCCCACGACCCCTCGCTCACCCACCTCGTGCGCCTGCGCGACGGGCGCAGGCTCACCGCGGTGCAGCTGCAGTGGGCCTACTTCGAGGCCGCCGCCGCCTTCGTGGCCGACCGCACGGGCGCCGACACCGACGCGGACACGCGCGAGGTCCTCGAGCGCTGGGAGTCCGTCCTGACGCGCCTGGAGCGCGACCCCTTCCTGTGCGCCCGCGAGCTGGACTGGGTCGCGAAGCTGCGGCTGCTGGAGGCCTACCGCTCGCGCGACGGCCTCGCGTGGGACCACGCCCGGCTGCAGGCCGTGGACCTGCAGTGGTCCGACGTGCGCCCCGAGAAGGGCCTGCACCACAAGCTCGCGCAGCGCGGCGAGGTCGAGACGCTCGTCGCCGAGGAGCACGTCCGGCACGCCGTCGACCACCCGCCCGAGGACACCCGCGCGTACTTCCGCGGCGAGTGCCTGGCGCGCTACGGGCCGCGGGTGGCCGCCGCCAGCTGGGACTCCGTGATCTTCGACGTCGCCGGGCGCGGCGCCCTGCAGCGGGTGCCGACGCTGGAGCCGCTGCGCGGGACCCGCGAGCACGTGGGCGCCCTGCTGGACCGCTGCACGACGGCCGAGGAGCTCGTCGCGGCGCTCACCGGCGGCTGAGGCCGGCCCCGCACCGCCGGGCGACCAGCGCACGGCGCGGCCGCGGGTTACATTCGGACCAGCCGGGCCCGCGGGGCCCGGCCGACCCGCCCGCCAGCCGTCAGGGGGCCAGCAATGCCTGGACACGAGCAGCAGCGACCGAGCCGCCGCGAGGACGAGCCCGACGAGACGCCCGTGGTGCCCGCCCAGGCCACCGCGAGGACCGCCGACACCGACGCCGACGTGGACTCGCTGCTCGACGAGATCGACGAGGTCCTCGAGTCCAACTCCGAGGAGTTCGTGCGCGGCTTCGTGCAGAAGGGCGGCCAGTAGCCGCACCGCGGCCGCGCCGTCGCCCGGGGCGTCGCAGGTCGACGGGGCGCGTCGCGGGTGGGCCGGTAGGGTCGCCGGGGTGAGCCAGCAGAGGGGTCCCGACCCCAGCGGACGGCTCCCGGCGGCGTTCACCGTGCCGGGTTCCGCGTCCTTCACCGACTTCGTCCGCGACCACGCGCCCGACGTGCTGCCCGGTTCCCGCCGGCTGCCGGCGGGCACGGTCTCGGTGCCGGGCGGCCCCGGGGGCGGGCAACCGCCCTCCGCCACGACCATCGTGGCGATCGTCTGCGCCGCGGGGGTCGTGGTCGCCGGGGACCGCCGCGCCACGGCCGGCAACATGATCGCCCAGCGCGACATCGAGAAGGTCTTCCCGGCCGACGACCACTCCTGCGTCGGCATCGCCGGCACGGCGGGCCTGGCGCTGGAGATGGTCCGCCTGTTCCAGGTCGAGCTCGAGCACTTCGAGAAGCTCGAGGGGGCGCTGATGTCCTTCGAGGGCAAGGCGAACCGCCTGTCGACCATGATCCGCGGCAACCTCGGCCTCGCCATGCAGGGCCTCGCGGTCGTCCCGGTGTTCGCGGGCTACGACCTCGAGGCGGGCCGCGGGCGCATCGTCAGCTACGACGTGACGGGCGGTCGCTACGAGGAGGTCGACCACCACGCGGTCGGCTCCGGCAGCGTCTTCGCCCGGGGCGCCCTGAAGAAGCTCTTCCGCCCGGGCATGAGCGCCGCGCAGTCGGTCCGCGTCGCCGTCGAGGCCCTGTGGGACGCGGCCGACGACGACTCCGCCACGGGCGGTCCCGACCTCCTGCGCGGCATCTGGCCCGTCGTGGCCGTGGTGACGGCCGAGGGCTACCAGCGTCTCGGCGACGCCGAGCTCCGGGCCGTCGTCGAGGCGGTCGTGGCCGGCCGCCGCGGCAACCCGGGCGGGCGGCCCGACGCGGGCACCGAGGGAGGGACCAGCGCATGAGCATGCCGTTCTACGTCTCGCCCGAGCAGGTCATGAAGGACAAGGCGGACTACGCGCGCAAGGGCATCGCGCGCGGCCGGGCCGTCGTGGTCGTCGCCTACGCGGGCGGCATCGTCTTCGCCTCGGAGAACTCCTCGCGGGCCCTGCACAAGATCTCCGAGATCTACGACCGCGTGGCCTTCGCCGCGGTCGGCAAGTACAACGAGTTCGAGAACCTGCGGGTGGCCGGCGTCCGCTACGCCGACCTGCGCGGCTACTCCTACGACCGCAGCGACGTCACCGCCCGCGGCCTGGCCAACGCCTACGCGCAGACCCTCGGGACGATCTTCACGACGGAGTCCAAGCCGTACGAGGTCGAGCTCGTCGTCGCCGAGGTCGGCGCGGACCCGGCCGCGGACCAGATCTACCGCCTGACGTACGACGGCTCCGTGGCCGACGAGCACGGCTTCGTGGCCATGGGCGGCTCCGCCGAGCAGATCACCGCGAAGCTGGCCGAGCGCTGGTCGGCGGGCCTGACGCTGGAAGAGGCCCTCGCGCTGGCGGTCGAGGCGCTGGGCAGCGACGCGGCCGCCGAGGCCGCGGGACGCGGGCCCCGGTCGATCGACCCCGAGCAGCTGGAGGTGGCGGTCCTGGACCGCACCCGCTCGCGCCGGCTGTTCCGCCGGCTGCCGGCGCCCGTGCTGGTGTCCCTGCTGGCGCCGGCCACCCCCGCGGCCGGGGACGCGGCGGACTGAGCCGCGCGGCCCGCCGGTCCCCGCGAGGGCCCGGCGTGCCGCGTTTCACTGCGCTCCCGCGCCGCGGTGTGCCTATGGTGGGGAGATGGACCGCCGGATCTTCGGGCTAGAGACCGAGTTCGGCGTCACCTGTGCGTTCGAGGGTCAGCGCAAGCTGTCCCCGGACGAGGTGGCCCGCTACCTCTTCCGCAAGGTCGTCTCGTGGGGGCGCTCGAGCAACGTCTTCCTCAAGAACGGCGCGCGGCTCTACCTCGACGTGGGGTCGCACCCCGAGTACGCCACCCCCGAGTGCGACGACGTGCGCCAGCTCGTCGTGCACGACCGCGCGGGTGAGCGGACCCTCGAGGGCCTGCTCGTCGACGCCGAGCGGCGCCTGGAGGAGGAGGGCATCGCGGGGGAGGTCTACCTCTTCAAGAACAACACCGACTCCGCGGGCAACTCCTACGGCTGCCACGAGAACTACCTGGTCTCCCGCCACGGCGAGTTCGGCCGGCTCTCCGACGTCCTCATCCCCTTCCTCGTCAGCCGGCAGCTCATCTGCGGCGCGGGCAAGGTCGTCCAGACGCCGCGCGGGGCCGTCTACTCGCTGTCGCAGCGCGCGGACCACATCTGGGAGGGCGTCTCGAGCGCCACGACCCGCAGCCGCCCCATCATCAACACGCGCGACGAGCCGCACGCCGACGCCGAGCGCTACCGCCGCCTGCACGTCATCGTCGGCGACTCCAACATGTCCGAGACCACGACGATGCTCAAGGTCGGCGCCACCGACCTCGTGCTGCGCATGGTCGAGGAGGGCGTCCTCCTGCGCGAGATGACGATGGAGAACCCGATCCGGGCCATCCGCGAGATCAGCCACGACATGACCGGCCGCAAGCCCGTGCGGCTCGCCAACGGCCGCGAGGCCAGCGCGCTGGAGATCCAGCAGGAGTACCTGGAGAAGGCCAAGGAGTTCGTCGAGACCCGGGGGATCCGCACGCCGACGACGAAGCGGGTCCTCGACCTGTGGGAGCGGGCGCTGCGCGCCGTGGAGACCCAGGACTTCGGCCTCGTCGACCGCGAGGTGGACTGGGTGATCAAGAAGAAGCTGCTCGACCGCTACATGGCCAAGCACGACCTGGCGCTGACGTCCTCGCGCATCGCCCGCCTCGACCTGGCCTACCACGACATCCACCGGCGCCGCGGCCTGCACTACATGCTCGCCAACCGCGGCATGGCCGAGCGCGTGTGCGCCGACATCGAGGTCTTCGAGGCCCTGTCGGTGCCGCCGCAGACGACGCGGGCCAAGCTGCGCGGCGACTTCGTCCGCGCGGCGCAGGAGAAGCGCCGCGACTTCACCGTCGACTGGGTGCACCTGAAGCTCAACGACCAGGCGCAGCGCACGGTGCTCTGCAAGGACCCGTTCAAGGCCGTGGACGACCGCGTGGAACGGCTCATCGAGAGCATGTGAGCGGCACCGGACAGGCTCGTCACAGGTGCGGCGGTTAGGGTTGCCCGGTCAGTCCGCCGACCGTGAGGACCCTCGTGCGCCGCCGCTTCGCCGTTCTGCCCGCCGCCGTCACCGTGGCGCTGACCCTGGCCGTGAGCTCCTGCGCCTCCGAACCCGAGCCCGACCCGGCCGCGACCGCCTCCAGCGCGAGCTCGTCCGCCACCCAGGCGGCGACGGAGATCACGCCCGCGGCGGTCGACCCCGCGCTGGCCGTCGCCGTGACGGGTGACCCCGGGACCAAGCCGACCGTGACCGTCACCACGCCGCTGTCGGTCACCGAGACCACCAAGAAGGTCCTCACGCAGGGCACCGGCCCGGTCATCACCGAGGACGACACCGTGGAGTTCGCGTACTCGCTGTACGCCGGGACCACGGGGGCCGAGGTCGACAGCAGCTGGGGCGGCACCAACGCGCGCTTCGAGCTGAAGGGCATCACGCGCGGCATCGCCCGGGGCCTGCTCGGGGGCCACGTCGGCGACCGCGTCGCGATCGCCATCTCGCCGGCCGACGGCTTCGGCGCCAACGCCGCCAACTTCGGCGAGGGCCTGGACCAGGACACGACGTTCGTGCTGGTCGCGGACCTCGTCAACGCCTACGTCGCGCCCACCATCGCCACCGGCGAGGCCGTCACGCCCCCCGCCGACCTCCCGGCCGTCACGCTCGGCCCGGACGGCATCCCGACGGGCTTCACCGTCTCGGACACCACGAACAAGACCCCGGCGGACACGGTCGCGCAGCCGCTGATCAAGGGCGCCGGCCCGGTCGTGGCCTCGGGGCAGACCGTCAAGATGCAGTACGTGGGCGCGACCCTCACCGACGGGAAGGTCTTCCAGAGCTCGTGGGAGACGCAGCCCTTCACGACGACCATCGGCACCGGCCAGGTCATCCAGGGCTGGGACAAGGGCGTCGTCGGCCAGACGGTCGGCAGCCGCGTCGAACTCGTGATCCCGGCCGCGCAGGCCTACGGTGACGCACCGGAGGGCGGCCGGCCCGCAGGGGCGCTCGTCTTCGTCGTCGACATCCTCGACGCCTACTGACCACTCCGACCAGAGGACACCCGTGAGCACCCAGCCCGGTTCGCCGCTCGGCGACCGCACCAAGCCCGAGATCGACTTCCCCGGCGGGGAACCGCCCACCGACCTGCAGGTCACCGACGTCGTCGTCGGCGACGGCGAGGAGGCCAAGGCGGGGCACACCGTCAGCGCCCACTACGTCGGCGTCGCCTTCTCCACGGGCGAGGAGTTCGACGCGTCGTGGAACCGCGGCCAGCCGCTGGACTTCCCCCTCGGGGCCGGCAGGGTGATCCAGGGCTGGGACCAGGGGATCCAGGGCATGCGCGTGGGCGGCCGGCGTCAGCTCGTCATCCCGCCGCACCTGGGCTACGGCGACCGCGGCGCCGGCGGCGCCATCAAGGGCGGCGAGACGCTGATCTTCGTGGTGGACCTGGTCTCCGTCAGCTGAGACGAGAAGGCCGGCCGACCTCGCGGTCGGCCGACGCCCCCGCACCCCGCGGTGACCGCCGACCGGCGCTCACCGCGGGGTGCGGTCGTCGGGGGGCACCTCGTCCGGCGCGCTCAGCAGGTGCGCCGCGTGCCGCCCGGCCACGGCGGCCGCGAGGAAGGACGCGCGGTCCTCGGCCGGTCCCCGTCCCATCGTCGACAGGCCCACGGGGCTGGCCGCGAGCGCCGCGTCCAGACCGTGCGTGGGCACGGCGACGAGGCGGTGGCGTCCGGCGGGGGCGCACAGCCGTGCGGCCTGCTCGCGGACGCCCGCGTCGAACGGGCCGCCGCCGGCGGGCACGGGGACGTCGCACGGCGCCAGGGCGACGCGCCCGACGGCGGTGGCGGAGTGGTGGCTCAGGCCGCGGTGGCGGGGGCGCGGGTCGGCCTCGGACACGCGCAGCGCGGCCACCGGCCGGCCGCCGAGCACGGCCGCGGCGTTGAGGGCCTCGCCCGCCGCGACGCCCGAGAAGCCCCAGCGCGAGCCGGTGCCCAGGTTGCCGGGCCCCTGCGCGACGACGGCCACGTCCGCGCCCACGACGAGGCGGGCCGCGAGCAGCCCGGTGTGGACGGTGGCGGCCTCGAGGTCGCCGCCGTAGGCCTGGCCAGTCGTGATGCAGGCGCTCAGCCAGCCCGCCGCGCGCAACCCGGCCACGGTGCGGGAGAACGCCGCGGGCAGGGCCCCGCCGTCGGTCATGACGTAGGCCACGCGGACGCCGGGCCGGTCGGCGCGCAGCCCGGCGACCACGGCGGGCAGCGCGGAGTGCAGGTCCGCGACCACGACGGGCAGCCCGGCGAGGTCGTCGGCGTCGCGCAGCAGCTCGTGGTGGGGCGACTCCTGCTCGTCGACCCCCAGCACCATCGCCTGCAGCGGCGTGTAGCGGGCCTTGACGAGGTGGCCGGGGCCCGGGGGCGGGTCCGCGGGTAGGGCGTCCGGCAGGGCCACGACCAGCGCGTAGCCGCCCGTGCCCAGCGCCCGGGCCTGCGCCGCGGTGTTGAGCAGGACGCGCTGACCGGGAGAGGGGACGCCCACGAGGTCCGGGTGCGCGAGGGCCCGGACCTCCGCGCCGTCCTCGAGCCGCGCGGTCAGCTCCTGCGAGCCCGCCCACGCCCGGCCGAGCGCGGTCACCGTCGCCCTGCGCCACCTGATCACGCCAGGAGCGTAGACAGGTCCGTGATCGGCGCACCGGGCGGAACTGTCGGGTAGCGTCCGGTGACCGTGGAGGGTGCGAGCGCAGGGACCGGGGCGACGGGCACCCGTGCGTCGGGGTCGTCGGTGTCGGGGTCGTCCGCCGGCGGCGTCGGCCGCGGGGCGGGGCAGCGCGGTGCCGCGAAGGCGAGCGCCGCGGCCGCGGGGGGACGGCGCACCGAGCGTCTGCTGAACCTCGTCATCGCGCTGTCGGCGACGCGGCGCTGGCTGACCAAGCAGCAGATCCGCGAGGCCGTGCCCCAGTACGCCGACTGCGCCACGACGCAGGCCTTCGAGCGGATGTTCGAGCGCGACAAGGAGGACCTGCGCGAGCTGGGCGTCCCGCTCGTCATGGGCGGGGAGGACCCGCTGTTCGACGACGAGGCGGGCTACAAGATCGACCGGGACGCCTACGCGCTGCCCGAGATCACGTTCACGCCCGGCGAGCTGGCCGTGCTGTCGCTGGCCAGCCGGGTGTGGCAGCAGGCGAGCCTCGCGGGCCCCGCGACGCGCGCCCTGGTGAAGCTGCGCAGCCTGGGCGTGGAGCCCGACGAGAGCTCGCTGGTCGGCCTGGAGCCGCGCGTGCGCACGAGCGAACCCGCCTTCGACCCCCTGTACGCGGCGACGCGCGACCGCACGCCCGTGACGTTCGAGTACCGGCGCTCGGGTGGTGAGCCGGGCACCCGGCACGTCGAGCCCTGGGCCATCGTCAGCTGGCACGGCCGCTGGTACCTCGTCGGCCACGACCGCGACCGCGCCGACGTGCGGGTCTTCCGGCTCTCGCGGGTGTCCTCCGCGGTGCGCCGCGACGGCCGCCCCGGCTCCTACTCCGTGCCCGAGGGCGTCGACGCGCGGGAGGTCGTGGCCGGGTCGGTGCGGGCGCCCGTGTCCCGGCCCGCGCGGCTGCGCGTGCGCAGCGGCACGGGGCTCGCCCTGCGCCGGCGCGCCACCGGCGTGCGGCCCGGCCACGGCCCGGACGCCAGCCACGACGAGGTGCTGCTCGACGTCGCCGACGTCGAGACGTCGGCGGACGAGCTCGCGGGGTACGGCGCCGACGTCGTGGTCCTGGACCCCCCGGAGCTGCGGGCCGCGGTGCTGCGGCGGCTGCGCGGCGCGGCCGGGCTGAGCGAGCAGGTGGCCCGGTGAGCGGCCGCGCGTCCACCGAGCGGCTGTCGCGGCTGCTCGCCGAGGTCCCCTACCTGCTGACCCACCAGGGCATCCCGCTGACCGAGGCCGCCGAGCACTTCGGGCTGTCCACCGACGACCTCGTGCACGACCTCGAGCTGCTGTTCGTGTGCGGCACGCCCGGCCACCTGCCCGACGACCTCATCGACGCGCAGTGGGACTCGGGCTACGTCTACCTGTCCAACGCCGACGCCATCGCGCGTCCGTCCCGGCTCGCGGTCGACGAGGCCGTGGCGCTGCTCGTCGGGCTGCGCACGCTCGCCGAGGTGCCGGGCCTGCACGACCGCGAGGCCCTCGACGGGGCCCTGGCCAAGCTGTCCCAGGCGGCGGGGGAGGCGTCCGCGGCGGCCGACAGCGTCGCCGTGGACGTCCGGGTCGCGGGGTCGGTGCTGGGCGCGGCCGCCTCCGAGGACGCCCTGGCCGCGGCCCGGACCGCGCTGCGCGAGCACCGGCGCCTGCACCTGACGTACCTCGTGCCCTCGCGCGACGAGCGCACCGAGCGCGACGTGGACCCGATGCGGCTGCTCAGCGTGGACGGGCGCTGGTACCTGGAGGCGTGGTGCCACCGCAGCGAGGGCACGCGGCTGTTCCGCGTCGACCGGATCGAGGCGGCGACGGTGCTGGAGGTCGACGGGACGCCACCGCCGCAGGCCGAGCGGCGCGACGTCGACTCCGACCTCTTCCGGCCGAGCCCCGACGACCTGGTCGTGACGATCGACCTCGCGCCGCAGGCCGCGTGGGTCGTCGACTACTACCCCGTGGAGTCGGTCGAGCCGGCCCCGGAGGACGCGTGGGAGGAGGCGCAGCTGCGCGTGCGGCTGCGCACCGCCGACACCCGGTGGGTGCACCGGCTGCTGCTGCGCCTCGGCGCGGGCGCCCGGGTCGTCGACCCCGGCTGGCTGGGGGTGGACGTGCGCGAGGCGGCCCTCGCGGCCCTCGCGGCGTACGACGGGGGGCCGGCCGGCGCCGGAGCGTGACCCGGACGGCCCAGCGCGCGGGCTCCGGACGCGGCGCGGGGGTGCTCCCGGCGACGCGGGACCCGTTCGGGTGCAGCGCCTCCCGACGTAGGTGGCCGTGCCGTGACACGCTGTCGGGAACGAGGCCCCGCAGTCGTTCAAGGGACTCGGGAGTCGTGCCGAAGGAGTGGGTGTCGGACGGCGGAACAGCTGTCCAACCCGGACGAGAGGTGCACGACGATGACCACCATCAAGGCTTCCTGCCCCTGCTGCGGCGACGTCGAGCTCACCCCCAAGCAGGTGCGCCTCGTCGTCTGCTCCGTCAAGGAGCGCTCCTTCTACGCCTTCGACTGCCCGCAGTGCACCGACGAGGTCCGCAAGCCGGCCGGCGAGGACGTCGTCGCGCTGCTGGTCTCCGGCGGCGTCTCCGTCGAGCGCTGGGTCATCCCCGCCGAGGCGATGGAGGAGAAGATGGGCGGCACGATCGCGTGGGACGACGTCCTCGACTTCGCCCTGGTGCTCGACTCGTGCGACGACCTGGCCTCCCTCGCCGGTCGCGGCCAGCGCTCGGTGCGCTGACCCCACCCTCCGCGCAGCCCCGCTGCGCCGCTCGGCCGCACCACCCCACGGCGCACGGGTAGGGTCCCGACCGTGCTCTGGGCCCTCGTGTGGATCGTCCTCGGCACCGCCGCCGTGGTCGTCCTGGGCCTGCTCGTCCGGCGCGACGTCAAGGCCGTCGTCGCGCTCCTGCGGGACCTGGCCACGGCCTCCGAGCAGCTCGGCCGCGTCAGCGCGGCGGCCTCGGAGCGCGCCGCCACCTCTCCGACACCGGGTGTGCACCTCCCCGCCGCCCTCGGGGGCCTGCGCGCCGCGGAGTCGGAGCTGCGCCGCTACCTGGACTGGCCGAGTGGGGCGTGCCGCCCCCCGAGCCGGGAGGATGGACGTACGATGCAGCAGCAACGTCCCCCTCTGGAGGTATGAGCACCATGGGCGCCCTCAAGCCTTGGCACATCATCGTTCTCGTCGTCGTCCTCATGCTGCTCTTCGGCGCGAAGCGGATGCCGGACGCCGCACGCGGCCTCGGGCGCTCGCTGCGCATCTTCAAGAGCGAGGTCAAGGAGATGCAGAAGGACGACGACGTCGACGAGCCGGCTCAGCCGATCGCCGGCAAGGTCGTCCGTCGCGACTCCGACGGCAGCGTCAACGGCCACGTGAACGGCACGCACGACAGCGAGCCGTCCAGCGCCACCCGCGACCGCTGACCCCCCTCACCCCCCGCGAGGTCTGAACCGTGGCTGTCACGACGACGTTCCGGCGGCGACGCACCCCCAAGGACCCCGAGGGGCGGATGCCGCTGCGCGAGCACCTCGAGGAGCTCCGCAAGCGGCTGTTCCGGGCGGCGATCGGCGTGGTCGTGGGAGCGGCCGCCGGCTGGTGGCTGTGGCCCAACGTCGTGCTGCCCGCGCTGGAGCGGCCGTTCAACAGCCTCGGCGGTCGCGGCGGCCTGAACTTCGCCGGCGCGATCAGCCCGCTGGACATCCAGGTCAAGGGCGCCCTGTGGGTGGGGCTGATCGTCTCCAGCCCCGTCTGGATCTACCAGCTGTGGGCCTTCGTCACGCCCGGCCTGACCCGCAAGGAGCGCGGCTACGCCGTCGGCTTCGTGTCGGTGGGCGTGCCCCTCTTCCTCGCGGGCATGGGGCTGGCCTGGTACATCCTCCCGACGACGATGAAGCTGATCCAGCAGTTCACGCCGAACTCCGCGTTCAACTACATCGACGCACCGAGCTACCTGTCGTTCGTCATGCGCCTGCTGCTGGCCTTCGGCATCGCCTTCCTCGTCCCGGTGCTGCTGGTCGCCCTGAACTTCATCGGGCTGCTGCCCGGGTCCGTGGTGCTGAAGCAGTGGCGCATCGTCGTCTTCCTGTGCTTCCTCTTCTCAGCGGTCTTCACGCCGACCCCGGACGCCCTGACGATGATCGTCATGGCCTGTCCGATGATCCTGCTGTTCGGGGTGGCGATCTTCATCTGCGTGGTCAACGACAAGCGGCGTCTGAGGAACCGTCCCCAGGACGACTACTCCGAGCTCGCCGACGACGCCGCCAGTCCCCTCTGAGCTGACCTCGACGTGCACCGCGGCCGTGTCGGCCTGCTCGTCAACCCCACAGCGGGTCGCGGAGCGGGCCGTGTCGCCGGTCTCCGCGCGCTGGGGGAGCTGCGCCAGCTCGGTCACACGGTCGTCGACCTCACGGGCGGGGACCTCGCCGAGGCCCGCGCCCACCTCGACGCCGAGGTGGCCGCGCTCGACGCGGTCGTGGTCGTCGGGGGCGACGGCCTCGTGCACGTCGCCGTCGAAGCCGTGGCCGGCACCGCGACCGCGCTCGGCGTCGTCCCCGCCGGCACGGGCAACGACCTCGCCCGCGGTCTCGACCTCGAGCTGGGGGACCCGGCTCTCGCCGTGCAGCGCGTCTCCGCGGCCCTGCGCGAGGGCCGGTCCCGGGCCGTGGACGCCGTCCGCGTCCGCACCGCCGAGCGCGACGGCTGGTTCGTCAGCATCCTCGCCTCGGGCGTCGACGCCCTGATCAACGAGCGGGCCAACGCGTGGCGGTGGCCCTCGGGCCCCTCGCGGTACACGCTCGCCGCGATCACGGAGCTCGCGCGCGTGCGGTCGGTGGCCCTGCGCGTCGTCCTGGACGGCGACCGGGTCCTCGACGTGGACGCCCTGCTGGTGGCCGTGGCCAACACCCGCTCCTACGGCGGCGGCCTGCGGATGGCGCCCGACGCGGACCCGACCGACGGCCTGCTCGACGTGGTCGTGGTGGACGCGCTGCCCGCGGCCCGGGCCCTGCGGCTGTTCCCGCTCGTGCGCCCCGGCCGCCACCTGTCGCACCCGGCGGTGCACGTGCACCGGGCGCGCTCGGTGCGCCTGGAGGTGCGCGGCGGGTCCGCGAGCCCCCGCCCGCACGCCGACGGCGAGCCGGCGGGCTCCCTGCCCGTGACGTGCGAGGTCGTCCCCGGCGCGCTGCGCGTCCTCGCCTAGGCGCACCGGCCGCGAGCGGACGGGGGACACACCCGGTCGCGGGGGTGGGGTCGCCGACAGGCAGGCCCCCCGGCGACTGACGTAGGGTCGCCGCATGGCGAGCCCGGCGGAACGCTACGCGGCGGCACGTCGTCGCAGCACGGCGTCACAGACCCAGCTGGCGGCCTTCGCGGCCACCCTCGGCTTCGAGCTGGACCCGTTCCAGGTCCAGTCGTGCGAGGCCCTGGAGGCCGGGCGGGGGGTGCTGGTCGCCGCCCCCACGGGGGCCGGGAAGACCGTCGTCGGGGAGTTCGCGGTCCACCTGGCGCTGCAGACGGGGCGCAAGGCCTTCTACACCACGCCGATCAAGGCGCTGTCGAACCAGAAGTACAACGAGCTCGTGCAGCGCCACGGCGCCGCGAACGTCGGGCTGCTGACGGGGGACAACTCCGTCAACGGCGAGGCGCCCGTCGTCGTGATGACGACCGAGGTGCTGCGCAACATGCTCTACGCGGGGTCCGCGCTGCTGCAGGGCCTCGGCTACGTCGTCATGGACGAGGTGCACTACCTCGCCGACCGCTTCCGCGGCGCGGTCTGGGAAGAGGTGATCATCCACCTGCCCGCCGACGTCCTCGTCGCCTCGCTGTCGGCCACGGTGAGCAACGCCGAGGAGTTCGGGGCCTGGCTGGACACCGTCCGCGGGCACACCGACGTCATCGTCTCCGAGCACCGGCCCGTCCCGCTGTGGCAGCACCTCATGGTCGGCACCCAGCTGCACGACCTGTTCACCGACCCCGACGGGGACCCGCTGGGGGGCAACGAGGGCTCGCTCGTGCCGGGAGCCGTCGTCAACCCCGAGCTCGTGGCCATGTCGCGCCAGCAGCTGCGGGCGGACCGGCTCGCGAGCACGTCCGGTCGCGGCCGTCGCCGCGGCGAGGTGCGCGCGCACCAGCGGGGGCCGCACAGCGGCGGCGCGGGCAGCCCGCGCCTGCAGGGCCCCAAGCGCGGGACGGCCAGCCGCGCGCAGGTCCTCGACGTGCTGGACGCCGCGGGCCTGCTGCCCGCGATCACCTTCATCTTCAGCCGCGCGGGCTGCGACGCCGCCGTGCAGCAGTGCCTCGCGTGGGGCGTGCGCCTGACCACGACCGACGAGGGACGCCGCATCCGGGCCCTCGCGGAGGAGCGCTGCTCCGAGATCCCGAGCTCCGACCTCGCGGTCCTGGGCTACTGGGAGTGGCTGGACGGCCTGGAGCGCGGTCTCGCCGCGCACCACGCGGGCCTGCTGCCCGTCTTCAAGGAGACCGTCGAGCACCTCTTCGCGGCGGGGCTCGTCAAGGCCGTCTTCGCCACCGAGACGCTGGCGCTGGGCGTGAACATGCCCGCGCGCTCCGTCGTGCTCGAGCGGCTCGTGAAGTGGAACGGGCAGACCCACGTCGACGTGACGCCGGGGGAGTACACGCAGCTGACCGGGCGGGCGGGCCGCCGCGGCATCGACGTCGAGGGCCACGCGGTCGTCCTGTGGGCGCCCGGCACCGACCCCGAGGCCGTCGCCGGGCTCGCGTCGCGACGCACGTTCCCCCTGCGCTCGAGCTTCCGGCCGACGTACAACATGGCCGTCAACCTCGTCGAGCAGGTGGGCCGCGAGGCGGCCCGGGACATCCTCGAGACGTCCTTCGCGCAGTTCCAGGCGGACCGGGCCGTCGTCGGGCAGGCCCAGCAGATCCGCCACCAGAACGAGGCGCTGGCGGGCTACCGCGAGGCGATGACCTGCCACCTGGGCGACTTCGCGGAGTACTTCGCGCTGCGCCAGGCCATCGGCGACCGCGAGCGGGAGCTGTCCCGCGCCGGGGCCGCCGAGCGGCGCGTCGAGGCGTCGCAGTCGATCGGGAAGCTCTCCGGGGGCGACGTGATCCGCCTCCCCAGCGGCCGTCGCGCCCAGTTCGCGGTCGTGCTCGACCTCGCGGACGGCAGGGGCTTCGACGGCCCGTCGCCCCGCGTGCTGACGCAGGACCGCCAGGTCCGCACCATCTCCGCGAGCGAGTTCGCCGACGTCACCGAGCCCGTGACGCGCGTGCGGGTTCCCAAGGGCTTCAACTGGCGCAGCCCGCAGGAGCGGCGCGACCTCGTCTCCTCGCTGCGCAACGCCCTGGCCGACGTGGGCGGCGGGGACGTGCCGCGCCGGCGCCGGCCGTCGTCCGGCGCCGACGACGACTCCACGCTCGCCGACCTGCGCGCGCGCCTCAAGGCGCACCCGTGCCACGGCTGCTCCGACCGGGAGGAGCACGCGCGCTGGGCCGTGCGCGAGGAGAAGCTCCGCCGCGACACCCAGCAGCTGCAGCACCGCATCGAGGGCCGCACCGGCACCATCGCCCGCACCTTCGACCGGGTCTGCGACCTCCTCGCGGAGCTCGGCTACCTGACGCCGGACGGGCTGGCCGTCACGCCCGAGGGGCTCGCGCTGCGCCGGGTGAACGCCGAGACCGACCTGCTGGTCGCGCAGTGCCTGCGCCACGGCGCCTGGGACGGTCTGGACGCGGCCAACCTGGCCGCCGCGGTCTCGGTGCTCGTCAACGAGTCCCGCCGGGACGAGGGGGGCCAGGCCGACCGCGTCCCCCGCCGCGCCGAGGACGCGATCGCGGCCACCGTGCGCTGGTGGAGCGACCTCACCGACCGCGAGGAGGCCCACAAGGTGCCCGTGACGCGTGAGCCCGACGCCGGGCTGGCGTGGGCCGTGCACCGGTGGGCGTCCGGTCACCGCCTCGACGAGGTGCTGCGCGACGCCGACCTCGCGGCCGGCGACTTCGTCCGGCGCTGCAAGCAGCTCGTGGACCTGCTGGACCAGATCGCGGCCGCGGCCACCGACCCCGGGGTGCGCCGCGCGGCGCGCGAGGCCGTCGACCGCGTGCGCCGCGGGGTCGTGGCCCACACGTCGCTCACCTGAGGGACGCCAGGGCCACCAGGACGCGCTCGACGCTGCTCTGCACGCCCCAGCGGTGCACGAGCGCGCCGAGCGCGTCGACGTCCGCGGGTGCCGTCGGCACGGCGTCGTCGACCTCCGGCACGGGCGCCTCGCGGACCGTGCGCACCACGAGCGGTGCCGCGGCCAGGTAGTCGGCGGCGGCGAGCAGCTTCTGCCGCTGCCCGGTCGACAGGTCGCTCGCCGGGTCCTGCGCGGCGGCCTGCACCCCGGCGAGGTCGCCGAAGCGGCGCAGCAGCCCGACCGCGGTCTTCTCCCCGACGCCGGCGACGCCGGGCAGCCCGTCGGAGGGGTCCCCGCGCAGCACCGCCATGTCGGCGTAGGCCTGCCCGGAGTCGACGTCGTACTTCGCCCGCAGCCAGGCGAGGTCCACCACCTCGAGCCGGCGCACGCCGCGCCCGACGTAGAGGACCTGCACGGCGGGCCGGCCCGGGCCGGCGTCCTCGACGAGCTGGAACAGGTCGCGGTCGCCGGTCACGACGTCGACGTCGCTGCCCCGCGCGGCGGCCCGCGTGGCCAGCGTGGCCATCACGTCGTCGGCCTCGAAACCGGGGCAGCCGACCCGGGCGAGGCCCAGGGCCGCGAGCAGGTCGACGATGACGGGCACCTGCGGGCCGAGCGCGTCGGGAGCGTCCTCGCCGCCGTCCGCGGCCACGCGGTGGGCCTTGTACGACGGCAGCGCCTCGACGCGGAAGGCGGGCCGCCAGTCGTCGTCCCAGCACGCCACGAGGTGGGTGGGGCGGTGCACGGTCAGCAGGTGGGCCACGGAGTCGAGGAAGCCCCGGACCGCGTTGACGGGCGTCCCGTCGGGTGCCGTCAGGGAGTCCGGGACCCCGTGGAAGGCGCGGAAGTACAGCGACGCGGAGTCCAGGAGCATCAGGCGCGGCATGCGCCGATCCTGTCAGGGCGGGCGAGGGAGACGTGGAGCCTTCGTGCAGGGTCCGACCCCGGTGCCGGAGGGTCCGTCGCACCACCGATGCTGGTGCCACCGAACGAGGGATACCGGCAGGCGCCGGCAGGCGCATGCTGGTCACATGGTCGGGGAACCGACGACCGGCCGACTGCCAACGGGCCAGCCGGACAGCACCGACGGAGGAGCAGCAGTGCAGACCACGAACCGGAACCGGACCTCGAAGACCTGGAGCAGGGGACGGCTCGCCTCCTTCTCCGTCGCCGGCGCAGCCGTGCTCACCCTCGGCCTGGGCGCCTGCAGCAGCAGCGGCGACGACACCGCGACCGGGACCTCCTCGGTCGCCTCCCCGGCCACCCAGCTCACCGCGTTCGAGGTCGTCCAGGCCTCCTCCCAGCAGTCGCAGGAGGCGGGCAGCGCCAAGTTCGCGCTCGACGTGTCCGGCACCGCGGGCGGTGAGGCGCTGGCGCTGACGGGCGAGGGCTCGTTCGACACCGCCTCGAAGGCCTTCGAGATGAAGCTCACGCTCCCCGCCCAGGCCGGTGGCACCGCGGTGACGCTGCGGCTGGTCGACGGCACGGCGTACGTCTCCGGCGCCCCGATGACCGCGGCCGGCCAGTGGATCAAGGTCCCGCTCGACATGCTGACCCAGCAGGGGCTCGACACCTCGACCATGGACCCGAGCAAGCAGCTCGAGCAGCTGCGCGCCGCGGCGGGTGACGTCGAGGAGGTCCCGGGGACCACCGTCCGCGGCGTCGAGGCCAAGGGCTACGCCGGCACGATCGACGTGCAGAAGGCCTACGACCTGCTGCCGCCCGAGCAGAAGTCCCCCGAGGCGCAGAAGGCCGTCACCGACGCCGGGATCACGCAGATCCCCTTCACGCTCTACGTCGACGACCAGAACCGCCCCGTGCGCATCGTCGAGGAGATCACCGCCCAGGGCTCCACCGTCAAGGTGTCGATGGACTTCTACGACTGGGGCTCCGACGTCTCCGTGGCGGCTCCGGACCCGGCCACCGTGACCGACCTCCCGGCCATGGGCGACCTCCAGGGCCAGGCCCCGGCCGCCGCTCCCGCCTGAGCCTCGCGCCTGCACCGCCCAGGAGCCGCGTCCCCGACGGGGGGCGCGGCTCCTCGTGCGTCGGGGGTGCGGCCTAGCCTGCGGTGGTGGCCACCCTCCCTGCGCGCCGGCTCTACCGCGGCGGCGCGATCTACAGCCCGGCGGACCCCTTCGCGACGGCCATGGTCGTCGAGGGCTCCACGATCGCCTGGATCGGGGCCGACGAGGCCGCCGGCCCGTGGACGCGCGACGGTGACGAGGTGGTGGAGCTCGACGGGGCGCTCGTGACGCCCGCCTTCGTGGACGCGCACGTGCACACCACCGAGACCGGCCTGCTGCTCACCGGCCTCGACCTGACGGCCGCCCGCAGCGGGCGTGCGGTGCTGGACGCCGTGGCCGCCGCGGTGCGCGCGGGCGCCACGGCCGTCCTCGGTCACGGCTGGGACGACACCGCGTGGCCGGACGGACGGCCCACCCGCGAGCAGCTCGACGTCGCCGCCGCCGGTGCCCCGGTGTACCTGTCCCGCATCGACGTGCACTCCGCGCTGGTCTCCAGCGCCCTGGCGGCGACCGCCGGGGTCGTGGGCACGACGGGGTGGACGCCCGAGGGCTGGGTCACCCTCGACGCCCACCACGCGGCGCGCGACGCGCGCTGGCGGATCCTCGGCCCGGCCGACCGCGAGCGGGCCCAGCGGGCGGCGCTGCGGCAGGCCGCGGGCGTGGGCGTGGGCGCCGTCCACGAGATGTCCGGGCCGCACATCAGCGGGTCGGGGGACCTCGCCGCCCTGGTGGCCCTGGCCGGCGCCGGTGCGGACGACGAGCGCGCGGCGGGGCGCGAACCCCTGCCGGACGTCGTCGCCTACCGCGCGGAGGCCGTCACGAGCGAGGCCGCGGCCCGCGACGCCGTCGCGGCCGCCGCCGCCGACGGGGTCCGGCTGGCGGGTCTGGGCGGGGACCTCAACGTCGACGGTGCGCTGGGCTCGCGCACCGCACGCCTGCGGGCGGACTACGCCGACGCGCCGGGACACCGCGGCACCCTCCAGCTCGGCGTCGCCGCGCTGCGCGACCACCTGCACGCCTGCACGCGCGCGGGGGTGCCCGCGGGCTTCCACGCGATCGGCGACGAGGCCCTGGACGTCCTGTGCTCGGCGCTGGAGGAGGTCGAGGCCGACCTCGGCACCCCGGCCGTCGCGTCGGCCGGGCACCGCGTCGAGCACGCGGTCGCGGTGGACGCCCACGCCATCGCCGTGCTGGCGCGCCTCGGCGTGGCCGCCTCGGTGCAGCCCGCGTTCGACGCGGCCTGGGGAGGCGCCGACGGCGCCTACGCCGCGCGGCTGGGGCCGGAGCGGGCCCGCGCCCTGCACCCCTTCGCGGCGCTGGCGGCCGCGGGCGTCCCCCTGGCCCTCGGCTCGGACAGCCCCGTCACGCCGCTGGACCCGTGGGGGGCGGTGCGCGCCGCCGCGTTCCACCGGACACCCGGGCACGCGACGTCGGTCCGGGCCGCCTTCCTGGCCCACACGCGCGGCGGCCACCGGGTCGCGCGCACGGGGCACCCCGGGACCCTGCGCCCCGGGGCGCCCGCGAGCTACGCCGTCTGGGGCGCAGCGGACCTCGTCGTGCAGGCGGCGGACGGCCGGCTCGCGGCCTGGAGCACCGACGAGCGGTCGGGCACTCCCGGCCTGCCCGACCTGACCCCCGGCACGCCGGCGCCGCGGTGCCTGCGCACGGTGCTCGACGGGGTCGTCCTGCACGACCGTCTCGGGTGACGGCCGCCCACACCGGGTGACGACCTGATCACGGTGCGACACGCCGAGCGACACGCCGTCGCGGGCGCGCACGACGGTGTCCCAGGCACCGCCGTGACCTGCGCGAACGAGCGTCGACGCAGGTCAGCGGCTGGTTGACAGCTCCGGACGGCCGAGTAGCTTCAGGAGCGCAGTCCACGACGAGGAAGACCGACCAGCGCGCCCCCGGGTGCCGTCGCAGCCGCACCACCTGCGACGGGACGGGGGACGGGCGGGCCGGATGTGGGCGAGGTCGGGTCCGCGCGCCCCTAGACAACGGCGTGCGCCTCGTGGCCGACGGGGCGTGCGACGGCACGACGGGCGGCGCGGGCCCGGCCTGCTTCTCGTGGGGCGCGCCCGCCGGGAGGCGCTGCGTCCCGGTGGGTGCGCCGCGGGCGGTCCGCAGCCGGACCACCTCCACGGGGTCTGCACGCGAGCGGTCGCCGTCGGCGTCCACGGGGACCACCGCGGCACGTACCCTCGTGCGGTGAGACCCGCACCGCCGGCCCCCCTGCCGCTGCTCGCCTCGCTGCCCCTCGCGGTGGCCGGTGGCCTGGCCGCGTGGGCGGCCTTCCCCGGATCCGCGTCGGACGCGGGCTGGTGGTTCAACGCCCCCGTCGCGGTCGCGCTCCTGAGCATCGCCACCTACGGCGCCCGCGCGCGCCGGGGCGCCCTCCTCGGTCTGGCCTTCGGCTGGGCGTTCTCCATCCCCCACGTCGCGTGGAGCGGGACCTACGTCGGCGTGCTGCCCTGGATGGCCCTGGCCACCGCCTGCGCGGCGTTCTACACCGTCCTCGGCCTCGCTCTGCCGCGGCTGCAGCGGGCCCGCTGGGGGCTCGGCCCGCTGGCCGTGGCCTGCGGGTGGATCGCCGTGGAGGCGCTGGCCGAGCGCCAGCCGTTCGAGGGCTTCCCGTGGGGCAAGCTCGCGTTCTCCCAGGCCGACGCCCCCACGCTCGGCCTCGCCGCGCTCGGGGGGGCGCCCCTGGTCAGCTTCGGCGTGACGCTCGCCGGTGCGCTGCTCGGCGCGGCCGTCCTGGCCCTCGCCCGCGTGCCCGCGCCGCCCGGCGCCCCGCGGCCCGCGCGCCGCGCCCGGCCCGCCGTGGTGGCGGTGGCGCTGGCCGCCGTCGTGACGGGGGCGGGTGCGCTCGTGCCGCGGCCGACGGCCGCCGAGGACGGGACGGCGCGGGTCGCCGCCGTGCAGGGCAACACCCCCGAGGAGGGGCTGGACTTCAACGCCGAGCGCCGCGCGGTCCTCGACAACCACGCCAGTGCGACGCTCGGCCTCGCCCGGCGCATCGAGGACGGCACGTCCCCGCAGCCCGACCTGGTGCTGTGGCCCGAGAACTCCAGCGACATCGACCCGTTCCGCAACCCCGACGCCCGCGCGGTCATCGACCGCGCCGTCGACGCCGTCGGCGCGCCGACGCTGGTCGGCGCGGTGCTGCAGGGCCCGGGGGAGTCTCTGTCCAACGCGGGGCTCGTCGTGAACCCCGGCACGGGCATCGACCCGGACCAGCGCTACGTCAAGCAGCATCCCGCCCCGTTCGCGGAGTACATGCCCTACCGCTCGTTCTTCCGCACCTTCACCGACAAGGTCGACCTGGTCCCGCGGGACTTCGTGCACGGCGACCGCGTGGGTCTGCTGGACATGGGGGGCGTGCGGGTGGGCGACGTCATCTGCTTCGAGGTGAACTTCGACGGCATCGTCCGCGACACCGTGCGGGCGGGCGCGCAGGTCCTGGTGGTGCAGACCAACAACGCGACGTTCGGGATGTCGAACGAGGCGGTGCAGCAGCTCGCGATGTCGCGGCTGCGGGCCGTGGAGTCGGGCCGCTCCGTCGTGCACGTGTCCACGGTCGGCGTCAGCGCGATCATCACGCCGGACGGGGCGGCCCACCAGGAGACGAGCCTGTTCACGCAGGCCGTCCTGGAGGCCGACGTGCCGCTGCGCTCGACCCAGACCGTCGCCACCCGGGTGGGCGCGGCCCCCGAGGTCGTCCTGACGGCGCTGGGCGTCCTGCTGCTGCTCCTGGCCCGCCCGGGCGCCCGCGGCGGGCGCCGCGGCCGCGACCCGCGCCGCGAGGACGCCGGGACCCCGACCTCGCCCAAGAGCCCGGTGTCGCTGTGAGCTCGCCGCTGGGCCCTCCGCCGCTGGGCCGGCCCCCGCTGGGTGGTCCGGTCCCGGTGCTGCGCCGCCCGCGCTGGCTGGCCACGGTCCCGGTCGCCCTGCTGGTCCTGCTCGTGGTGGAGGTCTGGCTGCTCGTGCAGCTGGCGGACCTCGTCGGCACGCTGGGTGTCGCGGCGCTGCTGGCGGTCGAGACCCTGGCGGGCATCGCCGTGCTCCGGCGCGCCGGCCGGCGGGCCCTGGACGCGCTGCGCCGCACGGGCTGGGTGCAGTCGGGCTCGCCCGCGGGCCGGCGCAGCGCCGAGGGCGTCGGCGACGCGCTGCTGACGGGTGCGGGGGGCGCCCTGCTCGTCCTGCCCGGGCTGCTCAGCGACCTGCTCGCCGTGCTCTGCCTGCTCCCGCCGACGCGGGCGCTGCTGCGCCGGGTGGGGGCGCGCTGGCTGCGCCGGCGAGTCGAGGCGGCCGTGCGGCAGGCCCAGGGCGCCACGGTGACCGGCTCGGTGGTGCGCGACGGCGCGGTGGACGAGGACGTGGTGGACGGGGAGGTCGTCGACGACGACGGCGACCGCCCGCAGCTCGGGCGGGGCCCGGTCCGCTGACGGCCCGGCGGGCTGCGACGAGCGACGGGGACGACCGAGGCCGCCGGGGACGACGAGGGCCGGCCCACCCGGAGGTGGACCGGCCCAGGGCGCGGAACGTGGTCGCGGACGACCGTGGTCGCGGACGACCGTGCCGCGCGGAGCGGACCCCGCGCAGCGGAGGACGGTCAGGCGCTGCGCTTGACCGTCCGGTTGCGCAGCAGCGCGAGCCGCTCGTCGAGCAGGACCTCCAGCTCGGCGATGGTGCGGCGCTCCAGGAGCATGTCCCAGTGCGTGCGCGTCGGCCGGCCGACCTTCTTCTCGGGCTGATCGGTGTCGGCGCGGAGGGCCTCGGCGCCGCACCGGCACTCCCACAGCGGAGGCACGTCGGCCTCCATCGACATCGGAACGGTCACGGTGTGGCCGTTGGGGCAGTGGTACGTGATCTGCTGACGCTCCGCCGGCTCGACGCCGGACTCGCTCTCGAGACTCGCCGTCCCGAGACGGGATCCCCGCAGGTTTCGCTCGCTCATGTGACCTCCCCAGGTTCCCCTCGCTCAAGGCTCCCCGCGTGCCGGGGGAGGAAGGGGACTCGGTGTTGACAACGCGGCAGCTCAGGCCCCTGTTCCACGCGTTCCCGTGCTGAGGTGTGGAGGTCGTGTGCAGCTGGTCACACCACGCTACTCAGGGTGGTGTC
Organism: Kineococcus siccus; assembly: GCF_009906795.1. Taxonomy (GTDB): domain Bacteria; phylum Actinomycetota; class Actinomycetes; order Actinomycetales; family Kineococcaceae; genus Kineococcus; species Kineococcus siccus. The sequence goes on from NZ_JAAALN010000005.1 coordinate 38,262, forward strand.
CGGTGTCGAACCGTGTCGACGCCGCCCCGCGGTCGTCAGGGAGCGCTCTCCCGGGCCTGGCGGGCCCCCGCGGCGAGGTCCACCCGGGTCAGCAGGAGGCCCCCGACCACGAAGAACACGAGCAGGAACGCGAGGGCCGGGCGGTAGGAACCCGTCAGCTGGGCGACCAGGCCGAAGGCCAGCGTCCCGAGCCAGCTCGTCCCGCGCTCACCGGCCTGGTACAGGCTGAAGAACTCCGCCTCCGCGCCCACGGGCACGAGCTGGCTGAACATCGACCGGGCCAGGGCCTGCGTGCCCCCCAGGACGATGCCGATGAGGACGGCGAGGACGAGCCACCGCGAGAACGCGCCGCGCGGGACGCCGTAGGTCAGGACGATCACGAGGATCCACAGCGCCAGCCCCGCGAGCACGGTGCGCTGGGCGCCGAAGCGGCCGGCGGCCGCGCCGAACAGCAGCGCGCCACCGAAGGCGATCGCCTGCACCAGCAGGATCGTCGTGATGAGCTGCGAGGACGTGAAGCCGAGCTCCTCCTGGCCGTACACGCTCGCGGCGTAGACGACGGTCTGGATGCCGTCGTTGAACACGAGGTAGGCGAGCAGGAAGCGGACGACCTGCGGGTAGCGGCGCACCCCGCGCAGCGTCGTGGCCAGCTGGCGGAAGGGGGCCGCGACACCCGCGAGCAGCCCGGCGCCCGCCGGCACCCCGGCGACGCCGAGCGGCCGCGAGGGCAGGCGGCGCAGGCCGAGGACGGGCACGAGCGTGAACGCCGCCCACCACAGCCCCGCGGAGCCGAGCGAGACCCGCACGGCCTGCTCCTCCGTGAGCCCCAGCGCACCGGGGAAGGAGACGACGAGCAGGTTGGCCGCGAGCAGCAGGAAACCGCCGAGGTAGCCCAGGGCCCAGCCGCGCGACGACGTGCGGTCGCGCTCGGCCGGCGCGGAGACGTCGCACAGCAGCGCGTCGTAGACCACGAGCGAGGACGTCAGGCAGACGGTCGCGACGACGACGAGCAGCACGCCCAGCCACCAGCGGTCGCCCCCGAGGCCGACCATGGCGGTCCCCGCCGCGGCGCCCGTCCAGGCGAAGGCGCCCAGCAGCCGGTGGCGGTGCCGGCTCCGGTCGGCCACCGCCCCGACGAGCGGCAGCAGGACCGCCGACAGCAGGGTCGCCAGCGTCACGGCGTACAGCGCCACCGAGCCTGGCGCGATCGGCAGGCCGAGCACCGACAGGGCACGGTCGCACGGTCCGGTGGTGCCGGGGCAGGCGGCCCGGCGGGCCACGACCGTGAGGTAGGGCGCGAAGAGGACGGTGCCCGTCGTGGTCACGTACCCGGAGTTGGCCCAGTCGTAGAAGTACCAGCTCCGCCGCGCACGGCGGAGCACGGCGGGGTCGGTGGTGCCGGGCAGCGGGGCGCTCACGCCGGCACCCACTGCCCGCGGGCCACCACGACGTCGCGCAGCAGGTCGGCGCGGTCGGTGATGAGCCCGTCGACCCCGAGGTCGAGCAGGGCGTGCATCTGCACGGGGTCGTCGACGGTCCAGACGTGGACCTGTGCGCCGGCGGCGTGCACCGCCCGGACGAGCGCCGGGGTCACGATCTCGAGGCAGCCGTGGCGCACGGGGACCTGGACGGCGTCGACACCGGCCAGGGCCCGCCGCACGAGCGCGGGCGTCCGCGCGCGCACCGCGCTCAGCGCCGCGACGAGGGTCGCCGTGCCGGCGCTCGTGGCGGGACGCGCACCCGTCGCCCGGCCGACTGCGGCCAGGGCCGCGCGGCGGCGGCGGTCGGAGAAGGACGTGACGAGGACTCGGTCGGCGGCTCCGGTCCGGCGCAGCACCTCGGCCAGCGGGGCGACGGCGGCCTCGTCCTTGACGTCGACGTTGACGCGCGCGCGGGGGAAGGCGTCCAGGACCTCGGCGAGCAACGGTACCGGCTCCCGGCCGCCGATGCGCGCGCGGCGCACCTCGCTCCAGGGCAGCTCCGAGAGCAGCCCCCGGCGGTCGGTGACGCGGTCGAGCCGGTCGTCGTGGAAGGCGATCAGCGTCCCGTCGGCGGTGGCCCGGGCGTCGGTCTCCAGGTACCGGTAGCCGAGGTCGACGGCGGCGGCGAAGGCGGCGAGGGAGTTCTCGAGGCCCTCGCGCGAGAAGCCGCGGTGGGCCATGGCCAGCGGACCGGGGTGGTCGGTGAAGGGGTGGCGCGAGGGTGGCCGCGGGTCCGCGCTCACCCGACGGGCCGGCACACGGGCGGGGCGCCCTCCACGGGCCGGTCGCTGCGCACCGCTGCCTCCCACCTCGTGACCGCGTCCACTGCCGCGGCGTCCGTCCCGCTCGACCCGCCCCCCGCGGGGACGCCCCGGGTCAGCCCTGGAACTCCCAGTGCCACGGCTCGAACTGCCCGCCGCGGTCCTCGGCCCACGCGGGGTGCAGCCAGCCGTACAGGGCGGCGTTGCGCTTGAGCCACAGGAACTGCGGCGACCCGAAGTTCTGCACGCCGCCGCCGAGGTCGACCGCGATGCCGAGCCCGTGCCGGCTGGTGCCCGGCTTGGCGGCGAGGCCGGGCTTGCGCGCCGCGACGTCGATCTGCCCGGCGAGCGTGCGGTAGGAGTCGGTGACGGAGATCGGCACGCCGAACTGCTGCGCGTAGGCCTGGCTCAGCTGGTTGAACCCGTTGGCCGCGTCGGCGCGCAGCACGTGCGACGACGCACCCCACAGGGGGCACAGCGCGCTGCGCGGGATGAGGCCGTTGCCGTAGGAGGTCGTGCTCGCGCCCGTGCAGTCGCCCACGGCACCGATGAGCCCCGACGCGGTGGCCGCGCGGGCCATGGAGTCCGCGGCGGCGCGGGCCGTGGCGAGGTTGGAGGCCTTCTGCTGCTCGGACGTCGCGGTGCCCGTGAGGCTGGCCTGCAGGGTCGCGAGCGCCTCGACCTGGACGCGCTGCTCCTGGACCAGGCGGTCGGACTGCTCCTTCGCCAGCACGGCCTCGTCGGCGTGGGCGCGGGCCTGCGCGGCGGCGTCGGCCGCCCGCGTGGTGGCGTCCGCCTGGATGCGCTGGGCCGCGGCGTACTCCTCGACGGCGTTGCTGCGCCCGTCACCGATGCGCTTGACCGACGCCAGGGCGCTGGCCGCGTCGTCCGTGGCCCCCTCCTGCAGCATCGTCACCATGCCGGAGTACTCCTGGAGCGTGCCCCCGCCGCGGTAGGCCTGCGAAGCCCACTGCCCGAGGTCCTTCTTGCCCTGTGCGAGGTCGATCTCGGCCTGGGCGAGGCGCTGGCGCTGGGCCGCCTCCTCCTGCACCGCGGCGTCGCGCGCCTCCTTGGCCACCTGGTAGCGCTCGAGCGCGGCGTTCGCCTGCGTGGCGAGGGCGTCCAGCTGGGCCTGGGCGGCGTCGAGCTGGGCCTGCGCGGCCGTCGCGGCGGCGGCGGCCGCGGCCGCGGCCTGGCGGGCCTGCTCGACCTCCTCGGGCGTCGGCGGGTCGGCGACGGGCACCGCCCCCGGGACCGCGGCCGACAGGGCGGCGGGAGCCACGCTGGTGACCGGGACGACGCTCGCGACGGGGGAGACGGGCACCGCGGAGGCCAGGGGCGCGCTGACGCCGACCCCGAGGGTCAGGCAGGCCGACCCCACGGCTGCGGTGGACAGCAGGACCGCGCGGCGGAGGCGGGGGGAGAGCAGCAAGGCGGATGCACGTCCACTGTTCGGGGGCTCGCGCCCGGGTCGGCTGCGGTGCTTCGTCTCGGCGTCCGGGTGCTCCGTGCGCCTTCCGTGGGGAAGCCGTGCTGAGCACTCGCGGGAACACTACCGTCCGCACCCTCGGCACATCCCGACCGGACATGCAGCTGTGGACAGGAATCGTGACTAGATTCACACGCACAGTCACGAGGCGCGGGTCGTGCCGGGAGCCACCGCGGCCCCTCGCGCAGCTGGGAGGCTGACGGTGTGAGCGACCAGGCCGCCGGGGCGACTGCCGGATCCCAGCAACCCCCGCGCGAGGTGCTCGACACCGTGGCGAAGGCGGCGGCCCAGGACGCGGGCGGCATCGACGCGGGCCTGCTCGACGACTTCCTGGACGCCGTCTGGCGGGCCGTCGCCGCCGGTCGCCGGCTGCCGGCGAGCCGCGTCCGGGGCTACCGGCGGGTGGGGGAGGACGCGGCCGGCGGCGGTGTCGCCCTGCGGGCCCTGCTGGACCTCTACCTCTCCGCCGCGTGGCGGCTGTGGCGGCGGCTGCCCGTCGTGCAGGCCGCGGCCGAGGACCCGCAGGCCGTCGTCACGGCCGGGGAGGTGCTGCTGCGCGCGACCGACGACGCGGTGGCCGCGCTGACCGAGGGCTACCAGCTGGCCCGTCGCCAGCTCGTGCGCCGTGAGGAGTCCGACCGCCGGGAGTTCGTCGACGACCTGCTGGCCGGCACCGCCGACGTCCTCGGCTTGCTGCGCCGGGCCCAGCGCTTCGGCCTCGACCTGTCGGGCCCGCACGCGGTGCTCGTGGTGCGGGCCGCCGAGCCGTTCGCGGACGGTACGGCGGCCGTCACCACGGTGGAGCGGCGGCTGCAGGGCAGCGCGGCCGACGCCGACGCCCTGGTCGCGACGAAGGACGGCGCCCTCGTGGTCGTCTTCTCGGCACCCGACCGCGTGGCCGTCGCGGAGGTCTGCGCGCGCGTCCGCGAGGTGCTCGGCCCTGCGCAGCAGCGGCGGTGGCGGGCCGGCGTGGGCCGGCCCGGCAGCGGTCCGGGTGCGGTCGTCGGCTCCTACGACGAGGCGCGGCGCGCCCTGGACCTGGGCCAGCGCCTGCGGCTGGGCGAACCGGTCGCCGACGCCGCCGACCTCCTGGTCTTCGAGGTGCTCCTGCGCGACCGGGCCGCCGCCCGGGACCTGGTCGAGTCGGTCCTGGCCCCGCTGCGCGAGGTCCGCGGCGGGCCCGAGCCCTACCTGGCCACCGTCGAGACCTACTTCGACACCGGCGGCAACGCCACGGAGACGGCCCGGCGCCTGCACCTGTCGGTGCGGGCGGTCACCTACCGCCTGGCCCGCGTGCGCCGGCTGACGGGCGTGGACCCGACCCGTCCCCAGGACCGCTTCGGGCTGCAGGCCGCGGTGCTGGCCGCCCGGGCCCTGGGCTGGGCGACGCCGCACGAGGACTGACGCGACCGGCGCGAGGCGCCCGGTTGCCGGGTCCCGGCAACCAGACCGACGGAACGGTTCCTGTCACCGACCCCGCGGGATCGGCGCCGCCGGGAGACGATGGGGGGGCGGAAGGCCCGCGAACACAGACCTCCAGGAGTGATCCCGTGGACGTCCCCCTCTGGGCGTGGTTGGCGCTCGGCGCCATCATCGTCGTGATGCTGGCCATCGACCTCCTCGCCCACCGTGGCGCCCACGTCATCGGCTTCCGCGAGGCGGCCAAGTGGAGCGCGCTGTGGGTGGGTCTGGCCATCGCGTTCGGCATCGTCGTCTTCGCGACGCTCGGCACGCAGGCCGGCGTCGACTACACGACGGCCTGGTTGCTCGAGAAGAGCCTCTCGGTCGACAACCTGTTCGTCTTCGCCCTGATCTTCGGGTACTTCAACGTCCCGCGGGAGTTCCAGCACCGCGTCCTGTTCTTCGGTGTCCTCGGCGCCCTGGTGTTCCGCGGCATCTTCCTCGGCGCCGGCGTGGCGATCGTCGAGCGCTTCACCGCCGTCCTGTTCGTCTTCGGCGCGATCCTCATCTGGTCCGCGTTCAAGATGCTCAAGGGCGACGACGAGTCGGTCGACCCCGGCAAGAGCCTGGCGGTCCGCCTGCTGCGCCGCGTCATCCCGATGAAGGACGAGTACCACGGCACGAAGTTCTTCATCAAGGAGGCCGGCAAGCGCTTCGGCACCCCGCTGCTCGCGGTCGTCGTGGCCATCGAGGCCGCCGACCTGGTGTTCGCCGTCGACAGCGTCCCCGCCGTCCTCGCGGTCACGTCCGACCCGTTCATCGTCTACTCCAGCAACGCCTTCGCGATCCTGGGTCTGCGGGCCCTGTACTTCCTGCTCTCCGGGATGCTCGAGCGCTTCCACCTGCTGTCCAAGGCCCTCGCCTTCATCCTCGCCTTCATCGGCGTGAAGCTGTTCCTGCAGGCGGGGCACGAGATCATCAGCGAGTCGATCCCGCACATCCCGAGCTGGATGAGCCTCATCGTCATCGTCGTGGCCCTCACCTGGGCCATCGTGTTCAGCCTCCGCAAGCCCGCCCCGGTGACCGGGGGGTCCGACGACGAGCAGGTGACCGCCGGCCCGGCCGACGGCCCGGACGCCCCCACCGGAACCGGTTCCACCGCAACCGCCTCCACGGGTACCGGTTCGGCGACCGACGACGCCTCCGACCCGACGGACGGTCGCCCGACCGTCTCCTCCAGCCCGGACGGCTCCCGCTGACCGGGTGAACCCCCGCTGACGACGGACGCCGGTCCCCTCCCGAGGGGGCCGGCGTCCGTCGCGTCCGGGGTCAGCCGCCCGGCCACACGGGGAACTCCAGCCCGTCGACCATCACCGGCTCCGCGGCGAGCAGGCCGTCGAGCACCGCGCGCCGCACGACCTCCGCGGCCGCGGCCTGCACGCGCACGAGGCTCGCGACCCGGGCCGCCCGTTCGGACGGCAGGGCCCGCGCACCGGTCGCCAGGGCGAACAGCGTGTCGCCGTCGGACATCGTGTGGACGGGGTCCAGGGCGCGGGCCAGGCCGTCGTGCGCGGTGGTGGCCGTCCGCGAGACCTCTGCCGGGTCCAGCCCCGCGTCGGTGGCGACGACCCCGATGGTCGTGTTGAGGGCGGGCGACCGACCCAGTGGCGGCGACGGGCCGGTCGCGCCCGGCGGCATCGGCAACCCCGCGGCGTTGACCACGACGAGGGCCGCGACCACCACACCCTCCTCGGCACCGTCCAGGCGCAGGGACGCGGTGCCGACGCCGCCCTTGAAGCGCCGGCCGACCAGCGCGCCCGTGCCGGCGCCGACGACGCCGCGCCGCACCGTGGTCCCGTCCGGCGACGCCGCCGCGACCGCGGCCTCGTAGCCCGTGGCCTCGTCCGGGTGGGCGGTGAAGCGGCCGCCGCGGCCGAGGTCGAAGACGGCGGCCGCCGGCACGATCGGGACGACCTCCCCCGCACCGGGGCCGACGCGGAACCCGCGGCCCTGCTCGGCGCACCAGCGCTGGACGCCGTGCGCGGTCACGAGGCCGTAGGCGCTGCCCCCCGTGAGGACGACGGCGTCGACGGTCGGGACGAGCGTCCGCGGGTCGAGGGCGTCGGTCTCGTGGGTGCCGGGACCGCCGCCCCGCACGTCCACGCCGCCGACCGTGCCCGGGGGCGGGAGGACCACCGTCACGCCCGTCAGCCAGCCGTCGCCGCGCCGGGTGACCTGCCCCACCCGCACGCCCGGGACGTCGGTGATGCTGCCGGCCGAGGCCGGGAGGGCGTCGGCGGTGCTGGGGGAGTCGGGCACGGGCTCAGCCGACCCCGCGCCGGTCGCCGGTGTCAACGACCGCGCGGCACGGCGGGTGCCACAGCTCACGTTGCGCCCGGTCCGGGGCGGCGGGTAAGACGGCACTGACGGCGTCGCACCCGACCGGACGGCGTCGCGGGCTCGGCCCGGTGGGACCTCCGGGGTCCCGGGACCAGGGCGGAGACGAGCGGGGGCACGTGGAGCGACTGATCGCCGACAGCCTGCGGGCGGGCGACCCGGCGGCGGACGCCGTGGCCGAGGAGGTCGCCGCCCGCCCGGCGACGCGCGGCGAGCTCGAGGCCGCTCTGCGGGGTGACGCCGCGGCGCTGCGCGGGGCGTCGGCCGCGGTCCGCGCGCTCGTCGAGGAGTCCGAGGCGGCCGTGCGCAGCGTGGACGACGAGGTCCACGACCGGGACTCGCGGCCCTTCTTCACGATCTCGCTGTCGGGCCACGCGTTCGACCTCGGCACGGGCGCGCTCATCGACTCCTACCGGCCGCCGCGCAGCGCCGAGCTGCTCGTGAGCACCGGACGGCTGACGGAGAGCGTCCTGGAGCGGCTGCGCGAGACGGCCCGCTGGGTGAGCCAGGTCATGGTCCCGGGCTGGTTGCGCCCCGGGCAGCCGGGGTTCGTCGCGACCGTGGGCATCCGCGTCGTGCACGCCCTCGTCCGCCGCGGGGCGTTGCGCCGCAACCCCTCCACCGACCACCTCCCCGTCAGCCAGCTCGAGATGGCCCGCACCTGGCTGGACTTCACCTACGTCGCGATGCAGGCGGACCAGGCCCTCGGGCTGGACCTGACGCCGGCGGAGCAGCACTCGGTGTACCGGTACTGGCAGCCCGTGGGCCGGCTGCTGGGCGTCGACGCGCGGCTCATCGGCGACGTCACCGACGCGGCCTCCGCGCGCCGGCTCCTCCACCGCGTCGACGGCGCCTTCGGGCCACCCTCGGAGGACTCCCGGCGGCTGACGTCCGCCGCCCTGACGGCCATCTCGGGCGAGCTGCCCTCGATCAGCCTGGTCAACGCCCCGCTCGCGCGGGTGCTCGTGCGGACCGTCGCGCGGCGCATGCAGGGCCCGGAGCTCGCCGACGTCCTGGGCATCCCCCGCACGGGCCTGCTCCAGCTGGGGGTGCCGCCGGCTGTGGCGGCGATCCGCGCGTACCGGGCGGTCCAGCGGCGGCGCCCGCGCGCGTGGGACCGCGCGATCGAGGCGAACATCGCGATCGCCCGGGACTTCGGCCTCGGGGCCCCGGGCTCCGCGGCCCCGTTCGAGCGAGCGGTCCCGCAGACGCCGTCCTGACCCGCCGCCCGGCGGTACCTGCACCCGGCACGGCGGGAGCCGCGTGGTGGAATGACGCCCGTGGTCAGGGCCCTCGTCACCGCCGCCTCGGCGAGCTACACCGCCAACTGCGCCCTGGGTCTCGCGGTCGCCACCCACCGCCTGGACACGTCGCGGGCGCGCTGGGTGCACCACGCCGTCTACGTCGCGACCGTGACCCTGTCGCTCGCGGCGGCGGCGGCGCTGCTGCGCACCCGTGACCGCGCCCTGCTGACGCTGCTCCCCGCCGCGCTGCCCCTCGCGGCGATCCCGCACGTGTCGGCCCGCACGCGCGGGCACGTCGTCCTGGCGCTGACCGCGGCTCCCGCGTACGCGGCCACCCTGCGTTCCGTGCGGGCCTGAACCGTGGAGCTCCTGGAGGCGATCCGGCGCCGGCGCACGACCAACGGGGCGTTCCTGCCCGACCCCGTCTCCGCCGAGCACCAGCGGCTGCTCGTGGAGGTCGCGGGCCGGGCCCCCTCGCAGCTGAACAGCCAGCCGTGGCGGTTCGTGCTCGTCGAGGACCCCGCGACGATCGGGGCCGTGGCCGCGATCAGCGGCGACGCCATGACCGAGGCGATGGCGGGCGGGACGTTCTTCGAGCGCTACAAGCGGTACTTCCGCTTCAGCGCCGCGGAGATGGAGCGGACCCGCTCGGGCATGCTGTTCGACCGGCTGCCCGCACCGCTGCGCCCCTTCACCCGCCAGGTGTTCACCCGCAGCGGGCAGCGGCTCGTGAACACCCTGCGGGTCCCGCAGACCCTGGGGGAGGAGAACCGGCGGCTCGTCGCGGGTTCCCCCCTGCTGCTGGGGGTCCTGCTCGACCGCGCCGAGTACCGGCCCGGGGAGCTGTCCTCGTTCTACTCGCTGTTCAGCATGGGCGCCGCCATGGAGAACTTGTGGCTGACGACGACCGAGGTCGGGCTGGGGATCCAGTTCGTCTCGTTCCCCATGGAGGTGCCCGGCGCCTGGGCGCGGATCGAGGCCCTGCTCCGCGTGCCGGACGACCTCGAGCTCATGGCCGTCTACCGGATCGGCTACGTGCCGCCCGAGGAGCGGCGCCCGGCCATCGACTGGTCGAGCCACCACCGCAAGCGGCTGTCCCAGTATGTGTTCCGCGAGACGTGCGACCAGGCGCAGGAGGGGTGGGACGAGTGAGCGGGATCTCCGCGGGAGTTCCGGAGGCCGAACCGCTGCTCGGGGGGTGGTCGATGCTCCGGTCGCCGGCCGTCGCAGCCCTGCTGGCGGCCTCGGGCGTCGACTGGATCTGCCTCGACGCCCAGCACGGTGAGCACGACGACGCCTCGGTGCTGGACGTCTGCAGCCGCCGCCACGACGGCGTCCGGGTCCTGGTCCGGCCGCCGTCCAACGACGCCGCGTGGATCGGGCGCGCCCTGGACGCCGGCGCCGACGGGGTGGTCGTGCCGATGGTCGACAGCGCGGCCGACGCGCGCGCCGCGGTGCACGCGTGCCGCTACCCCCCGCTGGGCGGGCGCAGCTGGGGGCCGCTGGGCGGGCTGCACGCTCGCCCCGTCCCGGCGGCGGACGCGGCGAACCGGGCCGTCAGCGTCGCGGTGATGGTCGAGACGGCGGCGGCCCTTGCGGTGGTCGACGACATCGCCGCCACCCCCGGCGTCGACGAGGTGTTCGTGGGTCCCTTCGACCTCTCGCTCACCCTCGGCCGCGACGTCGACGACCTCGTCGCGGACCCGGCGGCCGACGCGCCCCTGCGCCGGGTCGTCGCGGCCTGCGCCCGCGCCGGCGTGCGGGCGGCGGCGTTCGGCGCGACCGCCGACCGCAGCAGCGCGCTCCTCGACCTCGGGTTCACCTCGGTGGTCGTGACCACGGACGCGGCGGCGCTGTCGCTGGGCGCCGCGTCGGTCGTGACGGCCGTCCGCCGCGGTGCGCGGGCCGCCGGGGGCTGACCCGGGCACCGCCGCCGTGCGGCAGGATCGGGCGCATGGACAGCACCCCCTTCTTCCTCGACTGCGACACCGGCATCGACGACTCGCTCGCCCTCGCCTACCTCGTGGCGACGCCGGGGGTGGACCTCGTCGGGGTCGGCGCCGTGAGCGGGAACCTGTCCGCGGCCGGTGGCGCCCGGAACACCAGCGACCTGCTGCACCTGCTGGGCCGCCCCGAGGTGCCCGTCGCCGTCGGTGCGCACGACCCCCTCAGCCACCCCTTCGCGGGCGGCGCCCCGCACGTGCACGGGCGCAACGGGATCGGGGACGTCCAGCTCGCCACGTCGCCGACCCCGCTCCGGGGCGAGTCGGCCGCGGAGATGCTGGTGCGACTGGCCCGCGAGCACGAGGGCCGCCTGCGCGTCCTCGCGATCGGTCCCTTCACGAACCTCGCGCTGGCGCTGCGCCTGGAACCGGAACTGCCGAGGCTGGTGCGCGACGTCACCGTCATGGGAGGTGCGGCCCTGGCCCCCGGCAACGTGAGCCCCGTCGCGGAGGCCAACGTCGCGAACGACCCCGAGGCCGCGCACGCGGTGTTCTCGGCCGGCTGGGACCTCACGATGGTGGGGCTCGACGTGACCATGCAGCACCGCTTCGAGGAGCGGCACCGGGAGGCGCTGCTCGCCGCGGGAACTCCCGCGACCACGGCACTGGCGCGGATGCTGGAGTTCTACTTCGCCTTCTACACGCCGATCTTCGGGCGGCCGTCGGCGGCGCTGCACGACCCGCTCGCCGTGGCCGTCGCCGCCGGGGGCGCGACACCCACCTCGGCGCCGCGGGTCCCCGTCGTCGTCGACCACACGGACGGACCCGGTCGGGGACAGACGATCGCGGACCTGCGGGCCCTCTACACGGGCTTCGCCGAGGAGCGGCGCGGTGGCGCGCGCGTCGTCCTGTCGATCGCGGAGGACTTCGGCGACGTCCTGCTCGACCGCCTGCTGACGCTCTAGGGCCGGGACCGCCGGTCCGCGTACGGCGTGCGGGTGATCTCCCGCAGCTCACCCACGAGGCTCCACTGGTCCCGGCCGAGCCGGGCCAGGGGTTCCAGCCGCCGCACGTCGGGCAGCCCGTCGTCGCTCAGGACGTCGGTGGCGACCGCCGCGTGCACGACGCGGCCGAACACGACCGTGCTGTCACCGAGCAGGACCGTGCTGTGCAGCACGCACTCGAACGCGATCGGGGACCCGGCGACGCGCGGCGGCGCCACCCGCAGGCTCGGCTCGCGCGCCACGCCGACCTCGTCGAACTCGCTCAGCCCCGCCGGGAAGTCCGTCCCGGTCGCGTTGACCTGCTCGAACAGCGCCTCGGGCGCGAGGTTCACGACGAACTCGCGGGTCTCCTCGACGTTGCGCAGGGTGTCCTTGCGGCCGACGGACGTGAACTGCAGGACCGGGGGATCGACCGAGGACACGGTGTAGAAGGAGTGCGGCGCCAGGTTGTCGACGCCGGCGGCCGACCGCGTCGAGACCCACGCGATGGGCCGCGGCACGACGGCGGCGGTCATGAGGCGGTAGAACGCCGCCGGCCCGACGGTCTGCGGGTCGATGTCGGTGCGCACGAGCAGCTCCTGGTCCTCGCCGGGGCGGCGCCAACCGCCTCCCGGGCCCATCCTCGGGGACCGTCCCGGGCGCAGCGGCGGCGGGGTCGGCGGCCCCGCCGGCCGCACGGCCCGCTCACGTCAGCGGGAAGGGGGGGCGCCACCACGGCGGCGCACTGCTGAGCTCGACGCGGTCCACCCACTTCACCCACCAGAAGCCCCGGCGTCCGGGGGCCACGAGCCGCGCCGGGAAGCCGTGCAGCGCGCTGAGCGGCGCACCGCCCACGGCCGTCGCCAGCAGGAGCCGGTCGAGGTCGGTCAGCGGCAGCCGCGCGGAGTAGCCCGTGCGCGACGTCACCAGGACGCTGCGCGCCGAACCCCGGTCCGGCAGCAGCGCGGACAGGGGGACGCCGGTCCAGTCCTGCTCGGAGTACCAGCCCGAGGTGCAGTCGAGCGTGACCCGCCGGGTCGTCGAGAACGCGGCGAGCTCACCCAGGGCCAGGTGGCTGGTCCCGGCCGCGTCGGCCACCGCCAGCCGCCACGGCCCGGCGTCGACGGTCGGGGCGCGGTCGTCGAGCCAGCTCGTGGGCGGCAGCAGCGCCGGCACGAGGCGACCCGTCTCGACCGAGCCCGTGAACCGACGCCGGGCCCCCGGCAGCTCGAGCGCGGCGACGGCGACCTCCGTGCCGCCCAGGCCGGCGACCGAGACGGCCCCCAGGACCCCGGCGCGCAGCGCGGTGCGGCGGGAGAGGTCGGTGCGGCGCGGCCGGGTGGGCCGGGCCAGGGCGTGCCAGTGGACGAGGGGGAGCACCACGAGCGCCCCGGCGATGTGCAACCACAGGATGCCGAGGTTGCCCACGCCGGTGACGAGGCCGGTGGCGGACGCGAGCCCGGTGAGCAGGGTGGTCGCGAGCAGGGCCGCCATGACCAGGGACAGCCACCGCGTCGACCGCGCCCGGCGCAGCCCCCGCGCGACCACGCGCCGCTTGTGCGGCAGCAGGGCCAGGACGGCCAGCGCGGCGACCCCGTGGGCCGAGGTCACCCACCACCCGCCGGGGGCTCCCGTGGCCTCGGACGCGGCCCCGGTGGCGTAGACCAGGAGCAGGACCACGAGCAGCGCGAGGTTGGTGCCGCGCGGGGTGAGCCACGGCCGGGCCGTGCGGTGCGCGTCCACCCCGACAGTGTCGCCCCCGGCGACCGGCACGGGGCCGTGGGACCCGATCCCGACGAGGCCGGTGCGCCGTCAGGCGCCGACGGCCTCCCGCAGCGGGTCGATGGCGAAGTAGACGACGAAGAGGGCCGCCGTCACCCACAGGATCGGGTGGACGGCGCGGGCCTTGCCGCGGACGACCTTGAGCACGACGTAGGAGACGAAGCCCGCCCCGATGCCGGCGCTGATGGAGTACGTGAACGGCATGAGGACGATCGTGAGGAACGCCGGCAGCGCGATCTCGAAGTCGTCCCAGTCGATCCCCTTGACCTGGGTCATCATGAGGAAGCCGACGACGACGAGCGCGGGCGTCGCGGCCTCGTACGGCACGATCGAGACGACGGGCGCGAGGAACGTCGCGAGCAGGAACGCGATGCCCGTCACCACGCTCGCGAGGCCCGTCCGGGCGCCTTCACCCACACCGGTGGCGGACTCGATGTAGCTGGTGTTGCTGGAGACGCCGCTCGCGCCGCCCGCGGCCGCCGCGATCGAGTCGACGACCAGGATGCGCCGCATGCGCGGGGGGTTGCCCTCGGCGTCCAGCAGGTCGCCCTCCTTGCCGATCGCGACCATCGTCCCCATCGTGTCGAAGAAGTCGGCGAGCAGGAGCGTGAAGACGAGCAGCACGACGCTGACCGCGCCGATGCGGCTGAAGGAACCCAGCAGGTCGAACTGGCCGAGCAGCGAGAAGTCCGGGCGCGCGATCCACGTGTCCGGCAGCGCAGGCACGTTCAGGCCCCAGGCCCGGGGGTCGCGCACCTCGCCGTCGGCGCCGAGCCGCGGGCCCAGCCGGGCGACCGCCTCGACGACGACGGCCAGCACCGTGGCCACGACGATCCCCGCCAGGATCGCGCCGCGCACGCCCCGCGCCATCAGCACGACCGTCAGCAGCAGCCCCGCGACGAAGACGAGCGTCGGCCAGCCGGCGAGGAAACCCCCGATGCCCAGGGTCAGGGGCGTACCGCTGCCGGCCCGCACGAAACCGGCGTCGACGAGACCGACGATCGTGATGAACAGGCCGATGCCGACGCTGATCGCCGTCTTCAGCTGGGCCGGAACGGCGTGGAACACCGCCTCCCGGAAACCGGTCAGGACGAGGACCAGGATGATCAGGCCCTCGATCACGACGAGCCCCATGGCGTCGGCCCACGTCATGTCCGGCAGCGCGGCGACGCTGAAGGCGACGAAGGCGTTGAGCCCCAGGCCCGTGGCGAGCGCGAGCGGGTAGTTGGCCAGGACGCCCATGAGGATCGTCATCACCCCCGCGACCAGCGCGGTGGCCGCGGCCACGGCCGCCAGATCGGGCGCGCTGCCCCCGCCGAGGAAGGAACCCGTCCCGTCCTGCTGCGTGCCGATGATGAGCGGGTTCAGCACCACGATGTACGCCATCGTGAAGAACGTCGCGAGCCCGCCGCGGACCTCGCGGGCCACGGTGGACCCGCGTTCGGTGATCTGGAAGAAGCGGTCGAGCGCTCCGCGGGAGCGCAGCGGAGGAGTCTGGGTGGCCATGCGAGCACCTCGTGCGTCGGCGTGCGGGGGACGGCCGCGACGTCGAGGCCGCCCCGGATCCTGCCAGACGCCCGGGGCGGGCGCCGTCAGCGAGCAGCGGACCCCGCGTCGTCGACGAGCGCGCCCTCGCCCGCGGCCGTCAGCGGGGCGGGTACCGGCCGTCGTGACCAGCGCGTCGCGAGGATCGACCCGGACACGTTGTGCCACACGGAGAAGATCGCGGCGGGCAGCGCGGCCGCGGGCGCGAAGTAGACCGTGGCGAGCGCCGCCGCGAGCCCGGAGTTCTGCATCCCCACCTCGATGCTGATGGCGCGGCGGCTGGCGACCGGCATGCGGGTGAGCCGGCCGACGCCGTAGCCGAGCGCGAGCCCGCCGACGTTGTGCAGCACGACGGCGAGGACCACGAGGAGGCCGACCTCCAGGAGGGTCGGGGCGCTGCCGGCGACGACCGCCAGCACCACCGCCGTGATGCCCAGCACGGAGACCAGGGGCAGGACGTCGAGGCAGCGCTCGACCACCCGGGGCACCAGCAGGCGCAGCAGGAGTCCCGCGACCACCGGGACGAGCACGATCTGGACGATCGAGCGGAACAGCGCCCAGCCGCTGACGGGCAGGGACTCCCCGACCAGCGCCAGGACCAGCACCGGCGTCAGGAACGGTGCGAGCAGCGTCGAGACGGACGTCATCGCCACCGACAGCGGAGTGTCTCCCTTGGCGAGGTAGACCATGACGTTGGACGCCGTCCCGCCCGGCGCGGCACCCACCAGGATCATCCCGGCGGTGAGGACGGACCCGAGGCCGAGCAGGTGGGCGATGCCGAAGCCCAGCAGCGGCATGATCGTGTACTGGGCGGCGACCCCGAGCAGCAGCGCCCACGGGCGCCGGCCGATGATCGCGAAGTCCGCGGGCCGCATGGTCATCCCCATCCCGAGCATGATCACGCTGAGCAGCCACGGGACGGCGGGGGACCAGCCGTCGAAGGCGGTCGGGAACGCCAGGGCGACGGCCCCGGCGGCCAGCACGAGCAGCGCGAACCACCGCCCGACGAACCCGCTGACCCGGCTCACGGCCGAGCCCGTCCCGACCTCCGTCGTCGTCCTCGTCTGCGTCACGGTCGTCGAGCGTGCCACGGCTGCGCGTCGCGTCCCAGCCGGGCGACCGGCGCGGAGCCGGCGGACAGGCTCGGCGCGGTGGGCGTCGGGGTGGGGAGGTCGAGGTGAGACCCGCACCGACCGTCGACGACGTCACCTCCCTCGCGGGGTGCGCCCGGCGACCGTGCCGCGGTCCGTCCGGCCGGCCGCAGAGCGCACGATCGGCAGCCACCGGTGTCGCTGCGCGGCAACGCCCCCGGCGGAGCGAGGCGGTGGTCGACGCCTGAGGTCGGACACGGGGGACCGCCGCCCGGCGCACCGGCGGCGGCCCGTGCGGGTGGTGCGGGTGCGGCGGACGCGCCGCTGCGGACGGCCCGCCACGCGGTGGCGGCGCGCCGGCCGGCGGGGGAGGGTGGCGCCGTGATGGACACCACCGGCGGCCGTCGAGCCGTCCTCGCGCGGGCGGCGGGCCGCGGTCTGGTCGGCGGCCTGGCCGGTGCGGCCGCGATGGCGGCCGGGCAGGCGGTCGAGCGGGCGGTCACGGGTCGCCCCGCCTCCTACGTCGCCGGCCGGACCCTGCTGCTGCTGCTCGGCCGTCGACCCGGCGACGACGAGCGGCCGGTGGCGGCCACGGTCGCGATGCAGGTCGGCACGAGCGTGGCCCTCGGCGCGCTGCGCGGGGTCTGGCGGGCCAGCGGGCTCGTCGCGGTGCGCGGGCACGTGGCGCAGACGGTGACGAGGATCCTGCTCGACCAGACGCTCGAGAACGCCACGGGAGCCGGAGCACCGCCCCGCACGTGGCGCCGCGGCGAGGCCGTCGTGGAGGTCCTGCACGCCGCGGTCGCCGCGGTCGCCACCGGGCTCGTCGTCGAGCGCCTCGTGGACCCGGTGCTGGAGTCGCGGCGGGGGACCGAGAGCCACTGAGGGGCCGGCGCGGCCGGTCTCGAGCGCGGTCAGGGGCGCGGCGGGCGCTCCGCCAGGGCGGCGAGGCTGTGGGCGATCGACGTGAGCGCCAGCGCCTGCACCGACTCCCACGTCCCCGCCTTCAGCTTCTCGGCGTTCGCGGAGGCCTGCTCGGCGTAGCTCTTGGCGGCGGAGACGTCGTGGGTGCTCATGCCCGCCATCCTGCTGCCCGCCGGCGGCCGGTGTCCGGCCGTCGCGTCAGGCCGCGTAGCCCACGACGAGGTCCGTGAGCTCGTCCCCCGTCGCGGCACGCTGCCACGCCCCGAGCACCGCGGCGGCCGCGGGCAGGGCCTGCGTGTCGTCGCTGAGCACGACCCCGGCCAGCGCGTGCTGCGGCACCAGCACCGCGGCGGCGCGGTAGCCGGGCAGGCGACCGTTGACGTACAGCTGGCCCGACGGTCCCAGGGCCCAGCCGAGCCCGGCGTCCACGACGTCGTGGGGCGAGGTGCGCACCGCGGCCGTGGTGCGCAGCAGCGCCTCGTCGGCGAGCAGGTGCTCGGCGAAGGCGAGCAGGTCGTCCACGGTCGAGCACAGCCCCCCGCTGGGCCGCCGCCCCCGCGGGTAGTCCGGCGCGGCCACCTCGCGGCCGGCGTCGCGGCCCGGCACCAGATCCGGCGGCGGCGCGAACGTGGTCCGCGACATCCCCGCCGGGTCGAGCACGAGGTCGCGGACGGCGCGCTCGAAGGTGGTGCCGTGCAGGGCCGCGAGCACGGCGCCGGCCAGGAAGTAGTTGCCGTTGTCGTACTCCCACCGGCGGCCCGGGGGCCGGGCGCTGCCCGCGGCGACCACGAGGCGGGCCACCTCGCCCGCGACCTCGGCTCCGTCCCCCAGCGCGGCGACGGCGGCCGCCGTGACCGCCGGGCGCAGGCCCGACGTCTGGGCCAGCAGGTGCTCCACGGTCACGCTCCGGTCCGCCCGCCAGTCGGGGGCCAGGCCCGGCAGCACCTCCAGGACGGGCGTCGAGAGCGGCGCCCCCGCGCGGTCCAGCGCGCGCACCGTGGCGGCGGCGGTCACGGGCTTGGTCAGCGACGCGATGCGGAAGGGGGACGACCCGTCGGCGTCACCGACGGCGCTGACGGTCCGGCGGCCGGCCGCGCTGCACCCGAGCACCGCGGTGCGGGCCGCACCGTGCAGGGGACCGGGGTCGGGGGAAG
>NZ_JAAALN010000060.1 GCF_009906795.1 Kineococcus siccus
GGCATGGTCCCGCCAGCACCGCGAGGGCGCCCCGCTCGTCGGCGTCCAGCTCCGGGCCGGGGCCGGGAGCCTCCGGCCGCTCGCCGGGCATCCCGAGCAGCACCGAGACGACGCACTCGCCGCAGGCCCGGGGCCGTTCGGTGCAGCTGTCGCAGTCGATGAGCATCGGCACCTCCACACCGTCGCGGGCTGCTCGGCCCGGCCGGTCCCTCGACCGGCACGGCGCACGCTAGGGACGACCTCCGACACGACCCGTGCGGGCGACGGTGCGGAGACCGTCCCGCGGCGGCGCCCGGCGCGGCGCGCGGGGGTGTGTCGCACGTCGCTCCTACGGTGACCGACATGCCCACCGCGCTCCACCCACCGGCGTCGCGACCGCCGGCGGCCCGCCCGCCGCAGCCCGTGCAGACGAGCTTCGAGGACCTCGGCCGCCCGCTCGCCACGACGACGTTCGTGGTGGTCGACCTGGAGACCACCGGTGGGCCGCCGTCGGAGGCGGGCATCACCGAGATCGGCGCCGTGAAGGTCCGCGGGGGGGAGGTGCTGGGCGAGTTCCAGACCCTGGTGCGCCCCCCGTCGGCCATCCCGGCCTTCGTGCAGCTGCTGACGGGCATCACCGACGCCATGGTGGCGACCGCCCCGCCCGTCGAGGCCGTCGTCCCCAGCTTTCTGGAGTTCGCCCGCGGTGCCGTCCTGGTGGCGCACAACGCGCCCTACGACACGGGGTTCCTGCGGGCGGCCTGCGCCCGCAGCCAGCTGGCGTGGCCCGCCCCCGAGGTGGTGGACACCGTCGTGCTGGCGCGGCACCTCGTGCTGCCCGACGAGGCGCCGGACCGCAAGCTCGGCACCCTCGCGCGACTGTTCGGCGCCTCGACCACCCCCGACCACCGGGCCCTGTCCGACGCCCGGGCCACCGTGGACGTGCTGCACGCGCTGCTCGGGCGCCTCGGCAACCGGGGCGTGCAGACCCTCGAGGACCTCAAGACCTTCGCGGCCCGCGTGCCCGCGGCGCGCCGCGCCAAGCGCCACCTGGCGTTCGGCCTGCCGTCGGCGCCCGGCGTCTACCAGTTCCGCGACGCCGCGGGCCGCGTGCTGTACGTCGGGACGTCGGTGGACGTGCGGCGCCGCGTGTCGTCGTACTTCACGGCGTCCGAGACGCGCCCGCGGATGACGGAGATGGTCCGGGCCGCGACGACCGTCGTCCCCGTGGTCTGCGAGACGCCGCTGGAGGCGCGGGTGCGCGAGCTGCGCCTGATCGCCGAGCACGAGCCGCCCTACAACCGCCGCTCGCGGCGGCCCGAGCGGGGCACCTGGGTGAAGCTCACCGCCGAGGCCTGGCCGCGGCTGTCCCTGGTCAAGCAGGTCCGCGCCGACGGCGGAGCGGGCGCCACCTACCTGGGGCCGTTCCGCTCGACGCGCTCGGCCGAGCTGGCGGTCGCCGCGCTGCACGAGGCCGTCCCGCTGCGCCAGTGCACGCGGCGCATCCCCCGCACGCCCCGGGCGGACGACCCGGGGGCCTGCGTGCTGGCCGAGCTCGGGCGCTGCGGCGCCCCGTGCCTGGGGCCCGAGCGCGGCGGCCAGGACGCGGCGTCCTACGCGGAGGTCGTCGAGGCGGCCCGGCGGGCCCTGACCGTCGACGCCGGGCCGACGTTCGCCGCGCTCCGCGAGCGCATGACGTCCCTGGCCGGTCAGCAGCGCTTCGAGGAGGCCGCCACCCACCGCGACCGGCTGGACGCCTTCCTGCGCGCCGCCGAGCGCGCCCAGCGCCGCGCGCCGCTGGGCGAGGCCCCCGAGCTCGTGGCCGCGCGGCGCAGCGCCCCCGCCCCCGGCTGGCCCGTGGGCGGCTGGGAGCTGGTGCTGGTGCGCTACGGCCGCCTCGCCGGCACGAGCCTCAGCCCGCGCGGCGCGGACCCGATGCCGTACGTCGAGGCCCTGCGGGCCACGGGTGAGGTCGTGACCCCGCCCGGCCCGGACCGCGAGGGCCTGCTCACCGAGGAGACGGACGCGCTGCTGAGCTGGCTGGAGCAGCCCGGGGTCCGGCTGGTCTCGGTGCTGGACCCGGACGCCTCCCCCTGGGCCTGCCCGGTCAACGGTGCGGGGTGGGCCCGGTCCCTGCTGGAGGCCTGAGCGCGCCGCCCGTGCACCGCCGCGCCCGTCCCGGACGTGCGGACGACGCGGCCGCACTAAGCTCCCGCGGGTGATCACCGCCATCGTGAACGTGCAGACGGACGGTCGGCGCATCCCCGAGGTCGCGACCGCCCTGGCCGAGATCCGGGGCGTGTCCGAGGTCTACTCCGTGACCGGGGACGTCGACCTCATCGTCATGGTCCGCGTCGCCCAGCACGACGAGCTGGCCGACGTCATCGCCGGCGAGGTCAACAAGGTCGACGGCGTGACCGGGACGACGACCAACATCGCCTTCCGCGCCTACTCCCGCCACGACCTCGACAGCGCCTTCTCCCTGGGACTGGACGGCTGACCCGCCCCGCGGTCCGGTCGGGGAGCCCGGAGGAGGGCTCAGGCGGCGCTCGCGCGCACCCAGCGGTCGAGGACGTCCGCGGCCGCACCGGAGTCCAGGGCCTCCTGGGCCCGCCGCACGCCCTCGGCCAGGTGGTCCACGAGCGCGTCGACGAGGTCACCGCCCGCGGGTGAGCGCACACCGGCCGCGACCATCGCCGCGGCGGCGTTGAGCACGACGGCGTCGCGCACGGGTCCGCGGGCACCCGCGAGCAGCTGCCGGGCCACGCCGGCGTTGTGCTGCGCGTCGGCGCCCCGCAGGTCCGCGAGCGTGGCGCGGGGCAGGTCCAGGCGGACCGCCGGGTCCAGCACGGTCTCGCTGACGTGGCCGCCCGTCACGACCCAGATCCGCGCGGGGCCCGTCGTGGTCAGCTCGTCGAGACCGTCCTCGCCGCGGAACACGAGGGCCGCGGTCCGCCGCCGCGCGAGGACCCCGGCGACGAGGGGCGCCATCCGCCGGTCGGCGACCCCCACCGCGGCCGCCCCCGCCCGCGCCGGGTTGGTCAGGGGCCCCAGCACGTTGAAGGCGGTCGGCACGCCGAGCCCCCGCCGGGCACCCGCCGCGAAGCGCATGGCGGGGTGGAAGACCTGGGCGTGGCAGAACGTGATGCCGACCTCGGTCGCCAGCTCACCCACGCGCTCCGGCGGGAGGTCGAGCCGCACGCCGAGCGCCTCGAGGACGTCGGCGGCGCCGGAGGCCGAGGACGCGGCGCGGTTGCCGTGCTTGACCACGCGGTGGCCCGCCCCGGCCAGGACGAGGGCCGCCATGGTCGAGATGTTGACGGTGTTCGCCTGGTCCCCGCCCGTGCCGACGAGGTCGACGATCGGGCCCGGGACGCTCAGCGGGACCCCGTGGGCCAGCATCGCGTCGGCGAGACCCTCCAGCTCGGCGATGCTCTCGCCCTTCGCCCGCAGCGCGACCAGGAAGCCCGCGAGCGCGACGTCGTCGGCCGCACCGGCCATCACCTGCCCCATCGCCCAGGCGGCCTGCGGCGCCTCGAGGTCGCGGCCCGCGAGCAGGTCGGTGAGCAGGGAGCGCCACGTCGGTGCCGCCGGGCGGGCCGCGGGCGCGGGCACCCCGGAGGCGGTCGGGGACGGGCTGCTGCTCATGAGGGGCGTTCCCGGGGCTCGTGCGGTCGAGGACGAGGCGACCCTACTGAGCCGCTCCGACCCGCGGGGCGGCCCCGCGCCGGGGGCCCGCGGTCCACCGCCGAGCGCGGGGCGAGCGCCGACGGACGCGGACGGGTCGGACGGGGCTGTCGGGTGCCTCCTCGCGACCTCGCCGAGACCTCCTCGAGACCTCCGCGAGCGCGTGACCGCTCAGTGAGCGATCGATCACGCACCGTGGCGAGGCTCGTCCCTGAGGTCTACGACACATTGTCGGTGGGCCGGGCGGCGCACCCCGGGGGACGTGGGGCATGATGTCGACGTGGCGAGTGCACAGGCTGTCCAGAGCAGTACCCCGAGCCCTGCTCACGGTTCCGTGAACCGGCCGAACATGGTGTCCGTCGGGGTGATCGTGTGGCTCTCGAGCGAGCTCATGTTCTTCGCCGGGCTCTTCGCGATGTACTTCACGATCCGCTCGGTCGCGCCGGCGCTGTGGGAGTCGGGTCCGGCCCTGCTGAACGTCCCGTTCTCGACCGCGAACACGATCATCCTGGTCGTCTCCTCCTTCTGGTGCCAGTTCGGCGTCTTCGCCGCCGAGCGCTTCCAGCCGCGCCGCACCGGCCGGCTGTGGCAGGTGGGCACCTGGGGCATGCAGGAGTGGTTCGTCGTCACCTACCTCTTCGGCGCGGTCTTCGTCACGGGCCAGGTCTACGAGTACGCCGAGCTGGCGCACGAGGGCATGACCATCGCCACGAACGCCTACGGGTCCGTGTTCTTCCTCACCACCGGGTTCCACGGCATCCACGTCCTGGGCGGCCTCGTGGCCTTCCTCTTCGTGATCGGCCGGTCCTTCTCGGCCAAGCGCTTCGGCCACCAGGAGGCCACCAGCGCCATCGTCGTCAGCTACTACTGGCACTTCGTCGACGTGGTCTGGATCGGTCTCTTCACCGTCATCTACATCCTCAAGTGATCGTCCCGGAGCGGCACGACGGCTCCGCACCACCCCGCACGACCCGGCAGCGACGGAAGCGAGCACCACGACCGTGACCAGGACCCTCACCGCCCTCAGCGCCCGACGGCGCCACCCGCTGGCCGTCGTCGTGCTGATCGCGTTGGCGCTCGTCCTCGTCGGTGGGCTGTACGCGGCGCTGGCCCCCCGTCAGGCGGAGGCCTCCACCGCGACGGCGTCGGCGGAGGACGTCGAGGCGGGCAAGCGCCTCTTCCTCGCCAACTGCTCCACGTGCCACGGCCTCAACGCCCAGGGCGGCGGGGTCACCGAGAACGGCCGCGGCGCCGAGGGCGCGCAGAACCCGGGCCCCTCGCTCATCGGGGTCGGCGCCGCCTCCGTCGACTTCCAGGTCGGCAGCGGGCGCATGCCGCTCGCGCAGAGCGGCCCGCAGGCCCCCAAGGTCAACAAGATCCGCTTCTCGCAGGAGCAGATCGACCTGATGGCCGCCTACATCGCCTCGCTGGCCCCCGGGCCGGCCATCCCGACCGAGGAGCAGCTGGACGTCTCGGAGGTGGGGGACGAGCGCCTGGCGCGCGGGGCCGCGATCTTCCGCACCAACTGCGCCATGTGCCACAACTTCGCCGGCAAGGGCGGCGCGCTGACCGAGGGCAAGTACGCCCCGAGCCTCGACGAGTCCAGCGCCAAGCACATCTACGAGGCGATGCTCACGGGCCCGCAGTCGATGCCCGTCTTCAACGACTCGACCATCAGCTCCGAGGACAAGACGGCGATCATCGCCTGGCTGACCCAGGACGAGAAGCGTCCCGACCCGGGCGGCCTCACCCTCGGTGCGGTCGGCCCCGTGAGCGAGGGCCTGTTCGCGTGGATCGCGGGCATCGGCCTCCTCATCGGGTGCTCGGTCTGGCTGGGGATGAAGTCCTCGTGACGCGCCCCGCCGCCGGCCGCCGCCGGCACCTCACCACCACCACCGCGCGAGCGGTACGTCGCACGAACGGGCAGGGAGCATGAGCGAGATCGAACGCGCGGGCGACGCCCACGGCCAGGGGCCGGGCACCACGCTCGCCCGCGGCCAGGGCGCGCTCCCGGACCGCTTCGAGAACCCCGGGCTGCCGGAGCACCGGCACCGCATGGGGGACACCGACCCGAAGGCCGCCCGGCGCGCCGAGCGGCAGGTCGCCGTGCTCCTGGTCCTGTCGATGATCGGTTCCGTCCTCATCGTGGTCTCGATCATCGGGATCAAGTACGACGACAGCTTCGAGCGCATCAGCCTGTCGACGAA
Organism: Kineococcus siccus; assembly: GCF_009906795.1. Taxonomy (GTDB): domain Bacteria; phylum Actinomycetota; class Actinomycetes; order Actinomycetales; family Kineococcaceae; genus Kineococcus; species Kineococcus siccus. The sequence continues at coordinate 5,874 of NZ_JAAALN010000060.1, forward strand.
GGCCATCGGCCTGTCGATGTTCCTCTCGCTGTTCGCCCTGGGCGTCGGCGCCGTGCACTGGGCCAAGACGCTCATGCCCGACGACGAGCGCATCGACTACCGCCACCGCCAGCGCGGGACGGCCGCGGAGCGCGAGCAGGCCGTCGCCATCCTCAAAGAGGGGGCCGCGGAGTCCGGTCTCGGCCGGCGCCCGCTCATCCGGAACACGCTGATCGGGGCCGGCGTCCTCTTCCCGCTGCCCGCGGTCTTCTTCTTCCGCGACACGGGCCCCCTGCCCGGCAACGACCTGTCGACCACGATGTGGAAGACGGGCACGTACCTGACGAAGGACCCCGAGGGTGGGCGCATCCGCGCCTCCGACCTCGGTCTCGGGTCGGTCGTCCACGTCATGCCCGAGGGCATCGAGGACGCCGAGGAGCTCCTGAACGAGAAGGCCAAGGCCGCCGTCCTGCTCATCCGCATCGAGCCGGAGCTGCTCTCGGCCCCCGAGGGCCGCGAGGACTGGTCCGTGGACGGGATCGTGGCCTACTCGAAGATCTGTACCCACATGGGCTGCCCCGTGGCCCTGTACGAGCAGCAGACCCACCACCTGCTGTGCCCCTGCCACCAGTCGACCTTCGACGTGACGCAGGACTGCAAGGTGATCTTCGGCCCCGCGAAGAGGGCCCTCCCGCAGCTTCCCATCCAGGTTGACGCAGAGGGTTACCTTCAAGCACAGAGCGGTTTCCACGAAGCCGTCGGCCCGAGCTTCTGGGAGCGTGGATGAGCAGTCAGACCACCGTCGACAAGCTCGCGGCGGGCGTCGGCAACTACGCCGACGACACCGCCGGAGCCAGCAAGATCGTCAACGGCTTCGCCCGAAAGATCTTCCCGGACCACTGGTCCTTCATGCTCGGGGAGATCACCCTCTACAGCTTCGTGATCCTGCTGCTCACCGGGACGTTCCTGACGTTCTTCTACGAGCCCAGCGCCGCGGAGACGACCTACACCGGCATCTACGCACCCCTCGCGGGCCAGCACGTGTCCGAGGCGTACGCCTCGTCGCTGCGCCTGTCGTTCGACGTGCGCGGCGGCCTGCTGATGCGCCAGATCCACCACTGGTCGGCGCTGGTCTTCGTCGCCGCCACGATCGTGCACATGGCCCGCGTCTTCTTCACCGGCGCGTTCCGCAAGCCGCGCGAGCTCAACTGGGTCATCGGCGGCGTCCTGGCGCTGCTCGCCGTGTTCGAGGGCTTCACCGGCTACTCGCTGCCAGACGACCTGCTCTCCGGCACCGGCATCCGGATCGCCGACGCGATCATCCTCGCGGTGCCCGTGGTCGGCAGCTACATCAGCTTCTTCCTCTTCGGCGGTGAGTTCCCGGGTGAGGACTTCATCCCGCGGTTCTTCACCATCCACATCCTGCTGCTGCCGGCGGTGATGCTGGCGCTGATCGTGGTCCACCTCTTCTTCGTGGTGATCCACAAGCACACGCAGTACCCCGGCCCGGGCCGGACCGAGGACAACGTCGTCGGCTTCCCGCTCTTCCCGGTGTACGCCGCGAAGGCCGGTGGCTTCTTCTTCATCGTCTTCGGCGTCATCGCGCTGATCTCGGCCCTGGTCTCGATCAACCCGATCTGGGCCTACGGCGCCTACGACCCCTCCCCCGTCACCGCCGGCTCGCAGCCGGACTGGTACATGGGCTGGCTCGACGGCGCGGTCCGGCTCATGCCGGGCTGGACGGAGATCTCGGCGTTCGGCTACACGCTCTCGCTGAACATCTTCATCCCGACGACCGTGATCATCCTGTTCGTGATGGCCGCCCTGGTGGCGTACCCCTACCTCGAGCAGATCGCCACGGGCGACAAGCGTGAGCACCACCTGCTGGACCGCCCCCGCAACGCCCCCACCCGCACCGGGCTCGGCGTCATGGCGATCACGTTCTACGTCCTGCTGTGGATCTCGGGTGGCAACGACATCATCGCCCACATCATGCAGCTGTCGATCAACGACATCACCCGCTTCCTCCGGGTCGCGCTGTTCGTGCTGCCGGCCGTCGCGTTCGTGGTCACCAAGCGCATCTGCCTCGGGCTGCAGCGCAAGGACCGCGAGAAGGCCCTGCACGGCCGGGAGACCGGTCGCATCGTCCGGCTGCCGCACGGTGAGTTCATCGAGGTCCACGCTCCCCTGTCGGACCTCGAGCGCTGGACGCTCGTCCAGCACGAGGTCAACCGGCCCATGGAGATCGAGGACCGCGTCGACGCCGGCAACCCGGACACGCTGTACGGCAAGTTCCAGCGCCGGCTCTCGAAGTTCTACTTCGAGGACCGCGTGGAGCCGGTGACGCCGGCCGAGGTCGAGGCCGCGCACAGCCACGGCGAGCTCGACGCGGGCGAGCAGATGGCGTCCGTGGAGGAGAAGGAGAACGCCGCGATCGGCACGTCGCAGACGCTGCACGGCTGATCCAGCACCGCACGACGAAGGCCCCGGGCACTGCGCCCGGGGCCTTCGTCGTGGCCGCCGCCCTCGGGCGCTGGGCGTGGACGCGGTGGTGGTGCGGAACCACGTCGGGGGCGGGGCAGTCCGGGAGCAGCTGGACCGGCCGGCGGACGACGCCGCGGGCCGGCCCGACGGGCGGGCGGATCGCCCACCTGGTCGGCCTGTTCGCCGCTCGTGCGGGGGCGCCGTGGGCGCTGCGCCGTGCGACCGGGCCCCGTGGCGGCACACCGTCGCCGCCGGGTCGCACCGGACGTGCTGCCACGGCGGTCGCCGCCGTGGTGACCCGACGCACCCGTCCGGGGCTGCAGCGCGAGGCTCGCGAGGGAGCGACCTCCGCACCGCGGGCTCGGACGCCGTCGGCCGGCCCGCCTGACGGACGTGCTCCCGGGGAAAGCCAGCCGGAGCTCCGGAGGACAGCGGACGGGCGAGGACGCTCAGGCGGCCCCTGAGCCGGTCCCCCACAGCGGGTGCAGCAGGGCCACCGCGCCGATGAGCCCGGTGGCGATGACGAGCACCAGGGCCTCGAGGAGGCCGGGCCGCTGCGACCCGGCCCACCGCACGACGAGCTGCACCACGCTCAGGGCGGCCACGACGACGGCGCACGCGAGGCAGAGGACGGCGAGGACCCAGGAGGCCGTGAACACCGCCTCGGCCCGCTCGCTCGTGAAGCCCACGGCGTCCCCGACCGCGAACAGGACGGCGGCCGCACCGGCGAAGCCGAGCGCCACCAGGGCGCCGGCCGCCTCCCCGGGCGCGGACCGGGTCGTCTCCACGCGCGGAGCCTACGAGCGGGACGTCCGGGGGGCAACGGTCGCCCGCGCGGTCGACGGATCAGGCGCCGAGCGCGGAGCCGGCCTTCCAGGCGTCGAAGGTCTGGTTCCAGACGTTGAAGCCGTTGCCGGGTTCGATGGTGCGGTCGCTGCCCACGTAGGTGACGACGTCGCCGACCTTCGTGGTGTCGAACATCCAGCGGGCGTCGGCCGTGCTCATGCCCGTGCAGCCGTGGCTGACGTTGGCCCGGCCCTGCGAGCCCACCGACCACGGCGCCGCGTGCAGGAACTCCCCCGAGTTGGTCAGGCGCATGGCGTACTTCGTGGCGACGTTGTAGTACTCCGGGTCGTCGGGGCTGACCCCGGTGGTCTCGGCGTCCATCTGCCGCGTGGCCTCGAGGCTCATGACCACCTTCGTGCCGCTGCGGGTGACGTACTTGCCGCCGCTGCCGGACTGCCCCAGCGTCACCGGGATGGTGCGCAGCACGACACCGTCGCGGGTGACGGTCATGGTGTGCGCCGCGATGTCCACCGTGCTGATCATCGCGCTGCCGACCTCGAAGTCGATGTCGCGGGTCTTGCCCCAGACGCCGGGGCTGACCTCGACGCCACCGAGGTCGAGGTCGAGGTGGACGGAGCTGTGGGCGGGCCAGTAGGCCGCGGGCCGGTACTCCACCGTCGTGTCCGAGATCCAGTTCCAGGCCCCCTCGACGGGCGCGGGCTGGGTGGTGACGTGCAGGTTGGCCTCCACGGCCGCGCGCCGGTCCGCGGCCACGGGCTCGTCGAGGGTGACGATGACGGGCATCCCCACGCCCACCGTGGACCCGGACAGCGGGGCGACCGCGGGGAAGGCCGTCGCGACGGGCGTCAGCGTCGTCAGCGCGCTGTCGTGCGTCACCTGGCCAGCGGCCCCCGCGGCGACGGCGTGGACGGCGTAGCGGGTGGCGGCGGCGAGGGGTCCGGTGCTCGTCCACGTCGTCCCGGTGGCGTCCAGCCCGCCCGGGAGGGCGGCGCCGTCGGGTGCGGTCACGGTGACGTCGCGCAGGGTCCCGTCGGTGACGGTGACCGTCACGGGGGCGTCGAGGCGGACGTCACCCGCGGCGTCGGCGGGAGCCACCGTGATGGTCGCCGGCGCCGCGGACGGTGCGGCGGTGGCCGAGCTTGGAGCCGAGCCGCCCTCGGGAGCCGCGGACCCCGTCGACTGGCACGAGGCGAGCGGCAGCGCGAGCCCGGCCAGGAGGAGCGCGGGCCACCAGCGGCGTGCCGGGTGACGAGGCTGCTGGCTGCTGGTCCGGTCCGTCGGCGCGCTCACTGCGGTGTTCCCCCTGTGTCCGAGCCCGCCGTGGTGACGACGAGCGCTCTCCCCCGCGGTCATCGTCCCACGGGAGCCCCTGCACCACTGTGACGCCGCTGGAGCCCGTTCCGCTGCAGGCCGGGCGTCACGGATCCGTCACACGGGTCGCGCCGCCGTGGCCGGGCTCCGGAGGAGGGCCTCGGACGCACGACGACGGAGGGCCCGCAGCACCGGCTGGTGCTGCGGGCCCTCCGTGAGAGATCGAGGTGGTCGCCTCAGTGGGCGTGCTCACCCTGGTAGTACTCGAAGACCCAGCCGACCAGCATGGGGATGCTGACGACGACCCCGATGAGCCAGAGCCACCAGCCGACGGCCACACCACCGAAGGCGACGGCCCCGCCGAAGGCGAGGAACAGCGGCCACCAGCTGTGCGGGGAGAAGAACCCCTGCTCGCCGGCGCCCTCCTCGACGTTGGCCCGGGGGTTGTCCTCCGGGCGGTCGTCGATGCGGCGCGCCGTGATGGCGAGGTAGGACCCGACGAGCAGGGCGAGCCCACCCGTGAGGATCAGCGCGATCAGCCCCACGGGCTCGTCCCACTGGGTGAGCAGGCCGTACACGAACCCGATCGGGATGAAGAAGAGGATCCCGCCCGAGAAGAGCCAGGTTTCAGCCTTCATGGACCGTCAGTGCCCCTTCCCGCGGACGTCTTCCTGACGCCCCTCCAGATCGGCTTCGCCGTAGACGTGGTCGAGCAGGTTCTTGCTGCGGGCGTTCGTCGGGGTGTCGTGGGCTGCGACCTCGGGGTGGTGCAGGTCGAAGGCCGGACGCTCCGAGCGGATCCGGGGCAGCGAGGTGAAGTTGTGCCGCGGCGGCGGGCAGGACGTCGCCCACTCCAGCGAGGCGCCGTAGCCCCACGGGTCGTCCACGGTGACCTTCTCGCCGTGGCGGGCGGTCTGGTAGACGTTCCAGAGGAAGGGCAGGAACGACAGCCCGAGGACGAAGGACCCGATCGTCGAGATCTGGTTCATCGTCGTGAAGCCCTCGCCCGGCAGGTAGTCGGCGTAGCGGCGCGGCATCCCGGCGGCCCCCAGCCAGTGCTGGATGAGGAACGTCGTGTGGAAGCCGACGAACAGCAGCCAGAAGTGGATCTTCCCGAGGCGCTCGTCGAGCATCTTCCCCGTGAGCTTGGGCCACCAGAAGTAGAAGCCCGCGAACATCGCGAACACCACGGTGCCGAAGACGACGTAGTGGAAGTGCGCGACGACGAAGTAGGAGTCCGACAGCTGGAAGTCCAGCGGGGGCGCCGAGAGGATGACGCCCGTCAGGCCGCCGAAGAGGAAGGTCACGAGGAAGCCGACCGACCACAGCAGCGGCGTGTCGAAGGTGAGCGACCCGCGCCACATCGTGCCGAGCCAGTTGAAGAACTTCACGCCCGTCGGGACGGCGATCAGCATCGTCATGAAGGCGAAGAAGGGCAGCAGGACCTTGCCGGTCACGTACATGTGGTGCGCCCACACGGTCACGGAGAGACCCGCGATCGAGATGGTCGCGAAGACCAGGCCCTTGTAGCCGAAGACGGGCTTGCGGCTGAAGACCGGGAAGATCTCCGTCACGATGCCGAAGAAGGGCAAGGCGATGATGTAGACCTCTGGATGCCCGAAGAACCAGAACAGGTGCTGCCAGAGGATCGGCCCGCCGTTCGCGGCCTCGAACACGTGCGCACCCATGATCCGGTCGGCCGCCAGGGCCAGCAGCGCCGCGGCCAGGACCGGGAAGGCCATCAGCACCAGGACGCTGGTGATCAGGGTGTTCCAGGTGAAGATCGGCATCCGGAACATCGTCATGCCGGGGGCGCGCATGCAGATGATCGTGGTGATGAAGTTGACCGCACCGAGGATGGTGCCGAAGCCCGAGAAGGCCAGGCCCATGACCCAGAGGTTGCCGCCGAGGCCGGGCGAGTGCACGACGTCGGACAGCGGCGCGTAGGCGAACCAGCCGAAGGCCGCCGCCCCGCCCGGGGTCAGGAAACCCGCCCCCGCGATGAGGCCGCCGAACAGGAACAGCCAGTAGGCGAACATGTTCAGCCGCGGGAAGGCGACGTCGGGCGCCCCGATCTGCAGCGGCATGATCGCGTTGGCGAAGGCCGAGAACAGCGGCGTCGCGAACAGCAGCAGCATGATCGTGCCGTGCATCGTGAACGCCTGGTTGTACTCGTTCTTGGTGTTGAAGACCTGCATGCCGGGCTCGAAGAGCTCGGCGCGGATCAGCAGCGCCATGATCCCCGCGAGGAGGAACCAGATGAACGCGGTGATGAAGTACAGGTTGCCGATGACCTTGTGGTCGGTGCTGGACAGCCAGCCGGCGATCACGGCGCCGCGGCGCGTCGGGACGACCGCGCCCTTCGGCTGCCGCACCGTGGTCACGCGGGGCGCGAAGCCCGGCGCGTTGAAGCTCTCGGTGGCCATCAGTTGCTCCCGTCCACGGACGCGTCGGCTTCACGCTCGACGGAGTCCGCCTGGACCCCTGCGAGCTCGTTGTCCCCTGCCAGCGTGGTGGGCAGCGAGCCCGTCTTGCCCTGCGCCTCGAGGTCGTCCATGTGGTCCTGGTACTCCTCCTGCGAGACGACCTTCACGTTGAAGAGCATCTCGGAGTGGTAGTCGCCGCACAGCTCCGCGCACTTGCCCCGGAAGTCGCCCTCCTTGGTGGGGGTGACCTGGAACTTGTTCGGGCTGCCGGGGATGAGGTCCATCTTCATGAGGAAGGCCGGCACCCAGAAGGAGTGGATGACGTCGCGGGAGTACAGGTCGAACTGGACCCGCTCGTTGACCGGCAGGTACAGGGTCGGCAGGGCCTCCTCGACGCCGGCCTGACCCGTGAGGTCGGCCTGGCGGCCCGTGTCGTAGACGTTGGAGTCGACGTAGTTGAAGTCCCAGGACCACTTCTTGCCGACGACCTGGACCGTCACGTCGGGCTGCTCGCTCGTGTCGAGGATCGCCTGCTGGTCGCGCGCCACGTAGTAGAAGAGGACGCCGACCATCATGACCGGGACGATCGTGTAGAAGATCTCGATCGGCATGTTGTAGCGGACCTGCGGCGGCAGCTCCGGGTCGTTCTTGCGGCGGCGGTAGGCCACCACGACCCAGACCGTGAGCCCCCACACGAGGAGCCCGACCGCGAGCGCCGCGATCCAGGACCCGTTCCAGAGCGTCTGGATGCGCCCCGTCATGTCGGTCGCGCCCTCGGAGGCGTCCGGCAGGAAGCCGTTGCGCAGGCTCGCGTCGGGGATGTCGGCCGCGCTGCTGCACCCCGTGAGGAGCAGGAGGGTAGCGGCGACGGCTCCGGTGAGCAGCGTCCCGGAGGGACGGCGACGAGGTGTCGCGTCCAGATCTCGCATGACCAAAGCCGGCCTTCCCACGGGTCCTCACGATGACGAGGGGGCCGAAGGCGTGAGGAGTGTGAACACCTCGCGCGGATCGGTCCCGGTGAGTTGGAGACTACCCCTCGTCGTAGCTGGTGCACCCCTCGGGGCGCGCCGAGAAGGGCGGGGGCACAGGCAGCGCCAGGGCCGCGTCCAGGAGCCGGAGGTAGCGTCCGCGCGGGACCTCCTGCACACCCAGCGTCGCGAGGTGCTCCGTGCGCCACTGCACGTCCACGATCCGGCCCGCGACGCCGTCGGCCGTCATGACGGCGGCCAGGGCGGCCACGGCGGCCTTGGAGGCGTCCCGCGTGCGGTGGAACTTCGACTCCGCCGCGAACAGGCCCCCCAGGCTGAGCCCGTAGAGACCGCCCGCCAGCTCGCCGTCCTCGAAGACCTCCACCGAGTGCGCCCAGCCCAGGTCGTGCAGGCGCCCGTAGGCCGCCGCGACCTCCGCGGTGATCCACGCCCCCTCGCGCGACGGGTCGGCGCACCCGGCCACGACGTCGGCGAAGGCCGTGTCGACGCGGACCTCGAAGCGGCGCAGCGAGCGCCGCAGGGAACGGGAGACGTGCACCCGCTCGGGACGCAGCACGCCGCGCGGGTCCGGCGACCACCAGCCGACGGGCCCGCGGCCGCCGCCACCCAGGCCCATCGGGAAGTAGCCCGCCGCGTAGGCCGCGAGCAGGGTCGCCGGCTGCAGGTCGCCACCGGCGGCGACCAGGTCCTCCCCCGGCAGCGGCCTCAGCTCGGCGAAGTCGAAGAGCGCGGGGCCGACGGCCACCCGCGGGCGGACGGCGCGGGCGGGAGCGCCGACGACCCCCGCACCGGCCGGTGCGGGGGTCGTCGGGTCGTTCGCGTCCGTCAGGGTGCGAGGGGTCAGGAGAAGGAGTCCCCGCACGCGCAGCTGCTGCCCGCGTTGGGGTTGTCGATGGTGAAGCCCTGCTTCTCGATCGTGTCGGCGAAGTCGATGGTCGCGCCCGACAGGTAGGGCGCGCTCATCTTGTCCACGACGACCCCGACGCCGGAGAAGTCGCGCACGGCGTCCCCGTCGAGGGTGCGCTCGTCGAAGTAGAGCTGGTAGATGAGGCCCGAGCAGCCGCCGGGCTGGACCGCGATGCGCAGACGGAGGTCGTCGCGCCCCTCGGACTCCAGCAGGGTGCGGACCTTGGTCGCGGCCACCTCGGTGAGCTCCACGCCGTGGGACTCCGCGGGGGTCTGCTCGGTCTGGACGGTGGTGGACGTGGTCATGGACATCGTCTCCGGTTCGCTCGTCGGCGGTCGTCTCGACTTCTCGCCTGCTACCCCGCGACAACCGGCGCGGGGCCGCGGGTGTTCCCGAGGCCGCAGGGCTCCCTGCGGTCCCCAGACTACGTCGCCGCGCCCGTGGGCGCCGCCGTGGTCGTGGGCGCCGTGGCTGCGAGGCCGTCGAGCAGGAGCACCTCGCCGAGGCAGGCCGAGGCGAAGTCGGCCAGGTGCAGCGACTCGTCGGCGCCGTGGGCGCGGGAGTCCGGGTCCTCGACCCCGGTCACGAGGATCGCCGCGCCGGGGTAGACGGCGGCGAGGTCGGCCACGAAGGGGATCGACCCGCCCATGCCCATCTCCACGACGGCCGCCCCGAACGCCTCCGCGAAGGCGGCGCGCGCCACGTCGTGCGCGGGTGAGGACGTGTCGGCCGCGAAGGCCTGCCCCTGCTCGCCCTCGGTCACGGTGACCCGCGCGCCGAAGGGCGCGTGCTCCTCCAGGTGCCGGCGCAGGGCCGCCATGGCGGCCGGGGGCTCCTGACCGGGCGCGATCCGCAGGCTCAGCTTGGCGCGCGCCGACGGGACCAGCGTGTTGCTGGCGTGCGCGACGTCGGTGGCGTCGAGGCCGATGACCGACAGGGCGGGCCGGGTCCACAGCCGGCTCGTCAGCTCCCCCGTCCCGGCCAGCCGCACGCCGGGCAGGACGCCGGCGTCGGCGCGGAACTGCTCCTCCGTCAGCTCGGTGCCGGGCGGCAGCTCCGCCGCCACGCCGCGGTGCAGCCCCGCGACCGCGACGTCGCCGTGCTCGTCGTGCAGCGTCGCCACGAGGCGGCACAGCGTCGTCAGCGCGTCGAGGACGGGCCCGCCGTTGACCCCGGAGTGCACGGCGTGGGACAGGACGTCGACCCGCACCTCGCAGTCCACGAGCCCCCGCAGCGTGGTGGTCACGGCCGGGACCCCCGTGCGCCAGTTGGCGGAGTCGGCGACGACGATCGCGTCGGCCGCCAGGGCCTCGCGGTGCTCGGCGAGGAAGGCGGCGAAGGTGGGTGAGCCGATCTCCTCCTCACCCTCGACGAAGACGGTCACGCCGACGCCGTCGTCGGGCCCCCACAGCGGCAGCAGGGTGCGCAGCGCGCCGACGTGGACCATCACGCCGGCCTTGTCGTCGGCGGCCCCCCGCCCGAACAGGCGCCCGTCGCGCTCGGCCGGCTCGAAGGGCGGGCTCGCCCACGCGGCCGCCTCCCCCGGCGGCTGCACGTCGTGGTGGGCGTAGAGCAGGACGGTCGGGCGCCCGGCGGGCGCGGGACGGCGGGCGATCACGGCGGGGGCGCCCGTCGCCCCCTCCCCCGTCACCCTGACGACGCGCACCTCGGGCAGGCCGGCGTCGCGCAGCAGGGCGGCGACCGCCTCGGCGCTCGCGGCCACGTGCCGCTGGTCGAACGCGGGCGCGGAGACGCTCGGGATGCGCACGAGGCGCTCGAGGTCGGCGCGGGTCGCGGCCTCCTGGGCCCGGGAGGCCGCGCGCAGCGCCGCCGTGCGCTCCGGGCCGACGGGGGGCAGGACGCCGCCGGGGCCCGTGGCCGCTCCCGTGGTGGGGCCCGCGGCGGGCTGGTCGGTGGTCGTCGGGATGGCGTCGCTCACCCCGCGGACGCTACCGCCGGCGGCTGTCGCGACCCGCTCGAGGGCGCCCGGGCGTCGAGGGCGGTGCCGTACCCTGACGCCTGTGTTCGGACGCTCGAAGGAGAAGCAGGCCCCCGCGGCCACCACGACGGTGAGCCTGACCAAGGAGGGCGGCAAGGGGCGGCCGACGCCGAAGCGCAGCGAGGCGCAGGCGCGCAACAGGCGGCCCCTGGTCCCGACCGACCGCAAGGCCGCCTCGAAGGTGGCCCGCGAGGCCGCGCGCGAGGAGCGCGCCCGCATGCAGCTCGCGCTGACGACGGGCGACGAGCGCCACCTGCCCTATCGCGACCGGGGCCCGCAGAAGCGCTTCGTGCGCGACGTCGTGGACGCGCGCCGCAACGTCGGGGAGTACTTCCTCATCATCGCCGGCGTCTCGCTGGTCGTGTCCCTGGCCTCGCAGTCGCTGGGCTCGCAGTCGCTGCTGATCGCGACCACGCTGCTCATCTACGGCATGCTCGCCGTCGCGATCGCCGACTCCTTCGTCCTGAGCCGGCGCCTCAAGCGCCTGCTCGCGGAGCGCTTCGGCGACGACCTGGAGCGCGGGCTGGTCGGCTACGGCGTGACACGTGCGCTGCAGATCCGTCGGCTGCGCCGGCCCATCCCCATGATCCCGCGGGGCGCGCCGCCCCGTTGACGGCCGGAGCCCGGGCGACTGCCCTGGGCACGTCCGCCCCGGCGGGCCTAGCGTGCGGGCCATGAAGTTCCGACACCTCGGCAGCAGCGGCCTGAAGATCTCCGAGATCACCTACGGCAACTGGCTCACCCACGGCTCCCAGGTCGAGAACGACGCCGCCGTCGCGTGCGTGCACGCCGCGCTGGACGTCGGCATCACGACCTTCGACACCGCCGACGCCTACGCGAACACGGCGGCCGAGACCGTCCTCGGGCGGGCGCTGAAGGGCCGGCGGCGGGAGAGCCTCGAGATCCTCACGAAGGTCTACTTCCCGACGGGCCCGGGCGGGCCCAACGACACCGGTCTGTCCCGCAAGCACATCACCGAGTCGATCGACGGCTCGCTGCGGCGGCTGGGCACCGACCACGTGGACGTCTACCAGGCGCACCGCTACGACTACGCCACACCGCTCGAGGAGACGATGCAGGCCTTCGCCGACGTCGTGCGGCAGGGCAAGGCCCTCTACATCGGGGTCAGCGAGTGGACGCCCGAGCAGCTGCGCGCCGGCGCCGAGCTGGCCCGCCGGCTGGGCTTCCAGCTGGTCTCGAACCAGCCCGAGTACTCCGCGCTCTGGCGCGTGGTCGAGGCCGAGGTGATCCCGGTCTCCCAGGAGCTCGGCATCGGGCAGGTCGTCTTCTCCCCCATCGCCCAGGGCGTCCTGACGGGCAAGTACCTCCCTGGCGGCGAGCTGCCCGCCGGGTCCCGCGCGACCGACACCAAGGGCGGCGCGGACATGATCCGACGCTGGCTGCAGGACGACGTCCTCACCCGGGTGCAGGCGCTGAAGCCCGTCGCGGCCGAGCTCGACCTCACCATCGCCCAGCTCTCGATCGCGTGGGTGCTGCAGAACGAGGGCGTGTCGGCCGCGATCATCGGGGCCTCGCGACCGGAGCAGGTCACCGCGAACGCCCGCGCCTCGGGCGTCGTCATCCCCCCGGCGCTCATGCAGCGCATCGACGACGCGCTGGGCGACGTCGTCGAGCGGGACCCGGCCCGGACGGCCGAGCGCTCGCCGACGGCGCGCCTGACCTGAGACGTCCGCCCCCGTGGTCGGGCCACCCGGCCTGATCACGGGGGCGGCTCAGTCGGCGGGCCGCAGGCTCAGCGGGCCGTACACGCGCTCACCGTCGGCGAACAGGTGCGCGGACTCGACCCCAGCCGAACGCAGGCCCCGCCAGCTCTCCCCGATCCACGTCTCGGCGTCCGACTGCGTGGGGAACACCTCGCCCCCACCCGGGACGGGCCGGCCGTCGATGTCCTCCAGCCGCCAGGTCCACTCCGCGATGCGGCTCACCGCTCGACCCCGTCCACGCCCACGACTCCGTCCACGCCCTCGTCCCCGTCCCCGCTGCGTCCCGCGCCGCTGTCCACGGGCAGCACGCTAGCCGGGCCCTGCGACACGGTCCGTCCCCCGGCGCGCGCGGCTCAGCGGGTGGTCGCGCCGCGGCGGTGCCGCGGGCCCTGGGCGGGGCGGCGCGGGTGCGGCGGGCCGGCGTGCCGACCACCGCGGCCCCCACCCGGGGAC
>NZ_JAAALN010000061.1 GCF_009906795.1 Kineococcus siccus
CCCCGGCCCCGCGGGTCCCTATCCTCGCCGGGTGCCCCGACCGCTGCGGATCCTCGTCGTCACCGTCGCCCACCCGCCGCTGGACGCGCGCATCCACAACCGCCAGATCCGCAGCCTGCTCGAGCGCGGTCACGAGGTGACCTACCTCGCGCCGTTCACGGCGTTCGGCGCGCAGCCGCCGGCGGGGGTGCGCGGGGTCGACGTCCCGCGCTCCGCGGGGCGGCACCGCCTCGGCCCCGTCCTGGCCGCCGGGCGGATCGCGCGCCGCCTCGCGCGCCACCACGACGTCGTCATCGGCCACGACCCCGAACTGCTGCCCGTCCTGCACGCCGTCGCGCGCCGCGGCCGCACGTCCCGGCACGCGCCGGCCGTGGTGTGGGACGTCCACGAGGACGTGCCCGCGCAGATGGAGATGACGACGTGGGTCCCGGGGCCCGTCAAGCGGCCCGCCACGGCGCTCGCCACCGCCGTGGAGGGGTTCACGGAGCGGCGCCTGCACCTGACGCTCGCCGAGCACGCCTACGCCGGGCGGTTCCGCGGCGAGCACCCGGTCGTGCCGAACTCGCCGCGCGTTCCCGCCGAGCTGCCCGCCGCGGTCGCCGCCGCCGCGGGGGAACCGCACCGGCTGGTCTACGTCGGCGCCCTCACCACCGCCCGGGGGATCGAGGAGATGCTGGAACTCGTCCGCCGGCTGCCCGACGACGTCCGGCTGGAACTCATCGGCAACGCCGCCCCCGCGCTCGACGCGCGGCTGCGCGCGATCGACGACCCGCGGCTGGACTACCGCGGTTTCGTGCCCAACGAGCAGGCGCTGCAACGACTCCCGGGCGCGCTGGCCGGGCTCGTGCTGCTGCACCGCCACGACAACTACCTGCAGAGCCAGCCGAGCAAGGCGCTGGAGTACCTCGCCCACGGGGTGCCGTTCATCACGACGCCGAACCCCGCGTCGGCGGAACTCGCCCGGAGTTCCGGCGCGGGCGTCGTCGTCGGGCACGGGGACGTCGACGCCCTGCTGACCGCCGTCCTGGCCCTGCGCGACGACCCCGCCCGGCGGCAGGCGATGCGCGAGGCCGGGCACACCGCGGCGCTCGCGCACCACGACTGGAACCGCCAGGGCCGCGAGTTCGCCGAGGTCGTCGAGGCCTGGGCGGCGCAGCGCTGACGTCCGCCCGGCCCGGGGTCCCCGCGCACGCCCGTCGCGGCGCCTGCGACGCTGCTGACCGTGACGACCGACCTGTCCCAGCACCGCTTCACGACCTCCGCGGGGGACTTCACCGGCACGGGGGACGGCGCGGTCGTGCGCGTGCGCGGCGTCCGCTACGCGCGGGCGGACCGGTTCCGGCCCCCGGTGCGGCTGGGCGCCGACGACGCCGCGGTGCAGGACCCGCGCCCCGCGGTCGCCTGCCCCCAGCCGCCCGACCCCGCCGTGTCGAAGCTCGGGGACCCCTACGCGGGCGTCGTCTTCGACGAGGACTGCCACCGGCTCGCCATCACGGTCCCCGCCGGCACCGCACCGGGCGACCGGCTGCCGGTCCTGGTGTGGATCCACGGCGGCGCCTACGTCGCCGGCGGCGGGGACCTGCCGGTCTACGACCCCGCGCTCCTCGTCGCCGAGCACCGCGTCGTGGTCGTCAACGTCACCTACCGCCTCGGCCTGCTCGGCCACCTCGCGGCCGTGGACGGGCACCGGCGCGCGAACCTGAGCCTGCTGGACCAGGTCGCGGCGCTGGAGTGGGTGCGCGAGAACGTCGCCGCGTTCGGCGGCGACCCGGACCTCGTGACGGTGTTCGGGGAGTCCGCGGGCGCCGACGCGATCGTCCACCTGCTCGCCTGCGACGCCGCGCGCGGCCTGTTCCGGCGGGCCGTCGTGCAGAGCGCCCCGCTCGGCCTGCGCCGGCGCCGCGAGCGGCTGCGCGCGGCCATGGACGCCGCCGTCGGCCACGTGCCCGCGGACGCCCCGCTCGCGGACGTCTTCGCCGCGCAGCGCGCGGCCGAGGCCGCCGCCGCCCGGTTCGGCACGCGCGGGGCCATGCCGTTCGGGACCGAGTACGGCCACGCCCCGCTGCCGCCCGAGGACCAGGTCGAGGACCGCTGGCGCGCCGCGGCGCGCCACGTCGACGTGCTGGTCGGGGCGACGACGCAGGAGACGACGTTCTTCACCGACGGCGTCCCCCTGCTGGGCCGCCCCGTCGTCGGCCCGGCCCTGCGGCGGGGCGCCGTCGCGGCGACCACGCGGGCCCTGTTCACGCGGCCCGCGCAGCGCCTCGCCGCGCTGCTGCGGACGGCCGGCGGCACCGTCCACGAGTACCGCGTGCCGTGGCGGCCGCGTGGCAGCGCGCTGGGCGCCACCCACACCGTGGAGCTGCCCCTGCTGTTCGAGCACCCGACGGCCTGGCGCGACGCCGCGGTCCTCGGCGACGCGACGGCGGAGGAGGTCCACGCGGCCGGCCTCCTCGTGCGGGAGGCGTGGGCGCGCTTCGCCCGCACGGGCGACCCCGGGCCGACGCGCGACCCGGCCGTGCTGCGCCTGCGCTGACGGCGGCCGGCGCGGCGGCTCCCCCGTCCGGCGCGACCCGGTCGGGCCCTGCGGCCGAAGCGGAGGCACGATGTCCGGGTGAGCCACGAGGAGCCCGGTGAGCAGAACCCGGCAGGCACGGCCCGATGAGCGACGTCGTCTCCCGGGCGCCCGCGTCGCGGCCCGGCCCCGCCGTCGTGGGCCCGCGCGCCGCGCCCGCGGCGGCCACCGACCCCGAGGTCGCCCAGGCGCTGCGCACGGGTGACCCGCTCGCGCAGGCGGCGGCGGCCGCGCTGTCCGCGGACCCGGCCCTGCGCGCGCAGGTCGGCGTCGGGCTGCGCTGCGGGCTGGCCGCCGTGGCCGATCCGCACCCGGCGGTCGCCGCGCTGCTGCGCGAGCTCGAGGCGGCCTGCGACGCGGTCGACGACGACCTCCTCGAGCGCGGCAGCCACCCGTACTTCACGATCCCCTTCCCCGGCCACATCTACGACCTCGGGGCGGGCGCCCTCATCCGCTCCTACGCCCCGCCCGAGCCGGCCACCCTGCTCGTGGGCACGGGCGAGCTCGTCGACCGGGCCTACCAGCGGCTGCTCGACACGGCGCACTGGATCAACCTCTGCATGCTCCCGGGCGGGCTGCGCCGGGGCGCCCCCGGCTACGTCGCCACGGCGGAGGTGCGGCTGCTGCACGCCCGCATCCGCAACGCCCTGGCCCGCGCCCACCCGGACGCCGACGTCCTGCCGCTGCACCAGGTGGACCTCGCGCGCACCTGGCTGGACTTCACCCTCGTCACCATCGAGGCGGCCGGGGCGATCGGGCTGGACCTCACCGACGACGAGCAGCGCAGCCTCTACCGGTTCTGGCAGCACCTCGGGCGCCTGCTCGGCATCGGCGACGGCGCCGACCCGGGTCTGCTGCGCGGCGTCCTCGACAGCGCGGCCGCCACCCGGCTCGAGCGCCGCGTCGCCGCGGTGACCGGGCCGCCCAACGACGACTCGCGACGGCTCACCGCGGCCGGGCTCGGCGCGATCGCGCAGGCCCTGCACGACCTCGGGCACGTGCCGCTGTGGGCCGCCGGGCAGCTCGTGCACACGGTCTCGCGGCGCATGCAGGGCGACGAGCTCGCCGACGCCCTGGGCATCCGCCGGCACCGCACCGCCCTGGCCCTCGCGCCCGTCGCCGTGGCGGCGCTGCGGCTGCAGCGCCGCGCGCTGCGGCGGGTGCCGCCGCTGTGGTCGGTCGTCGTCGGGGTCAACGTCGTCGTCGCGCGCTGGCACGCGCGGGGCCGCCGCGACGCCACGGGCTACGAGCACGGGTGACCCGCCGCGGGGACTCGCGGACAGGGACTGGCGGCGGGCCCGCTGACCTGGTGTGATCCGCGGGGAGGCCCCAGGGAGGTGGCCCCCGGAGAGGGTGGACGTGGCACTGGAGAGCGAGGGCGCACTGCTGGCCGACGGCGCCTGGCAGGGCAAGGTGTGGACCGGGGCCTGGACCGACGGGGCCGGCGGGACCTACGACGCGGTCGAGCCCGCGACGGGCGCGACCCTCGGCGCGGTGGGCCGCGCGACCGCGCAGGACGTGCACGACGCCGCCGTGCGGGCCGTGGCGGCGCAGCGGTCCTGGGCCGCGCTGCCGTTCGCGGAGCGCGCGGCCGTCCTGCGCCGGGCCGGCGACGTCCTGACCGCGAACGGCCCCGAGGTCCGCGAGTGGCTGGCGCGCGAGTCCGGGGCCATCCAGCCGTTCGGCGACTTCCAGGTCCACACGAGCGCCCAGGAGTGCTACGAGGCGTCCGCGCTGCCCGGGCACCCGTACGGCGAGCTGCTGCGCAGCGGCAGCCCGCGGCTGTCGTTCTCGCGCCGCGTGCCCGCCGGGGTCGTCGGCGTCATCGCGCCGTTCAACGTGCCGACGATCCTGGCCGTCCGCGCCGTGGCGCCCGCCCTGGCCCTCGGCAACGCGGTGATCCTCAAGCCGGACCCGCGCACGGCCGTCAGCGGCGGCGCCGTGTTCGCGCGGGTCTTCGAGGAGGCGGGCCTGCCCGCCGGTGTGCTGCAGGTGCTCCCCGGCGGCGCCGACGTCGGCGAGGCCCTGGTCACCGAGCCCGCCGTCCGCGTCATCGCCTTCACGGGCTCCACGCGCGCCGGCCGCGCCGTCGGGGCGCTCGCCGGGCAGCACCTCAAGCGGGCGCACCTGGAGCTCGGCGGGAACTCGGCCCTCGTGGTCATGGGCGACGTCGACGTGGCGGCCGCCGCCTCGGTCGGCGCGTGGGGCACGTTCGCCCACTCGGGGCAGATCTGCATGGCGACGTCGCGCCACCTCGTGCACGCCTCGATCGCGGAGGAGTACACCGAGGTCCTCGCGCAGAAGGTGAAGGACCTCCCCGTGGGCGACCCGTTCCGCGGCCACGTCGCGCTCGGCCCGCTGATCGACGCGGGGCAGCGCGACCGCGTCCACGGCCTGGTCACCGCGAGCGTCGCGGCCGGCGCCACGGTCCGCACGGGCGGGACGTTCGAGGACCTCTTCTACCGGCCCACCGTCCTCGCCGACGTGAGCGTCGACCACCCCGCCTACCGGGAGGAGATCTTCGGGCCCGTCGCCCCCGTCACGCCGTTCACCTCCCTCGACGAGGTCGCGGAGCTGGCCGCGGGCACCGACTACGGGCTGTCGCTGGGCATCCTCACGCGCGACGTCTACGCGGGTCTGCAGCTCGCGGAGCGCATCCCGTCGGGTCTGGTCCACATCAACGACCAGACGGTCAACGACGAGGCCGTCGCGCCGTTCGGCGGCGTCGGCGCCTCGGGCACCGGGTCCCGCCACGGGGGTCCCGGCGCGAACATCGAGGCGTTCACCGAGACGCAGTGGGTCACGGTGCGCGGGGACCTGCCGGCCTACCCCTTCTGAGCGGGAGGCTGACACTTCCGCTGCCGCGGAGGCCCTCGAGGGGCCTCCCCGGCGCCTCCCGGTGGCTCGCGGGCAGCGGAACTGTCAGCGCTGGTCGCGACGGGGGTCAGGGTCATCCCTGATGCGCGGCCCGGCCCGGAGGCCGGATCGTGGGGCGCGCGAGCGAGGGGAGCAGCGATGACCAGCGAGGACGACGCCGGGCCGGCCGGCGGACGGCCGTGCGGGCGGGGTGGTCGCCGCCCCGTCCGGTCCGGCCGCCCGGCCGGGACGCCGTGCTGCGGGCGTGCGCGGAGGCGCTGGCCCCCGCGGGGTTCGCGCGGGGCGCCCGCGGCCTGCACCGCGGCCTCGGTGACGACGTCGTCGCGTCGATCACGCTGGACCACGGCCGCACCCCGTGGGCGCGGACCGTGACGCCGCGCCTGACCGTCTACCGGGAGGGCGACCGCCGCGAGGCGGCACGGCGCGTCGGATCGAGGGCCGAGGCGGAGTACCCGGGCTGGCCGATGGAGCATGCGGTGCGGACGGACGTGGGCCGGCTGCTGCCGCGGCCGCACGACCACGCGTGGGTGGTCGACGACCCGGAGGGGCTGCAGCGCATGGCGTCGCAGCTCGCCGGGTGCTCCGCCGCGATCGGGGAGACCGTGCTGCGGCAGGCCCGGCTGGTCGCGGCCGCCGCCACGTCGCTGTTCCTCCCGGGCGGCGCGCGGGCGGACGGGCAGCTGGTGGACCCGGGCCTGCACCGGACCACGCCCGCCTACCGCGCGGAGGTCTTCCCGGGCGTCGACCCCGCGCTGCTGCGGCCCCTGCCCGTGCGGCCCCTCGAGCGCACCCGAGCGGTGCCCGTGGGCGCCGTGCGGCCAGCAGCAGCGCACCGTCGGCGCGGGCGGCCTGGAACCCGACGACGGGGCCGCGCCGGAGAGCGGGGACCTCGCGGTGGGGCAGCGGCAGGCGCTGGACGGCTGGCGCGTCCCCCGCGACGAGGCGGCGAGCGTGCTCTCGCTGCGGCGCGACCTGGTCGGTCTCCTCGCGGACGGCTTCGGTGCCGGGGCGGAGCTGACGGGCGTCGAGGTGCTGACGCTGCTGGCGCTCGCGCCCGTCGACTGGCTCCCCCTCGAGCACCACGTCGACGCCCACCGCCTGGTGCGCGCCTGGTGGGCGGCGGCTCCCGCCGACCCCCGCGCCGTCCTCGTCGTCCACCGGGCCGGCGCGGCCGTGCTCGCGCCCCACCCGGCGGAGGTGCTGGCCGCCGACCACGACCCCGTCCACGCGGTCCCCCTGGGCCCCCTCGCGGGGTTCCTCGCCCGCGCGCTCGCGCACGGCTCCTGACCTCCCCGCTCCGCTGGAGGCGTGGCCGCGTCAGCCGCCGGGTTCCGCGGTGTCCGCGGGCCGGACGGGCTGGCGCAGGACGGTGCGCAGGCGCTCGGGCGCGCTGCGGCGCGGGTCGCCGAGGTAGATCTCGTGGTGGTCGCCGTTGAAGGTCAGGCCGCGGGCCGGCATGACCGTGTCGTGCAGGCGGGCGAGGACGGGCCCCTCGTCGTCGTAGGGCCCGACGTGCAGGGTCTGCAGGCACAGGCCCTCGTGCAGGGTGCGGTGCTGCACGAGGTCGAGGGCGGCGCGTGACGTGCGCTGCGCCGCAGCCGACCTCGCCGCCTCCACGTCCTGCGGCGTGGTCCAGGGCGGCAGCGTGACGAGCATCGTCCACGCCCACGCGGCCTTGTCGCGGCGCGTGAAGGCGGTGGAGTCCCCGGCCCGCCACAGCCCCTCCAGCGGCGCGACGACGAAGGGGCGCCCGCCGGCCCGCTTCGCCGCGGCCTTCAGCGTGTACGCCGTCGTGTACAGCGCCTCGACGGCCGCGGCGTAGCCGGGGGCGGTGTTCGGGTCGCCCCGGCCGTCCACGGCGAGGACGGGGACGGGCGGGACCTCGACGAGCGCGAACTCACCGCGCGGCGGGGCGTACAGGGTGCGGTGCACCCGCTTCACGTCGTACGGCTCCTGGTCCACGACGTCCTCCCCGCACTCCGGTCCCGCTCCGGCAGCGTCCGTGCGCGCCGCGCCGATGAGTTCCCGGCCCCGCGGCGGTCGAAACGCACGACGACCCCGACCAGCTCAGGAGGACACCGTGGCCGAGCGCCCGAAGGGACCAGCGTCGTACTTCCCCGCCATCGAGGCGAGGTACGGCCGCCCGGTCGCGCAGTGGCAGGAACTGCTGCGCGAGCGCCGGGCCGGCCGTCCCGGGACGCGGCACTCCGACCTCGTCGCCTGGCTGAAGGAGGAGCACGGCCTGGGCCACGGCCACGCCAACGCGCTGGTGGCGGCGACCATGGCCGAGGACGCCCCGGCCTGACGACGTCCGGCGGACCGCGGTCCCCCCTTCGTCGCCGGCCCGCGCGCCGGTCGGTGCGACGTCGCCCGGGAACCGCCGGGAGGCCCCGCGGCGGCGGGATGCTCGGAGCGCGCGGTCACCCCGCGCCGCCGGCACCGTCGCCGGCGAGGCACCCCCGGGAGGACACCGCCGTGCTCACCACCCCCGTGCTCACCGCCGCCGTGCTCATCGCCGTCGGAGCCCTGGTGCTCCTCGTCCAGCGCTTCGTCCTCGCCGGCCGCCGCCACGTGTGGCTGGGCGGTCTGCTCCCCGTGGCGTGGGTGGCCGCCAGCCTCGCGGTCCTCGTCCGGGACGACGTGCCGGGCTGGCGCCCGTGGCTCGCGCTCGTCCTCGGCCTCGTCACGCTGCTGGGCCTGTGGGACGACGGGCACCGCGCCCGGGCGCGGCGGCCGGCCGGCCCCGCGCAGCCCGCCGCCCTCCCGCGGGCCTGACGCCGTGCTCCGAGCAGCCGGTCCTCAGAGCAGTTCCACGTCCTTGCCCGCCAGGCGGCGCGTGTGGCCCCGGGCGTCGAACAGGAGCCGGGCGTGCTCCAGCAGGAGCTCGGGGACGTACTCGGCGTGGGCGGTGAGCAGGACCGAGACCTCGGCGGCGGCGAGGGCGTCCGGCAGCGCGGACGCGGTGCGGGGCACGGCCTCGCCGTCGACGGCGAACTCCGCGACGTGGGGGTCGTGGAACTCCACCACGGCCCCGCGGGCGCGCAGCGCGCGCACCACGGCCGTGGCCGGGGTCTCGCGGGTGTCGGCGACGTCCGCCTTGTAGGCGACGCCGAGCACGAGCGTGCTGGTGCCGCGCAGCGGCTGCCCGCGGCCCTCGAGCAGGCGCGCGACCCGGTCGACGACGTGCTCGGGCATCCCGTCGTTGATGG
Organism: Kineococcus siccus; assembly: GCF_009906795.1. GTDB lineage: Bacteria > Actinomycetota > Actinomycetes > Actinomycetales > Kineococcaceae > Kineococcus > Kineococcus siccus. Next base: position 8,662 of record NZ_JAAALN010000061.1, read on the forward strand.
ACTGCGCCAGCTCGACGAAGGCGAACTCGCGGCCCGACGTGCGCACGGCGTAGGAGAGGTAGTTCGGGTCGATGGGGATGCAGTGCCCCCCGACGCCGGGGCCGGGGCGGAACGCCTCGAACCCGAACGGCTTGGTGGCGGCCGCGTCGATGGCGTCCCACAGGTCGACGCCCAGGTCGTGGCAGAACACGGCCATCTCGTTGACCAGCGCGATGTTCACGTGCCGGTAGGTGTTCTCCAGCAGCTTGGCCATCTCGGCCTCCCGCGCCCCCTTCGCGACGACGACCTCGTCGACGACGCGGGCGTAGAACTCCCGGGCGGCCGCGGTGCAGGCCGCGGTGACCCCGCCGACGACCTTCGGGGTGTTGCGCAGCGAGTAGTGCGCGTTGCCCGGGTCGATGCGCTCGGGCGAGAACGCGAGGGAGAAGTCCTCGCCGGCGCGCAGACCCGACACCTGCTCCAGGACGGGGCGCACGACGTCGTCGGTCGTGCCGGGGTACGTCGTGGACTCCAGCACGACGAGGACCCCGGGACGCAGCCGCTCGGCGACGGCCTGCGTCGCCGCGCGCACCGAGCGCAGGTCCGGCTGGCCGTCGAGCAGCGGGGTCGGCACGCAGATCACGACGACGTCGGCCTCGGCCAGCACCGCGGGGTCCGTGGTGGCGGTGAACCCCGTGACGAGCATCGCCGCCACGTCGGCGTCGGAGACGTCCCCGACGTGCGAGCGGCCGGCCCGCAGCCCCGCGGTCGCCGCCGCGCTCGTGTCCAGGCCCGTGACGTGCAGCCCGGCGCGGCAGGCCTCCAGCGCCAGCGGCAGCCCGACGTACCCCAGGCCGATGACGACCAGTCTCACGGATCCCCTCCCCCTCGCCGTTGCCCCGGTCACTGTAGGCGGCCCCCCAGCAGCGCCCGGACGTCGCGCGCCGAGACCGCGGCCCACCCGGCCACGAGCACCGCGGCGGGCGCGGCGGTCCCCCACCACGCGCCCGCGGGCAGCGCCGCCTGCACCGCGAGCGCCGCGCCGAGGGCCGCGAGGCCCAGGACGACGCGCACGGTGAGCCCCGTCCAGCGCTGCCGCTGCGCGCGCCACGTCCACGCCCACGGCAGCGCCACGGTGACCAGCGCCCCCAGGAGGTAGGCGACGGCGATGCCCTCGATGCCGAACGGGCGGGTGAGCAGCGCGAGCCCCACCACGCCGACGCCGAGGCCCGTGGCGCTCATGAGCGCCGAGCGGCGGATGCCCGCGGCGGCCCCGCTCGTCATGGCCGCGACGGCCGCGACCGGCAGCGTCGTGAGCAGGACGGCGACGAGGAGGATCCGCAGGGCCGTGGTCCCGCCGCCGAAGTCGCCGCCCATCACGCGCAGCAGCGGGCGCGCCGCGAGGACGAGCAGCGCGAAGGCGGGAACGAAGACCGTGACGATCCCCCGCGTGACGACGTCGGTCCGGCGGCGCACGGCGTCGAGGTCGCCCGCCCCGACGCTGCGGGCCATGGCCGGGAACAGCACCTGCACGAGCGAGCGGGCCACCAGCGAGGCCGGGGTCGCGAGCGCCACCGCGGCGCTCAGGAGGCCGACCTCGACGACGGGCCGCTCCGCGCGCGCGACGACGACGCACAGCTGCAGCAGCCCGGCGCTCGCGACGTTGCCGAGCACGCCCCAGGCCACGAAGGCGTCCATCTCCCGCCGCAGCCCCGGCGCGACGACCGCGCCCGCGGGCCGTCGGGGCCACGCGAGCGCGGCGTAGCCGGCGTACCCCGCGGCCAGCGGCAGCAGCAGGAGCGGGGTGTGCCCCTGCGCCAGCAGGACGCCGAGGCCGCCGAGGGAGACGACCAGGGCGACGAGCTCGGCGCGCGTGGCGCGGGCGACCCGCCCCTGCCCGAGCAGGACGCCGCGCACCAGGAGGTAGCCGGAGTAGCCGAGCACGAGCGGGAGGACGGCGAGCGCCGCGGCGGGCCGCTCGCCGAGGACGACGACGGCGGCCACCCCGGCGAGCACGGCGCTCGCGGCGCCCGTGGCGAGCGTGCGGCGGCCGAGGTGGGCCGCGACGCCCGCGGCCAGCGACGCGTCCCCCGCACCGTGGGCGCGGGCCACGAACTTCGACGCGGCCGAGCCCGTGGCGGCCGGCCACAGCATGGTCGCGAGCACCGCGAGGGAGATCTGGGCGCCCACGACGCCCGTCAGGGCGGGACCCTCGACGTTGCTCACCACGAGCGTGTACCCGGTGCGGGTCAGCCCCGACAGGACGACGCCGACGACGCTCCAGGCCGCGGCGACGGCCAGCACGGGCAGGGCGAGCCGCCTCACCCCGGGGCCCCGCTGCACCCCGGGGCCCGGCCGGTCAGCGCGCGGTAGGTCCGGCGCAGGCCCTCGGCGGCGGCCCGCACGTCGTGGCTGCGGGCCAGCCAGCCGGGGCCGTCGAGGTCGTGCGCGGCCCGGTCGGGGTCGGCGAGGGCGGCGCGGACGGCCTCGACCACGGCGGCGGTGCGCTCCGCGGGGGCGGCGGACCAGGCCGCCGTGCCTGCGAGCACGGCCGGCTGCGCGTCGGGCGCGGACGGTGGGTACCAGTCGGGCCGCAGCGCGGTGGCGACGGGCACGCCCGTGCCGACGGCCTCGAGCTCGCTCGCGGCGAGCATCCCGCTGCCCTGCCCGACGACGACGTCGGCCGCGGCGAGCAGCTCCAGGAACTCCGCGCGGCGACGGCGGGGCAGCAGCCGCACGCCCGCGGCGGCGGCGGCGCCCGCGCCGGGGCCCCAGTCGAGCCCGCAGACCTCGACGTCGGCGGGCAGGGCGCGGCGCAGGGCGCGGGCGGTCGCCAGCTGCTCCTCGAGGCCCTTGACGGCCTCCCACCGCGAGGCGAACAGGACCCGGCCGCGGGCGCCGGGGCGACGCCGGGGCAGGGCCGCGAGGTCGAGGGGCACGGGCAGGTAGGCCGCGTCGCCGCGGTGCGGGACGACGTGCTCCGCGAGGTCCGGCGTGGAGTAGACGACGGCCGCGGCCTCGCGCAGCGCGGTGCGGATCGGGCCCGTCCAGCGCGGTTCGTACTGCTGGCTGCGGACGTCGGTGCCGTGCACGTGCAGGACGAACGGCCGCCGGGTCCACCGGGTGTGCCGGGCGACGCTGGCGTAGTGCACGTGCAGCAGGTCCGCCCGCGCTGAGCGCACCCCCAGCTCCGCGGCCCAGCGCGCGCCCGCCGCGGCGAACGCGAGCCGCCCCCGGGGCCCGGACCAGTCACCCGTGCGCCCGTGCCCGGCGAGCGGCAGGTAGTGCCACGGCAGTCCGCGCCGGCCCGCCTCGGCGACGAGCTGCACGGTCGTCGAGGCGCAGTCGTTGACGTGCAGCACGCGGGGTTCGGGGTTCACGCGCGGCCGGCCCCGGACGCGGGGAGGTCGACGGTCCGCCCCTGCGCCGCGGAGAGCAGGACCGCCTCCGCCACCGCCACGACGAGCAGGCCCTCGGCGGCCGTGACGACGGCGTCGGCCGGGGCGGGCGCGCCGCCGCGGGCGGCGAGCACCGCGTCCCGGAACCCGGTGAGCTCGGTCCGCAGGGGCTCGGGCTTGGCGAACGCGAAGCGCGTGACGTCGCCCTCGCTGACCCCGCGGAAACCGGCCAGCGCCTCCCACGACACGGGCACGGACCCGTTGGCGTGCAGCGTGAGGTCGGCCGTCAGGGTGTCCGCGACGAGGGTCCCACCCTCTCCCGTGACCACCGTGACCCGCTCCTTCACGGGCGACAGCCAGTTCACGACGTGGTTGGCGATCGTGCCGTCGGCGAGGGAGCCGACGACCACCGCGAGGTCCTCGTGGGCGCGGCCCGCGCGGTGGGCGGTGCGCGCGGAGACCGCCGCGTAGGGCGCGCCCGTGATCCACGCCGTGAGGTCGATGTCGTGGGTGCCGAGGTCCTTGACGACGCCGACGTCGCCGATGCGCGCGGGGAACGGGCCCTGCCGCCGGGTCTGCACCTGGTGCAGGCGGCCGAGGTCGCCACGGGCCGTGCGCCGGCGCAGCTCCCGCAGCGCGGGGTTGCAGCGCTCGATGTGGCCCACGGCCGCGACGACGCCGGGCCGCTGCGCGGCCGCGAGGATCCGCTGCGCCGACGCGGCGGTGTGCGCGAGCGGCTTCTCGACGAGCACCGAGACGCCGGCCTCGAGCAGCGGCACGGCCACGGCCTCGTGCAGGGCCGTCGGCACCGCCACGACGACGAGGTCCACGCGCGCGGCGAGCAGGGCCCCGACGTCGGCGGAGACGGGCACCCCGGCCGGGACCAGCTGCGCCACCGCGGGTTCGGCGGCCGCGGCGTCGACGACGGCGACCAGCTCGACGCCGTCGAGGGAGTTCAGGACCCGCGCGTGGTGGCGGCCCATGACGCCCAGGCCGACGAGGCCCGCGCGCAGCGGGCGGGCGGTCCCGCTCACGCGAGGAGGCGGGCGGCCGCGTCGACGGCGTCGGCGACGCGCGCCACGTCGTCCCCGGCCAGCCCCGGGTGCACGGGGACCGAGCAGACTTCGGCCGCGGCGGTGTCGGTGTGCGGCAGCGGGTTCGGCACGAGACCGTCGGCGTGGGCGGGGAGCCGGTGGACCCCGGCGGGGTAGTACACCGCGGCACCGACGCCGCGCCGGGCCAGCTCCTCGACGAACGCGTCGCGCCCCGTCCGCACGCGCAGCGTGTACTGGTGCCACACGGGCTCCGCGCCGTCCGCGCTGCGCGGCAGCACGATCCCCGGCGTCGCGAGGTCCGTCAGCGCCGCCGTGAGCGCGGCCGCGTTGCGCCGGCGGGACTCCGTCCAGCCCGCCAGGCGGCGCAGCTGGACCCGCCCGATGGCCGCGTGCAGGTCGGTCATGCGGTAGTTCAGGCCGACGATCTCGTTGCGGTAGCGCTCCTCCATGCCCTGGTTGCGCAGCAGCCGGGCCGTGCGCTCGACGTCCGCGGCCGCGGTGGTGAGCATCCCGCCCTCCCCCGACGTCATGTTCTTCGTCGGGTAGAAGGAGAACGCGCCCGCGTCGCCCAGCGCCCCCACCTGGACACCGCGCCACGCCGCGCCGTGGGCCTGCGCGGCGTCCTCCAGCACGCGCAGCCCGTGCCCGGCCGCCAGGGCGCCGATCCGCGTCATGTCCGCCGGGTGCCCGAACAGGTGGACGGGGACGACGGCGCGCGTGCGCGGGGTCAGGGCGGCCTCGACGGCGGCCGGGTCGAGGCAGAAGGTCGCCGGGTCGACGTCGGCGAAGACGGGCACGGCCCCGCAGAGCCGCACCGCGTTCGCCGTGGCCGCGAACGTGAACGAGGGGACCACGACCTCGTCACCGGGGCCGACGCCGAGCGCGAGCAGGCCCACGTGCAGCGCGGAGGTCCCCGAGTTCACGGCGACCCCGCGGCGGCCGCGGACGACCTGGGCGCAGAACTCCTCCTCGAAGGCCGCGACCTCGCTGCCCTGCACGAGCCGGCCGCTCGCGAGCACGGCGGCGACGGCGGCCTGCTCCTCGGCGCCGATCTGCGGGCGCGCGAGCGGGATGTGCTGCAGCGCCGTCCCGCTCACGGGGCGACCTGCGCGGGCGGCGCGTCGAGGACCTGGAGCCCGTCCCCGCTCTCGCGGTGCAGCGCACCGGTGTCGGGGCAGCGCCACAGCTCGCCCTCCGCGACCAGGCGCGCCCCGCTGGCCCCCACCCAGCCCACGCGGCGCGCGGGCACCCCCGCGACGAGCGCGTGGTCGGCGACGTCGCGCGTCACGACGGCCCCGGCCGCGACCATCGCCCAGCGGCCCACGACCACGGGGGCCACGCAGACGGCCCGGGCCCCGATCGAGGCGCCGGCGCGCACCACCACGCCGACGGCGGTCCAGTCGGCCGCCGACTTCAGCGCACCGTCCGGTGTGACGGCGCGCGGCCGCAGGTCGTTGGTCAGGACGGCCGCGGGGCCGACGAAGACGCCGTCGCCCAGCTCGGCCGGCTCGTACACCAGCGCCGCGTTCTGCAGCTTGCACCGCGCGCCCACCCGGACGCCGGGGCCGACGTAGGCGCCGCGACCCACGACGCAGTCGGCGCCGAGGCGGGCCCCCTCGCGGACCTGGGCGAGGTGCCACACGCGCGTGCCGGGCCCGAGGTCCGCGTCGGGCGCCACGTCCGCGCTCGGCTCGACCGTCGCAGGACGGGCGTCGACAGTCATGGCGGTGAGTCTAGGAGCGCCCCGCGGCCGCCGGGGTCCGCCGCCACGCCGGTCCGCGTCCTCGACCGCCCCCCGGCACGGACCATGATGGGGTGCCCGCCGCACGCGCGGGCCACGAGCGGCGACGCGGACGGGAGGGGCGAGGTGGTCGGAGCGAGCGGCACCGGTGCGCCCGGCGACACCTGGGTCGTCGTCCCGCTGTACCAGGAGGCCACGGCCGTCGGCGACGTCGTGCGTGAGCTGCGCCGGAGCTTCCCCCAGGTCGTCTGCGTCGACGACGGCAGCACCGACGGCTCCGCGGACCAGGCGCGCCGCGCGGGCGCCCGCGTGGTGCGGCACTGCATCAACCTCGGTCAGGGCGCCGCGCTGCAGACCGGCTTCGACTTCGCGCTGCGCGACGCGTCGACGCGCTTCGTGGTCACCTTCGACGCCGACGGGCAGCACCGCGTCGAGGACGCGCACGCCATGGTCGAGCGGCTGCGCGACGGCGAGGCCGACGTCGTCTTCGGCTCCCGCTTCCTCGACGACCGCACCGAGGTGCCGCGCGTCCGCCGCGTCGTGCTGCGCTCCGCGGTGCGCTACACCAACCTCACGACGGGCGTCCGGCTCACCGACGCGCACAACGGCCTGCGGGCGCTGTCGCGCGAGGCGGTGGGCGCGCTGCGCATCACCCACCACCGCATGGCGCACGCCAGCGAGATCGTCTCGCTCGTCGGCCGCTCGGGGCTGTCGTGGGTCGAGCACCCCGTCGAGATCCGCTACACCGACTACTCGCGCGCCAAGGGGCAGTCCCTGCTGAACAGCGTGAACATCCTGGTCGAGACGATCCTCGGGTGAGGGGGGTGGCGGCGCCGTGCGCCTGATCCAGGGGCTGCTCGTCCTGGCCCTGCTCGTGGTGGGCGCGGTGCTCGTGCGCAGCACCGCGGACGCCCGTCACCAGGCCGTGCGCCGCATCCTGCTCGTGCTGCTCGGCCTGCTCGCCGTCACCAGCGTGCTCGTGCCGCAGGCCGTGACGTGGGTCGCCGAGGCGCTCGGGGTGGGGCGAGGCACGGACCTCGTGCTGTACGGCCTCGTCGTGGCCTTCCTCGGCTTCATCGCCTCCTCCTACCGGCGCACCCGGGCGCTGGAGGGCAAGGTCGCCGAGCTCACGCGGCGGCTCGCGCTCGACGAGGAGGCCCGGGAGGCCGGCGCCGCCGCGCACCGGAACGTCACGACGGACGGGACCGCGGCACCCGAGGAGACACCGACGCGGGCGGAGCGGCCGGGCGCCTGAGCGGCCGGGCGCCTGAGCGCCCGGCCGGTCGTCGAGGCCGGGGCCTCACTGCAGGGCGGTGCCCACCTGGCCCACGACCGCGTCGGACACGACGCCGGGCCCGCCGAAGACGAGGGCCTGGGCGACCGAGCCGCCCGCGCCGCGCGCGTCCGCCTGCAGCCCGCGCAGCGCCGCGGCCGACGCGTCCGGCAGGGACGCCGTCCGGGTCAGGACCAGCGGGCCGCCGCCGTAGGCGAGCAGCGCCGAGCCCGCGAGGGCGTCGGGCCAGTTCTCACCCGTGGCGACGCCGACGAGCGGGGTGGCGTCGGTGAAGAACATCTGCGACGAGAACAGCTTGGCGACCTCGGCCGCGGTGTCGTAGCGCGAGTTGCCCGCGACCGGGATCATCCCGGCGACGCCGCCCGAGGCCTGCACGGCCTGCCCGCCGACGGCCAGCACCGTGCCCGTCGTGGCGAAGCCGCGCTGGTTCAGGTAGTCCGCGGTCTCGCGCGGCATCGCGGGGCCGTTGGTCAGCAGCACGACGCCGAGGGAGTGGTTCGTCGACGCGTCCACGACGCCCATGAGCGCGCCCGCGGCGAGCCCGTCGGGGAAGTTGCCGCCCGTGACCAGCGCGACGTCGGCCGCCTGCGGCAGCTGCTTCGCGACCTCGACGGCCGTCTGGTAGCGGTTGCCGCCCTGCACGCGCGTGACGGTGCCGACGCCGGCTGTGCCGCGGACCGCGGACTCGACGGCCGCCGAGAGCGCGGCGGTCCCGCCGAGCAGGTACACGGTGCCGCCGGGCTTGAGCACGTCGCGGATCGCGTCGGCCACCTGCGGCTGCAGGGCACCGGGGCTCGTGAGCAGCAGCGGGCCGGCCTTGTCGGAGGCCAGCGGCGCGGCGGCGAGGGAGTCGGCGAAGTTGTCGGAGCGGGCGAGGACGACCGACTCGGCCTTCCCGCCGCTGAAGGAGGCGGCGGCGGCGATCGCGGTCTCGATGCGCCCGGCACCGGCGACCCGCTGGACGGAGGTCGCCTTGAGCTCCACGTCGCCGGGGGCGGCGGCCGCCGGGGTGACGGTGCTCGCGAGCAGGCAGGAGCTGACGGCGAGGGCCGCGAAGGCGATCGGGCGAGGACGCAGGCGCATGGTGACCTTCCGGTGCGACGAGACGATCGTCCGGCCGAGAGGGCGCGGACCTCTCCCCATGTCTCGACCCGGACGGGCCAACCTTGAGCACACCCTGTCACGAAGTCGGCCCGTCCCGCGCCCACGTGGCCCATCGCACGTCCCGCGGGGCCGCATCACAGCCTGTTCCGGCCACGCTACGCACCACTACGGTTGCGCCATGCGAATGACGGTCATCGGATGCGGCTACCTCGGCGCGGTGCACGCCGCCTGCATGGCGGAGCTCGGCCACGAGGTGACCGGGATCGACGTGGACCCCGAGAAGGTGGCGGCCCTGCAGGCGGCGCGCGCGCCCTTCTACGAGCCCGGCCTGCCCGAGCTGCTCGAGCGCACGATGGCCACGGGCCGCCTCACCTTCACGACCGACATCGCCGCCGCCGCGGGTTCGGCCGTGCACTTCGTGTGCGTCGGCACGCCGCAGAAGCGCGGCGAGTTCGCGGCCGACATGACCTACGTCGACGCGGCCGTCGACGCGCTGCTGCCGCACGTGGGCGAGGGCGAGCTGGTGGTCGGCAAGTCGACCGTGCCCGTCGGCACCGCGGCCCGGCTGGCCACCCGCATCGCCGAGCTCGCCCCCACCAGCCGGGGCCTGGCCTGGAACCCCGAGTTCCTGCGCGAGGGCCACGCCGTCGAGGACACGCTGCACCCCGACCGCCTCGTCTACGGCGTGCCCGGGGGCCCCGACTCGGCGGAGGGCCGCGCGGCGCAGGCCGTGCTCGACGAGGTCTACGCGACCCCGCTGTCCCGCGACACCCCGCTGATCGTCACCGACTACCAGACCGCCGAGCTGGTCAAGGTGGCGGCGAACTCGTTCCTCGCGACCAAGATCTCCTTCATCAACGCCATGGCGGAGCTCTGCGAGAAGGTCAACGCCGACATCACGCAGCTCGCCGACGCCATCGGCCACGACGACCGCATCGGGCGGAAGTTCCTCAACGCCGGGCTCGGCTTCGGCGGGGGCTGCCTGCCCAAGGACATCCGCGCCTTCATGGCGCGGGCGGGCGAGCTCGGCGCCGACCAGACGCTGACGTTCCTGCGCGAGGTCGACTCGATCAACATGCGCCGCCGCATCCGCATGGTCGACCTGGCGCGCGAGGTGTGCGACGGCTCGCTCATCGGCAAGCGCGTCGCCGTGCTGGGCGCGGCGTTCAAGCCGGAGTCCGACGACATCCGCGACTCCCCCGCGCTCAACGTCGCGGCGCAGATCCGGCTGCAGGGCGGTGACGTCGTGCTCACCGACCCGGCCGCGCTCGACAACGCCCGCAAGGCGCTGCCGGACATCTCCTACGCCGAGACCGTCGAGGAGACGGTCCGGGGCGCGCACGTCGTGCTGCTCCTGACGGAGTGGAGCGAGTACCGGGCGCTGGACCCGGCGGTCCTCGCGGGCCTGGTGCGCGAGAAGCGCATCCTCGACGGCCGCAACGCCCTCGACCCGGCGCGCTGGCGGGCGGCGGGCTGGACCTACCGCGCGCTCGGCCGGCCGCGCAGCTGACGGCGGGGTCCCCGGCGAGGGGGGCCGGGCTGTGGTGGCCGACAGGGTGTGGAGCACCCGTGACGGCGGCGCGCGGATCCGGCGCGACGTCGATCCGGACACCCGAGGCACCCCGTCGCGCCACCTGCCGCCCGTAGGCTGACCGGATGCCCGCCGAGCCCCCGTACCGCGA
>NZ_JAAALN010000062.1 GCF_009906795.1 Kineococcus siccus
GTCCCCGGCTGCGGCGAGGCCGGTGTGCTCGGCGGCGTGTGCGCCGCGGTCGGCTCGATGATGGTCACCGAGGCCGTGAAGCTCATCACCGGCGCCGGGCGCAGCCTGCTCGGCCGCGTCCTCGTCCTCGACGGCCTCGCCGGCACCTGGCGCACCCTCGACGTGCGCCCCGACCCCTCCCGGCCTCCCGTGACGGCGCTCGCGGACGGCGAGGCCGCGGTCGCCGTGGCGGGAACCGGCGCCGGCCTCCCCACCGTCTCGGCGCTCGAGCTGCAGCGCGAGCTGGCCTCGGCGGAACCACCCGTCGTCGTCGACGTCCGCGAGCCTGGCGAGCACGCGGCCTCCGCGCTGCCGGGTGCCGTGCCCGCGCCCCTGGCCACGGTCCTCGACGGGACGGCCGCGCTGCCCCGCGACCGCCCCCTCGTCCTGCACTGCGCCGCCGGGACGCGCTCCGCCCGGGCCCTGCGGGCGCTGCTGGCGGCCGGCTACACCGACGTCCGCCACCTCGACGGCGGGCTCGCCGCCTGGTTGCGCGCCGGGGGAGAGGTCGAGGGCGGCGCCGCGGTCAGCGCCTGACGCGGCGTGCGGCGAGTTCGAGCCGGACGACGTCGCGCCCGAACGACCCGCACAGGGCAGCGAGGGCGAGCCCGACGGCCACCTCGGCCACGGCGACCGGCGTGACCGGCAGCAGCGCGAGGACGAGCGCGACGGCCTGACCGCCCGCGACGACGCGTCGCGAACGGCTGCGGGGCAACGGCCGCCGCAGGGCGGGCCGGACGGCCGCGGCCGCCACGAACGCGTAGCGCAGGGCCCCGATCCCGAGCACCCACGGTCCGACCGTGGGGACCAGGGCGATCGACGCCACGGTGAGGAACACGGCGTCGGCCTCGACGTCGAAGCGGGCCCCGGCCGCCGAGGCGGTGCCCGTGCGCCGGGCCACCACCCCGTCGACGGCGTCGAGGGCGGCGGCCACGGAGGCCAGGACGGCGACCCACGTGATTCGGACCGGCGAGCCGGTCAGCAGGAGGGCCGCCACGGCCCCGGCCAGCACCGCGGTCAGCAGCAGTCGCAGGAGCGTGACCTGGTCGCCGGGGCCCAGCCGCACGTCCTCGAGGCAGAGGGACCCGCCCGTGGTCACCGGTCGCTGCGCGGGGCCGTCCATGAGGGCACTCCTGTGCTCGGCGCGGCGGCCGCCCGCGTCGCTGCGGGGTGGCGCCGGAAACGAGGATGTCCGGGGCGGGCCGCCCCCGACAGGATGAGGCCGTGACGACTCCGGCGCGACCCCGGCGACCCGACGACCTCCTCCTGCCCGACGACCTCGTCCTGCGCGACGGCGACGACCTGCTGCTGCGTCGTCATCGGCGCTCGGACCTCGCGGGGATCGTGGCGCAGTGCGTCGACCCCGCGACGGTCCGGTTCACCGTCGTGCCGACCCCGTACGGCCCCGACGAGGCCGAGGAGTTCCTGACCGCGTGCGAGCGGACCTGGGAGGAGGGGACGGCCGCCTCGTTCGCCGTCGTCGTCGACGGCGGGTTCGCGGGCACGGTGGACCTCCGCCTGGACGGCACCGGCTGGGCCGAGGTGGGCTTCGGCCTCGGGCCCTGGGCGCGGGGGAGGGGCACCGCGGCGCGCGCGGTGCGGACCGTCCTGCGGTGGGCCTTCGCCGACCTGGGGCTGGCCGGCGTGCACTGGCGCGCCGACGTCGAGAACTGGGGCTCGCGACGCACGGCCTGGCGGTGCGGGTTCCGCGTCGAGGGCCGCGTGCGCGGCCTGCTCGTCCAGCGGGGAACCCGTCGTGACGGCTGGATCGGGTCGGTGCTGCGCGGTGAGCCGCTGGCGCCGGCGGAACCGTGGGAGGGGCCCGAACGGTGAACTGTCTTCTTATACTATAGCCATCGGCAAGCCAGTCATCTCCGCCAGCAGGGGAGCAGGGCGTCCAACGAACGCAACCCCTGCCCCGAACCGGTCGCTCCTACCGGGGGAGGGCCATGGTGTCGACCCCGGGTCGGGTTCAGGCCAGGTCCAGGCTCACGGTTCGCAGGGTCCGGTGCGCGCGGCCGACATGTCGATGGTGGGCGGCCGGGTGCGGTTTCGACGGCCCCTGGTGTGGCCGGCGCGGGGCTGACGTGGCCTTCACATACTATAGCCTCACAGCAAACGAATGAAGATGAATGACAAGCACCGCCTCTACAGCAGGCGCGTCTTGTTCGTCGCGCGCTGCCGCACCTGCTCGAGGTGCTGCCGCATGAGGTCCCCGGCCCGGTCCGCGTCCCCGTCCGTCATGGCGTCGAGGACCTGCTGGTGCTCGCGGGCGCTGTGCTGCGGGTCCAGGCCGGCCGGGCCCGCGGCGACGCGGACCCGTTGCAGCTGACCGCCCAGCGCCGTGTAGGCCGCGGCCAGGTACACGTTGCCGCTGCGGCGGGCGATCAGCGTGTGGAACGTCTCGTCGGCCACCCACCACTCGCGCGCCGAGCGGCGGTCGGGCGCACCGCCGGAGGCGAGCACCAGCACGTCGATGCTGCGCTGCAGGTCGTGCAGGAGGTCCCCGGACGCGCGGCGGCACGCCCCCGCGGTCATGGGGGGTTCGAGGACCAGGCGCGCCTCGAGGAGCTGGCCGACCTCGTCGTCGGTCGGCAGGGGAGCGACGCGGTACCCCTTGAGCGCCTCGCGCCGCACGAGCCCCGTGTGCTCCAGCCGGGCGAGCGCCTCGCGCAGCGGCGTCTGGCTGACGTCCAGCTCGCGGGAGAGCGTCGCGATGTTCAGGTCGTCGCCGGGGGCGCGCGTGCCGTCGAGGAACTCCTCGAGCAGCACGCCGTACATCTTGTCCGCCAACGGCAGGCGGCCGGACCGCTCGCGGGTCACGCGTCTCCTCCTCGGACCCCGCACCCGGTGTGCGCGGTCGCCGTCACGCTACCGCGGCGACCGCGCACACCCGGGGAACTCACTCCGCCAGCGGCGAGGGACCGAGGTCCTCGAGCAGTTCCTGCATCTTCTTGTAGGCCTTGTTGCGGTACTCGATCAGCTCGGTGAGCTTCTCAGGCGCCAGCTCGAGGAACCCGGAACCGGTCTTCGTGCCGTACTTGCCGGCCGCCACGAGCTCGGTCAGGTTGCCCGGCGCGGACATCCGGTCGCCGAAGTGGCCCTCCAGCACCGCGAAGCCCTTGGCGTAGATGTCGAGGCCCGCCATGTCCGCGATGGCGAACGGGCCGAAGAACGGCAGGCGGAACCCGAAGGTGGTGGAGACGATCGTGTCCACGTCGGCGGGGGTGGCGACGCCCTCCTCGACGATGGTCATGGCCTCCTTGAGGAGCATGTACTGCAGGCGGTTGAGGACGAACCCCGGCACGTCCTTGACCTGGGCGCCGCGACGGCCCGCCCGCGTGAGGAGGTCGTCGATCAGCGGCAGCACCGCGGGGTTCGTCGCCTCACCCATGACCAGCTCGACACCGGGGATGAACGGGGCCGGGTTCGAGAAGTGCACGGTGAGGAACAGCGAGGGGTCGGTCAGCGCCTCGGCCAGCACCTTCACCGGGATGGTCGAGGTGTTCGTGCCGATGATGGTGCCGGGGGTCACGGCCGCCTCGACGCGGGTCAGCACGTCCTTCTTGACCTGCGGGTCCTCGAAGACGGCCTCCTCGACGAAGTCGACGTCGGCGACGGCCTCCTCGATGCTGTCGGCGGGGTGGAGGCGCTGCTCGAGCACCTCGGTGCTGCCCGGCGCGAACAGGCCCTGGCCCTCGAACAGCCGCGACTCCTTCAGGAGCCGCTCGTGGTTGCGGTGCGTCGACTCCGCGTCCGCGTCGGCGAGCCAGACGTCGTTGCCGGCCAGGGCGAGGGACTGGGCGATGCCGCCGCCCATGTACCCGGTGCCGACCTGGGCGACCTTGGTGATCTTGTCCGTGCGGGGAGTGGCCACGAGGTGTCTCCGGTTCCTTCGGTCGAGGAGCGTGCGGTGGCCTGACCGCGGGGTGGGTCAGGCGTCGTGCGGGGCGGGACCGGTGCCGCGCGTGGCGCCGATCTCGGAGATGACGGTGCGGAAGTTCGCCACGTCGTGGGCGAACCGGCCGAGGAAGAGGCCGTCGACGCCGTCGGCGACCTGGGCGAACAACCCGGGGCCGGCGCTGCCGCCGTAGAGGATGCGCGTCCTCCCGGTGCGGTGGGCGACCGCCTCTCGCAGGCGCGTGGTCACGCCGACGACGTGGTCGGGGGAGGCCGGCTCGGAGGCGCCGATGGCCCAGTTGGGTTCGTAGCCGAGGACGACCTCGGCCTCCGGCGGCACGTCCTCCAGCGCCGCCAGGACCTGCCCGATGGTGACCCGGGCCGCGTCCTCGACGTCGACCCGGGTGTTCTCGCCGAAGCAGATCAGCGGGACCAGGCCGTTGCGAGCCACGGCGGCGGCCTTGCGGGCCGTGACGATGTCGTCCTCCGCGAACATCCGCCGCCGCTCGGCGTGCCCCAGCTCGACGTAGCGGACGCCCGCCTCGGCCAGGGCCGCGGGGGAGACCTCGCCGGTCAGCGCGCCGAAGTCCTCCCAGGAGGCGTCCTGCGCCCCCACGGCGACGCCGGTGCCCCGCAGCAGCTCCACCCCGGTCGTGAGGGAGAGGAAGTCCGGGATGACGAAGGCGTCGACGCCGCACGCCTCGGCGTGCGCGCCCAGCGCGGCCACCTCGGTGAGGTAGCTGCGCGTGCGGGCCAGCCCGAAGTACATCTTCAGGCTCACGCCGACGAGGGGGCGCTGACGGGTGCTCATGGTCGTGCAGTGTCCTCGGTCGTCAGGGGCGGGGTCGCGGCGGGGTTCTCGCCGCCGCGGTCGGCGACGTCCTCAGGAGGACGCCGACGCGGCGGCGTCCGCGTCGTGGTTGGGGTCCTCGTAGCTGGAGATGGCCTCGACCTTCTCGGCCGAGGCGCTGGTCGGGTCGAACGCGTAGCCCAGGAACTCCCGCGCCAGCCGGCGCGCCAGCTCGAGGCCGATCACGCGCTGCCCCAGCGCGAGCACCTGCGCGTCGTTGGACAGCACGAGGCGCTCGACGGAGAAGCTGTCGTGGGCCACCGAGGCGCGGATGCCCTTGACCTTGTTCGCCGAGATCGCGACGCCCATCCCGGTGCCGCACACGAAGATCCCGCGGTCGGCCTCGCCGGCCGCGATCTTGCGGGCCCCGTCGACGGCCACGTGGGGGTAGGCCTTGCTCTCGTCGCCGTTGACGCCGACGTCGATGACCTCACCGACGCGGGGGTCCTTCAGCAGGTCGGCCTTGATGGCGTCCTTGTACTGGACGCCGGCGTCGTCGGCGGCCAGCACGACGCGCAGCGGGGTGTCGCTCACGGGTTCCTCCTGGGGTGGTGGTGGTCGGGGAGAGCTCAGCCGAGGGCGTCGGCGACGGTGCGGGCCACGAGCGCCAGCGACACGGCGCCGGCGTCGGGGTGGCCGAGCGAGCGTTCGGCCAGCGGCCGGGCGCGGCCGATCTGGGGCCGCAGCTCCTTGGTGGCGTCGGCGGCCGTGGTCGCCGCCTCCGCCGCGGCGCGCCACGCCGTGGCGAGGTCGTCGGCGGCCTCGACGCGGGCGGCGAGCGTCTCGGCGAACGGCACCTGGGCGTCGAGCATGGTCTTGTTGCCCACGCGCGCCCCGGCGAGCCGCATGACGGCCTCCACGGAGGCGGTGGCCCCCGCGGCCACCGCCCGGGCGTCGGGGGTGCCCTCGTCCCCCAGCGCCTCGGCGAAGGCCCGCAGGAGCACGCCCCAGATCACTCCGGAGGTGCCGCCCGCGCGGTCGGCCCACGCGTCACCCGCGGCGGCGAGCGTGGACGCGGCGCCCGCACCGGCGTCGGAGGCCGTGCGGGCCGCCTCGGCGGCGGCAGTGGAGCCGCGGGCCATGCCGACGCCGTGGTCGCCGTCGCCGGCGACGGCGTCGATGCGGCCGAGCTCCTCCTCCGCTCCGTGCAGCGCGTCGCGCACGACCTCGACGAGCCCCGCGATGCGGGCCCCGGCGGCCGCGGCGTCGGCGGGCGTCCCGTCGTAGCTGACCGAGGCCTCGTCGGGCACGACGTACGGCTCGGCCGGGGTCGTCTCGATGGTGGCGCCTGTGGAGAAGGCGGGGGTCTGCGCCGGGGCGGTCCAGAGCGTCTCGAGCTCCTCGTCCAGCCAGGTCACGGTGAGCGAGGCCCCCGCCATGTCCAGCGACGTGACCAGCTCGCCGACCTGCGGGGCGACGATCTCGTAGCCCGCGGCGCGCAGCTTCGCGGCGATGGGTGCGTAGAGGAGGAACAGCTCCTCGTACTTCGTGGAGCCGAGGCCGTTGACCAGCACGGTGATGCGCCCGGAGTCGGGGGCCTCGTCGGGCCTGCCCCCGAGCACCCGGTCGACGAGCAGGTCCGCGATCTCCTGCGGGGTGCCGATGGGCTCCTCGGAGATGCCGGGCTCACCGTGGATGCCGAGGCCGACGCCCATGTGGCCCTTGGTGACGGTGAACAGCGGTTCGGTCTCGCCCGGCAGCGTGCAGCCCTCGAAGGCGATGCCCATGGACCGGGTGACGTCGTTGCAGAAGCGGGACACGCGTACGACGTCGTCGAAGGAGTACCCGGCCTCGGCCGCGGCGCCGGCGATCTTGAACGCCACGACGTCGCCCGCGATGCCGCGGCGCTGGTTGTTCGCGCCCTGTCCTTCGCTCGCGACGTCGTCGGTGACCACGAGGAGCTCGGCGGGGATGCCCTCGGCGCGCAGCCGCTCGGCGGCCAGGCCGAAGTTGAGGATGTCGCCCGCGTAGTTGCCGAAGCCGAGCAGGACGCCGCCGCCGTGGTCGGCGGCCTTGGCGACGTCGTAGGCCCAGCGCGTCGACGGCGAGGCGAAGACGTCGCCGCACACCGCACCGTCGGCCAGGCCCGGGCCGACGTAGCCGGCGAAGGCCGGGTAGTGGCCGGACCCGCCGCCGACGACCACGGCCACCTTGCCCTGCGGGCTGGCGGTCGAGCGGACGACGCCGTGCGGGACGGGCTGGACGTAGGACGAGTACAGGTCCACGAACCCCGCGAGCGCGTCCGGGACGAACGACGACGGGTCCCCGAAGATCCGGGTCATGGAGTGATCTCCCTCGATCGGTGGCGGTGGCGGTGGGTGCTGGGGTGTGGTGCGGTCAGCCGGCGAGCGGCGTGCTGCGGGGCAGGACCCGCCGGATGTACTCGCGGTTGGTGGCGCCGACGCTGATGCTGTCGCCGCCGTAGTGCTCGACGCAGAAGGCGCCCCGGAAGCCGGAGTCGATCGCCAGCTGGATGGCCTTGCGGTAGTTGATCGTGCCGAACTCCAGCGGCGCCGGGTGCGTGCGCACGGAGCCGGTGTTCGGCTCCTCGTCCCGGTAGTAGTTCTTCAGGTGCCAGTAGTTGGTGTGCGGCAGCATCTTCTCGGCGATCTCGAGCCACGGCTCGACCTCGCGGTGCAGCCGCAGGATGTTCCCGAAGTCGGGGTTCAGCCCGACGTTGTCCATGCCGACCTCGTGGATGAACCGCACGGCGGAGTCCGCCGTGCCGAGGTAGGTGTCCTCGTACATCTCCAGCGCGATCTGCACGCCGACGCCCTGGGCGTGCTCCGCGAGCTCCTTGATGCGCGCGACGGCGAGCGCCCGGGCCTCGGGGGAGGGGTCGTCGGCGGGGCCAGGCTCGAGCCAGAACCAGAGGGCCTTCGCCTGGTCGGGGGTCAGGCCGCGCATGAAGCCGAAGTTGACCAGCGGGATCCCGATGGCCGCGCACGCGTCGATGGCCCGGTGGGAGTAGGCGAGGTGCTCCTCGGCGTGCTCGGGGTCCATCACGCTGCGGCGCGAGGTGGAGAAGGCGGGGATGCTGAGGCCGGCGCCGCGCACCGTCCGGGCGAACTCCTGCAGCCGCTCGGGGGAGAGGTCCGCGATGCGGATCCAGGTGTCGGTCGGGTCGATGCTCGTGTAGCCCGCGTCGACCATGACGTCGAGGGTCGCGGCCCAGCCCTCGGCGGACTGCTCCTGCACCGTCGTGCCGTCCGGCAGGACGTGCGGGTGCGGCATCATCGGGACGGTGATCGGCCAGTTCTCCCGGGTCAGGACGTCCGGGTAGCCGTCGAAGACCGTGGTGGCGGGCGCGGTGGCGTCGTCGCTCGTGCTCAAGATCGCTCCATCGGTGGTTCCTGCGGGCGGTCAGATTCTATAGAAAATCAGGTTCTGCTCGGTGATGAGGGTGCAGCACCCCCGGCGGCGGTGTCAACGCCGACACCCGGCGGGTGGGCCGGACGGCGCGGGGCCCAGCCTGCCCGCGTCAGCCCGGCGCCGCCCGTCGCAGCACCCGCTCGAGGTGACGCCGCATGGCGTCGGCGGCTCCCGCCGGGTCCCGCTGCTCGAAGGCCCGGACGATGGCCTCGTGCTCGGCGACGCTGTCGGCGGCGTCCGGGACGCGCTCCTCCACCTGGTGCAGGCGCTGCACGAACCCGCGGAAGGAGTCCAGCGTCCGCACGATGAAGGGGTTGCCGGTGCCCTCCGCGACGAGCTCGTGGAAGGACCAGTCGGCGCGCAGGTACTCCTTGAAGCCGGCGTAGCCGGGACCGGTCGGGGCGGTCCGCTGCGCCTCGACGGCACCCCACAGGCGCCGGACGAACGCGTCGTCGGAGCGGCGGCAGGCGCGTTCGGCGTTGCCCGGCTCGACGAGCAGGCGCACGTCGACGAGCTGGCCGAGCTCCTCCGGGGTGAGCAGCGGCGCCGCCCGGTAGCCGCGGCGCGCCGAGCGCACGACCAGGCCCGTCGCCTCCAGCCGGGCGAGCGCCTCGCGCACGGGGGTCGCGGAGACGCCGAGGCGGTCCGCGACGGCCTGCGTGCGCAGGGCGGAACCCGGCTCCACGCCGCGGCTCATGAGCAGCTCCAGCAGCGCCTCGTGGACGCTGTCGGAGAGCCCGCGGTGCTCACCCGGCGCGGCGGGCGGGCCCGCGCCGTCGCGCTCGGAGGCTCCCGGCACGCGACCCTGCGCGGTGGCCGCGTCGACGCGAACGGTGTCCATGGGGTCGGGACGCTACCGCCACCCGTGCCGCAGGTGCCCCGCATCGCGGAGCTACTAGCGTGGCGGTTGTGAGCGAGACCACCGGGACAGCTGCTGGCGCGACGGCCGAGCGCGAGGTCGTGGACATCTGCCGCGACCTGCTGCGCATCGACACGTCGAACTACGGGGACGGGTCGGGCCCCGGGGAGCGGGTGGCGGCCGAGCACGTCATGGGCCTGCTGACCGAGGTCGGCCTGGCGCCCGAGTACCTCGAGGGGCACGAGCGCCGCGGCAACGTCGTGGTGCGCGTGCCGGGCGAGGAGCGGGGGACGGCGGAGCGCGGGGCGCTGCTGCTGCACGGCCACCTCGACGTCGTCCCGGCCCGCGCCGAGGACTGGAAGGTCGACCCGTTCTCCGGCGAGATCGCCGACGGGTGCCTCTGGGGTCGCGGCGCGGTGGACATGAAGGACATGGACGCGATGCTGCTCGCGGTCGTGCGCGACCTGGCGCGCACGGGCACGCGCCCGCCCCGCGACCTCGTCTTCGCGTTCGTGGCCGACGAGGAGGCGGGCGGGGTCCAGGGGGCGCGCTGGCTGGTCGACGAGCGCCCGGACCTCTTCGAGGGCGTGACCGAGGCGGTCAGCGAGGTCGGGGGGTTCTCCGTCGACATCGACGGCCAGCGCGCCTACCTGCTGCAGACCGCCGAGAAGGGCATCGCCTGGCTGCGGCTGGTGGCGCACGGGCGCGCCGGTCACGGCTCCCAGGTGGGCACCGACAACGCCGTGACCCGGTTGTGCGCCGCGGTGGCCCGCATCGGCGCCTACGGGTGGCCGCTGGAGTACACCGCGACCGTGCGGCAGTTCCTCCAGGGCGTCTCGGAGATCACCGGGGTCACCTTCGACGAGACCGATCCCTCGCTGCTGCTCGCCAAGCTCGGCACGACGGCGCGCTGGGTGGGGGCCACGCTGCAGAACACCTCGAACCCCACGGCGCTGGACGCGGGCTACAAGCACAACGTGATCCCCGGGACGGCGACGGCGCTCATCGACACCCGGTTCCTGCCGGGGCGGCAGGAGGAGCTGCTGTCGACGATCCGCGAGCTCGCGGGGGAGCGCGTCGACGTCGAGGAGGTGCACGTCGACCGCGCCCTGGAGACGGAGTTCGCCGCGCCGCTGGTCGACCGGATGCGCGCCGTCCTCGCCGAGGAGGACCCGAACGCGGTCGTGCTGCCCTACTGCCTCGCCGGCGGCACCGACAACAAGTCCTTCGCGCGCCTCGGCATCCGCGGGTACGGGTTCGCTCCGCTGCGGTTGCCGGCGGGCCTGGACTTCGCGGGCATGTTCCACGGCATCGACGAGCGGGTCCCGGTCGACGCCCTCGAGTTCGGCGTCCGAGTGCTGCGGCGGTTCGTCGCGACCTGCTGACGCAGGCGCGGCCCGTCAGGCGGTGACGCTCCGGACCCGCTGTGGCCGAGCGGAATCCGAGAGCAGGGCGGTGTGTGCCCGTGTCCTCGCCGCTCCAGGCAGACCACGCGCCGGTCGGTCGCCCACTGCGGTGCCGTGGCCGAGAACGTCTCGGCGGTGCCGAACCCGCCGTGGACCAGGACGAGGGGAGTTCCGCCGCGGCCCCGGGACTCCCCGTCCACGGATGCCGCCGGCGTCCACGCCGCCGTGCTCGTCGGGTGTGCGTCCAGCGGTGGTCGTACCCGGCTGACCGCGGTGCCGGCGCGGACTCGTCGCCGGCACCGCGGTCGGGCGCGAGCCTCAGGCGTCGGGGCCGTCCTGCACCTCGACGTCGTTGCCGTTGCCGCCCAGCAGGGCGTCGGTCCCGGCCCCGCCGGTCAGGCGGTCGTCGCCGTTGCCGCCGTCGAGCCGGTCGTCGCCCGCGCCGCCGTAGACGGTGTCCCGGCCGTTGCCGGCCACCACGACGTCCCTGCCGCCGCCCGCGCAGACCAGGTCGTCCCCGTTGCCGGTCTCGATGCGGTCGTCGCCCCCGAGGGCGACGACGACGTCGCGGCCGTTGCCGCCGCGCAGCACGTCCGCCCCCTCGGTCCCGACGAGGGTCGGCACCTCGCCCTGGCAGGTCAGCGGCGCGGCCTCGAGGTCGAGACCGACCAGCAGCGGGTCGTGGTCGCTGGCGCGGTAGGGGTCCGGGGCGTACAGCGCGTCGTCCCCGGAGTACTGGAACGCGCCGGACTCGACGGAGTTGATGTTCCAGTGGGTCGCGTCGGTGACCTTCGCGGTCAGCGACGCGGTGGTCAGGGCGTGGTCGAGGGAACCCGAGAGGGCGTCGAAGACGTAGCTGTAGCGGCCGGCGTCGAAGCGGGTCCCCAGGTCGGTGAGCCCGGCGTCCTGCAGCGCGACGATCGGGTCCTCCGCGGTGTAGGCGTTGTAGTCGCCGAGCGAGATGACGTCCGGGTCACCGCTGGAGGCGGTGAGCTCGCGCAGGAACCCGGCGAGCGAGGTGGCCTGGCGCACCCGGTCGCCGTTGAAGGCGCCCTGACCGGTGTCCGCGTTGTCGCCCGTGGCCGTCGTGCCCGACCCCTTGGACTTGAAGTGGTTGGCGACCACCGTGAAGGTGTCACCGGCCGCCG
The DNA here is from genome assembly GCF_009906795.1 of Kineococcus siccus. Lineage (GTDB taxonomy): Bacteria > Actinomycetota > Actinomycetes > Actinomycetales > Kineococcaceae > Kineococcus > Kineococcus siccus. The sequence continues at coordinate 11,575 of NZ_JAAALN010000062.1, forward strand.
TGAAGGTCTGCGCCAGCGGTTCGCGGGCGTTGCCGAAGGCCGCCTCGTCGACGTGCCCGACGCTCGCGCCGACGGGCTGCACCGCGGAGGGGCGGTAGATGATCGCGTTGCGGATGACGTCGCGATCGGTGCCGAGCAGTTCCGCTGGGAACGGGGAGTACGCCCAGGGCCGGGTGCCGGGCACGGCGTTCAGCCGGCGCACCAGGTCGGCCACGGCCTGGTCGGGCGAACCGTCGCCGTAGCCGGTGCTCGCGGTGTCTTCGATCTCCATGAGGGTAAGGACGTCGGCGTCCGTGGCGGAGATGGCGCTGACGATCTTGGCGGCCTGCTGCTCGAACTCCGCGTCGGTGGTCGCGCCGCGGGCGGCGGTGCCCGTGCGGGTGAGGAAGTAGTTCAGGACGTTGAAGGCCCCGACCCGCACGTCCCCGCCGACCGCGGCGGGCGCCGCAGGGCGCGTGTCCTGCGGGGCGAACGTGCCGTCGGCGGTCCCGTCGGCCGGCTGCAGCCGCCAGCGGTCGAAGCCGAACCCGAGGACGACGGGGGCGGTGAACGTCAGCTCGTCCCCCACGCGCACGGGCGCACCCGGAGCGAGGTAGGGACGGTCGGTGACGCTGCGGCGCGCCCCGGACGCGTCGTCCAGGACGATGCGGCGCCGGGTGTTCTCGGCGGCCACGGCCTGCGCGCCCGGGCCGGGGCGGGCGGCTTCGGTGGGCTGCACCAGCACGCCGCCCGAGGACAGGGTGAGCTCCCCGAAGGACGTGAGGGCGAAGACCTCGCTCACGCTGAGGGTCGCGCCGGGGCGCACCAGCATCCCCTCGACGCGCTCCCGCTCGGCGTCGCCCGAGGGCAGGGGCAGGGTCGCAGGGGCGGGCAGGTCCGCGGCGCCGCCGTCCGTGCACACCTCGACACCGCTCGCCCGGACCTGGGTCTGCGCGAAGCCCTCCTCGGCGGTACCCCGGACGGCGACGGTGTCGCCCAGGTCGACGGGCGCGGCGGAGACGACGAACACGCCGTCGGACGTCGCGGTGGAGCCGTCCCCGCCGTCCTGCAGGTAGAAGCCGCCCAGCGCGGCCGTGTCGCCCACGACCGTTCCCCGCACGACGACCTCGGTACCGGCCAGCGGCGTCGCCGGGCCGTCGCCCTGGACCGCTCCGACCGCGATCGCGGCGGCGGTGCAGACGGCGGCGGGCGGCGGAGCCGTCGGGGCCGCGGCGTTGACCCGGCCCGGCGTCGCCGCGGCGGGCCCCGCCCACACCAGGTCACCGGCGGCCGTGACCGTGCGGGACAGCGACTGCCCCGCCTCCTCGGTGCCCGCCTCCGCTACACCGATGTCCGTGCTGGTGCCGACAGCGGCGTCGGTCGCCGTCACGGTGCCCTCGTAGGACAGGAACTCCACGACGGCGCCGGCCGGGTCCAACAGAGCCACCCCGTCGGGCGAGCCGTTCTGGATGCCGTTGGCGGGGTAGGTGACGACGGTGACGGCGGGGGCGTCGGCGGGCGCCTGCACCACCGGCAGCGGAGAGGTGGTGTACGCCGCGCCGTTGCCGCCGTTGTACAGGGCGATCGACCACCCGGCGCTCGACGTGCCCGCCGGCAGCTGGACCTCCACGAACTCGCCGGTGTCCGTCCCGGCGTTGTCGTAGTGCAGTTCGCTGACGAACGGCCGCGCGGGGACGGGCGCGGCCCCGGCGGCCGGCGCCGCCGTGACGGCGGCGGCCAGGGCGGCCACGGTCGTCGTGGCGAGCAGCACGGTGCGGGCGGGACGGGAGGAGCGGGGTGCCACGGTGGTGCCTTCCGGTCGGGTGACGCGCAGGCTAACCACACCGGGTGAACGGGATGCCACCGCGGAGTGACGGGGGGACGTGGGCGAGCGGTGCCGGCCGACGGGCGGCGCGGGGGCTGGCCAGGCGTCTCAGCGACGCGACGCCAACTGTCGCAGCGCCGCGTAGGACGCGCTGCCCGCCGCGGCCGAGCGCAGCTCCTGGGCGCCTGCGTCCACGTACTGCTGCGAGGTGGTGAGGCTCTGGTGGCCGAGCAGGCGCATCACCTCGACGGCGCTGGCGCCGCTCGCCACGACCCGGGTGGCGAAGGTGTGCCGCAGCGCGTGGACGAGCGAGCCGCGGTGCACCCGGTCGTGGATGCCCGCGGAGCGGTAGCAGCTGCGCACGAGGTACTGCAGCTGGTTGCGCGTCAGGGGCCGCCCGGCCGCGTCCACGAAGAGCGGCGCGTCCAGCCGCGCAGGGCGCCCGCCCAGCAGACGCACCGACCGGCTCGTCAGGTACGCGCGCAGGAGTTCCGCGAGCGCGGGCTCGACGGGGACGCTGCGTTCGGCGTTGCCCTTGCCGCGCACGTGCAACCGCTCGTCGCCCGGACCGCCGACGAGGTCGCCGACCCGCAGGCCGGTGAGTTCCGCGCTGCGGATGCCGCTGACGAGGAGCGTGGCGATGAGGGCGAGGTCGCGTTCGGGCCACGGCCGGCGCGCCTGCCGCGCGCCCGCGGCGACCGAGGCCAGGAGCAGTTCGGGGGTGTCCTCACCGCGCAGCGGCTTCGGCGCCTGACGTGCCGGCCTGGGTCGGGCGACGCCGGCCATCGGGTTGCCCGGCAACGCCTCCTCGGCCACGAGGAAGTCGCACCAGCCGTTCCACGTCGACCAGCAGCGGGCGATGGAACTCCGGGCGTGGGTCCCGGCGAAGTCGGCGAAGGCGGCGCGCAGCGCCGGCACGGTGAGGTCGGCCACCACGAGGTCGTCGACGGGGGAGCCGGTGGCCACGGCGAGGCGGGGGAGCATCCCGCCGACGTCACGACGCCGGGCGGCGACAGTGTGCGGCGAGTCCTTGCGGGGGAGTCGTGCCACCTCGTAGGCCGCGTGCGCCGTCGGCAGCGCGGTCGTCTCGTCCAGCTGCGGGGAAACCCCGGAGAACGGGGGAGTCATGGGGGAGAGGTTACCACCCGGACACGGACGGTGTCCAGCAGAAGTGTTGCACTGCAACGGTATCGGGGGAGTGATGCATCGGCGTCAGCATATTCGCCGTTATGCGTCCTTGGGGCGGGGGTGTCGATGCCGGGCGACCGACAACGCGTCGAGGACGGCCGTGGTGTCACCGCGGTGGCGAGGGGTGGCCCAGTCGTGCTCGAGGCACCACAGCAGCTGGTGGACGAGGTCTCGGTCGCTGGCTCGCGGGGGGAGCGCCGCGTCGTGGTGGCGATCAGGGACCGGGTCGGTCATGTCGTCCCAGAACTGCAGGCGGGCGGTGTCCGCGTCGGCCGGGCCGGCCCACGCCTTGTCCCAGTCGATGATCCCGCTCAGCGTCCACCCGCCCGACGCCGGCCGGAACAGGACGTTGCCGTGGTGCAGGTCGTCGTGGCAGACCGTGGGCCGGCCGGGAACGGCGAAGAGCCCGGCGCGCTCGTCGAGCACCTCCAGGAACAGCTCCCGTCGGGCGGTGTCGAGGATCCGCAGGTCGGCGCGGCGCCGCAGGGCACCCAGCAGGTCGGGAGCGGCCGCGACCTCCCCGGTGGCCGTGAACTCGCCGAACCCGTCGACCTCGACGCTGTGCACCGCCCGGACGGCTGCGGCGATCTCCCGGCGGGCGGCCGCGGCGGCCGCGGCGTCCAGCTGCCGCACCACGTCGCGCCACGCCCGCCCAGGGACCTCGAGCTGCAGGAGGTACTGCCAGGGGCCGGCGTCCCCGGCCGCCACGACGGCCGCCACGGGTGCGCCCGCGGCCCGGACCATCGAGGCGACGGCGGCCGTCCGCCGGAGGTCGACGGCGGGGCGTGCCGTCACCGGGGCCAGCTTGGCCACGACGTCGGGGGCGTCGGCCAGGCGCAGCACCAGGACCGCGCCGGCGGGGCCGGACGTCAGCACGTCGACGCGGCCGATGGTGGTGTCACTGCCCAGGGCGTCGCGCGCCAGGCCGCGCACGAGGGCCTCGCGATCGGGTGCGGTCGTGTCGTCAGCGCGGGTCACGGGGTGACGCAAGCACGGAAGCACGGGCGACGTCGAAGCGACTCGGCGAGAGTGGTCTCAGCACGCCCTCCCGGCAACGCCGATAATGCTCATTATGTCAAAGCGGCGTGCGGACCCGGCTCCGCTCCCTGCCCCGGCCCCATGTCCCGTCCCAGTGCACATGTCCCAATCCCAGTCATCTTGTCCCAAATCCCAGTCTTGTTGTCCCAACGTCCCAGCTACTTGTCCCACGGCCGGCCCAAGAGGACGCTGGTTGAGTGGACGTCGACACGACGTGCTCGGCCCGGCTGTGCTTCATCGCTGACGACGGCACTGCCCGCATCGCCACGCCGCTTGACGCTGGCGACATCGCCTTCGAGGTCGTCGCCCCGGTGCGGGCGTTCCCGACCTGGCCGCACAAGCGCAGCTATGACGGTTGGTGGTGGGCGGCCACCACCGGCCGGTCCATCGGGTACGAGTCCTGGCTCGAGCGCGACCACCTGATGCTCTTCGATCACGACCCCGACGTCACGGGCATCGCCTCCCAACCCTTCTGGATCATGTTCGAAGATGCCGCAGGAGCCGTCCGCGGTGACGAAGGACGAGTTAGCCGCGGACCCTCACACGCACCCGACTTCTTCCTACGCCTTCGTGACGGTTCGGGTGTCGTGGTCGACGTGCGCCCGCTCGCCCGTCTCGACGCCGCCACGGAGCAGGTGTTCGACCGGACTAAGCGGCTATGCCAGCAGCTCGGCTGGCAGTACCGCGTCTGCACGGATCTCGACGTCGTACATGCACGCAACGTGAGGTGGTTGGCCGGTTACCGCCACCCCCGCTTCGGCACCGACCCCGCCATGGTCGCCGCTTTGTCGGACACCTTCCGGTCCCCACTCCCCTTGGCCGACGGCCTGCGTGCCTGCGGTGACGGCTTGCAGTGGCCGGCAGTGCTGTACCACTTGCTGTGGCGGCAGGTGCTGACCTACGAGCAGTACCTTCCGCTGAGCGACACCAGCTTGATCACCACCGCCTTGAACTCACCGCAGCGGGCGAGGTGAGCCGTGGAACACCTGGGTATCGGCGATCAGCTACTGCTGGACGGCGCACCTCACACGGTCGTCGGCGTGGACGGTGCGATCTTGACGCTGCGCTTGATCACCGGCGCCGAGCAACGCCACAGCACCGTCGACCTCTTCGCCTACCACGACGTGGAAATCTTCCACGCGAAGGCTCTTAGCGTCTCCCCTGTCGCCGACATCACCTGGCTCCAGGCCGTTCCAGCACGGGCTCTGCAGCAAGCCCGCTTCTGGGAGCAGCAGGTCCTGGACGTACTGACCCCCGGCGTTGATCACCGCTCGCCCTGGGCGGGCGGAACGCTTCTGTCACCCTCCCTGCGGTCACGCAGCATCACCAAAGCACAGCTCCTGTCGGCCAACGGACACCCCGTCAGCGACCGCCACCTGCGCCGGCTTTGCCAGCGCTACCAGCAGCACGGCCTGTGGGGTCTCGTCGACCACCGCGCAGCACGTCGATCACTACCGACCGGGCGCATCGATCCACGCGTCGTCGCTGTGACCGCAGAGCTGATGGAGACCGAAACCCCCCGATCGACCGGGACCCGCAGCCGCCTGCTGCTGCGCGTCGAGCAGCGCCTGCGCCTCGAGCACGGCGAGGACATCGCCGAGCAAATCTTGCCTTCGCGCACGAGCTTCTACCGGCTCATCGCCGCCTTGGACGCCGGCCGCTACACCTTCGGCGACGCGACCACCCGCCGCTCCGCGGCCAACCGCCCCGAGCGTCCTTTTACCCCGACCGTCGCGACCCGTCCCGGGGAGCAGGTGCAGATCGACGCGACCCTGCTGGATGTGATGGTCGAGTACTCCGACGGCGTCCACGGCCGCGCCGAGGTGACCTTGGCCATCGACGTCGCCACCCGCAGCATCTGCGCCGCGCTGCTCAGTCCCCGCGCCAGCAAGAGCGTGGACACGGCCATGCTGCTGGCCCGCATGATCGTGCCCGAGCCGATGCGCCCGGGGTGGGCCGCCGCCCTGCGGTTGGACGCCTCCGTCCTGCCCTACCGCCAACTCATCGACGCCGACGACCGCCTGCGTCACGCCGCCGCCCGGCCGGTCATCGTTCCCGAGACCATCGTCGTCGATCACGGCAAGGTGTTCCTCTCGCGTCGCTTCCAGGACGCTTGCGCCAGCCTCGGCGTCAGCCTGCAACCGGCTGCGCCTCGCACGCCCACCGACAAGGGCGTCGTCGAGCGCACCTTCTCCTCTCTGAACACCTTGTTCGTGCAGTACCTCGCCGCCTACACCGGACGGTCGGTGACCCGCCGCGGCAGCGACGTCGAAGCGGCCATCGCCTCGGGAGCCACCTACACCCTGCACGAGCTGCAGGACCTGCTCGATCAGTTCATCGTCACCATCTGGCAGAACCGCCCACACAACGGCCTGCGCGACCCCCACCGCCCCGAGGTGGTTCTCTCCCCCAACGAGATGTACGCCGCGATGATCACCCACGCCGGCTACGTGCCGGTGCCGTTCGGGGAGAGGGAGTACCTGGCGCTGCTCCCCACGACCTGGCGCCGGATCAGCGCCTACGGCCTCACCCTGCACCAGCGCGTCTACGACAGCCCCGACCTGGGGCCACTGCGGCACACCCACTCCGGGATCAGCGCCCAGGACGGTAAGTGGCAGGTGGCCTACGACCCCTACGACGTGCGCCGCGCCTGGCTGCACGATCCGCGTGAGGACCGGTGGATCACCCTGACGTGGACACTGGCCGACACCGTCGAGGGCCCCTTCAGTCAGGACATCTGGCGCCGAGCCCGGCAGATCGCCGCGGAGCGCCACCAGCGCGACGCCACCTCCATCGCCGCGGCCGCCCGGGAGCTGATGGACGACCTGGCCGCGGGGCCGCCAGCCCGCGACGCGCCGACGATCCAGCGGGTGGATCAGTCCTTAGGGCAGCAGCGTCGAGCACAACGCCGCAAGGATCGACGGCTGGCCGCTCGCAGCGCCGCCGCTTCTGCCCGCCCACCACTCCCC
>NZ_JAAALN010000063.1 GCF_009906795.1 Kineococcus siccus
CGCCGCGGCCGTCGTCGTCGACCGCGAGCCGCAGCGCGTCGGCGTCCCAGCGCACGAGGACCTCCGCACGGGCCGCAGGACCCGCGTGCTTGAGGACGTTCGTCAGGGACTCCTGCACGATCCGGTAGGCCGCGAGCTGCACCGCGGGCGGGAGCGGGCGGGCTTCGCCCGCCACGTCCACGCGGACGTCGAGGCCGCTGGCGCGGACCTCCCGGACGAGCTCGGGGATCCGGGCCACGTCGGGCTGGGGTGCCCGCTCGTCGCCCGGCCCGTCCCGCAGCACGCCCAGCAGGCTGCGCATGTCGGTGAGCGCCTGCCGGCCGGTCGCCGAGATGGTGTCCAGCGCGGTGACGCCGAGGGCCGGGTCGGTGCGGGCGGCGTAGCGGCCGCCGTCCGCCTGCGCGATGATCACGGACAGGGAGTGCGCGACGACGTCGTGCATCTCGCGCGCGATCCGCTGCCGCTCGCCGGTGACCGCGAGCCGGGACTCGTTCTCCCGCTCCACCTCCAGCAGCCGGGCGCGCTCCGCGAGCTGCTCGGCGTTCTGCCGGCGGACCCGCTGGAAGCTGCCGAGCGCCCAGCTCGCGAGCGAGGTGACGGCCGCGAAGAGGGCGACGATCGTCATCACGACGACGCCCTCGAAGGAGAAGTAGCGCAGCGCCACGACCCCGGAGCCGAACAGCGCCAGGCCGAGCCCCGCGAGCGACGCCCAGCGGGGTGCGTGGGCCGCGAGGGCGTAGAGGGAGAAGAGGACGGCGACGTCGGCGAGGAGCACCGTGTCGAGCAGCTGCAGCTGGAGCAGCCCCGCGGCCGCCACGGCCACGCCCGACACGGCGGGGCGCACGCGGCGCAGGGCCAGCGGAGCGCACAGCGCGACGGAGAAGAACACGCCGCCGACCCGGTAGCCGCTGGCCTGCGAGGCGCAGAAGAGGGTGAGGACCGCGGCCAGCGCGCTGTCCACGAGCAGGACGTGGTCGCGGAACCAGGCGCTCGTGCGCTCGACGAGGTTGTCCTGCGGCACCCGACGAGCGTAGGCGGGGCGGCCCCGGGCGGACGTCAGTCCGGAGGGTGAGGTGGGGCCTCCCCCCGCGGGAGGACGGCCGGCTGCCCGCGTGCTGCACGGTCGTCCGGGTCGCCGCTACCCTCGCCGCTCATGGCGGACACTCTGCGACTCGCGGTCATCCCCGGCGACGGCATCGGGACCGAGGTGACGGCGGAGGCCCTGAAGGTGCTGCACGCCGTGCTCGACGGCACCGGGCAGAGCGTGGAGACGACCGAGTACGACCTGGGTGCCCGCCGGTGGCACGCGACGGGCGAGGCCCTGCCGGACTCCGTGCTCGCCGAGGTCCGCGGGCACGGCGCCGTCCTGCTCGGCGCGGTGGGCGACCCGAGCGTCCCCAGCGGGGTCCTCGAGCGCGGGCTCCTGCTGAAGCTGCGCTTCGAGCTCGACCACTACGTGAACCTGCGCCCCTCGACGCTGTTCCCCGGCGTGCCGACGCCGCTGGGGGACCCGGGTGCGGTCGACTTCGTCGTCGTCCGGGAGGGCACCGAGGGGCCCTACGTCGGCAACGGCGGCGCGCTGCGCGTGGGCACCCCGCACGAGATCGCGACCGAGGTCAGCGTGAACACCGCCTACGGGGTCGAGCGCGTCGTGCGCGACGCCTTCCGCCGGGCCCAGGCGCGCCCGCGCCGCACGCTCACCCTGGTGCACAAGCACAACGTCCTCGTGCACGCCGGGCACCTGTGGCGCCGCACGGTCGAGACGGTCGGCGCGGACTTCCCGGACGTCGCGGTCGACTACCTGCACGTCGACGCCGCGACCATCTTCCTGGTCACGAACCCGTCGCGGTTCGACGTGATCGTCACCGACAACCTGTTCGGCGACATCATCACCGACCTGGCCGCGGCCATCACGGGGGGCATCGGCCTCGCCGCCTCGGGCAACATCAACCCCGACCGCACGGCCCCGAGCATGTTCGAACCCGTGCACGGCTCCGCGCCCGACATCGCGGGCAAGCAGCTCGCCGACCCGACGGCCGCCGTGCTGAGCGTCGCGATGCTGCTCGACCACCTCGGCCTGGAGGCCGCGTCGCGGCGCGTCGACGGGGCCGTCACGGCGGACCTCGCGCGCCGCGCCTCGGGTGAGGTGCGCGGGCCGCGGAGCACCGCGACCGTCGGCGACGCCCTGGCCGAGCTCGCCGTCGGGTGAGCCGTCGCCGGCCCCGCGGCCGGCCCGCGCTCCCGTCCCACCCGCCGTGCGCGGCGGTACCGTCAGGGGTCCCCGCCCGGCAGCGGCCGGGGCCCGCACCCGTCGTCCGAGGAGATCAGCGCATGAGCGCCACGACCACCGCCCTGGAGTTCCCCCTGACCGCCTCGACGGCGACCGTGGCGAGCGCCCGGCGGGCGGAGATCCTGGCGAACCCGGGGTTCGGGCGGTTCTTCACCGACCACATGGCGCGCGCGGTGTGGTCCTCCGACACGGGGTGGCACGACGCCGGCGTGGTGCCGTACGGCCCGCTGCAGCTGGACCCCGCGGCGGCCGTCCTGCACTACGCGCAGGAGATCTTCGAGGGACTGAAGGCCTACCGGCGCGACGACGGCAGCGTGTGGTCGTTCCGGCCCGAGGCGAACGCGGCCCGGTTCGCGCGCTCCGCCGAGCGCCTGGCCCTGCCGGTGCTGCCGACGGAGGCGTTCCTCGCCTCGATCACCGCGCTCGTGCGCGCCGACGAGGGCTGGGTCCCCAGCGGCGGCGAGTCGAGCCTGTACCTGCGCCCCTTCATGGTCGCGACCGAGTCGTTCCTCGGCGTCCGCCCCGCCCGCGAGGTGACCTACCTCGTGATCGCCTCGCCCGCCGGCAGCTACTTCCCGGGCGGCGTGAAGCCCGTCTCGATCTGGCTGTCCGAGAACTACACCCGCGCCGCGCTCGGGGGGACCGGCTCGGCCAAGTGCGGCGGCAACTACGCCGCGAGCCTGTCGGCGCAGGACGAGGCCTCGGCGCACGGGTGCGACCAGGTCTGCTTCCTCGACGCGGCCGAGCGCCGCTGGGTCGAGGAGCTGGGCGGCATGAACCTGTTCTTCGTCCACGACGACGGCAGCATCGTCACGCCCGAGCTGACCGGCACGATCCTCGAGGGCATCACGCGGTCCTCGATCCTGCAGCTGGCCGCGGACCGGGGGCACCGGGTGACGGAGCGGCGCGTCAGCGTGGACGAGTGGCGCGAGGGCGTCGCGTCGGGACGGATCACCGAGGTGTTCGCGTGCGGCACCGCCGCGGTCGTGACCCCGGTCGGGCGCCTGGTCTCCTCCGACGGCGAGCTGGTGCACGGCGCCGGGGAGCCCGGCGAGGTGACCACCTCGATCCGCGAGGCGCTGCTCGACCTGCAGCACGGCCGCGCCGAGGACCCCCACGGGTGGATGACCCGCCTTGTCTGAGCAGGAGCGGTCCGGGCCGCGCTTCGACGTCTACGACACGACGCTGCGCGACGGCGCCCAGCAGGAGGGGCTCGCCCTGTCCGTGCACGACAAGCTCGTCGTGGCGGCGCACCTCGACGCCCTCGGCGTGGGGTTCGTCGAGGGCGGCTGGCCGGGGGCGATCCCGCGAGACACCGAGTTCTTCGCGCGCGCCGAGAAGGAGCTGACGCTCTCCCACGCGCTGCTCGCGGCGTTCGGCGCGACCCGCAAGCCGGGCGTGCGGGCGGGCGACGACCCGCAGGTGCGGGCCCTGCTCGACGCGGCCACGCCCGTCGTCACGCTGGTGGCCAAGAGCGACGCGCGCCACGTCACGGCGGCGCTGCGGACCACGCTCGAGGAGAACCTCGCGATGGTCACCGACACCGTCGCGCTGCTGCGCCGCGAGGACCGCCGCGTGTTCCTCGACGCGGAGCACTTCTTCGACGGCTACCGCCACGACCCGGCCTACGCGCTGGCCGTGGTGCGGGCCGCGGCGGAGGCCGGGGCGGAGGTCGTGGTGCTGTGCGACACCAACGGCGGGATGCTGCCCCCGTGGGTGACGTCCGTCGTCACCGAGGTGCACGCGGCCGTGGACGTCCCGCTCGGCATCCACGCGCACAACGACACCGGCTGCGCGGTGGCGAACTCCCTGGCCGCCATCGACGCCGGGGCGGTCCACGTGCAGGGCACGCTGAACGGCTACGGCGAGCGCACGGGCAACGCCGACCTCGTCACGGTCGTCGCCGACCTCGAGCTGAAGGTGGGCCGGCGCGTGCTGCCCGCGGGGGCGCTGCGGGAGGTCACGCGCATCACGCACGCCGTCGCCGAGATCACCAACGTGCCGCCCGTGAACCGGGCGCCGTACTACGGCGCCAGCGCGTTCGCCCACAAGGCGGGCCTGCACGCCTCGGCGATCCGCGTCGACCCGGACCTGTACCAGCACATCGACCCGCAGGCCGTCGGCAACGACATGCGCATGCTCGTCTCCGACATGGCCGGCCGCGCCAGCATCGAGCTGAAGGGCCGGGAGCTGGGCGTGGACCTGTCGGGGGACCGGGAGGCGCTGGGCCGGCTGACGGAGCGGGTGAAGGCCGACGAGGCCGCCGGGTACACCTACGAGGCGGCCGACGCCTCCTTCGACCTGCTGCTGCGGGAGTACACGACCGGGGTGCGGCCGTCGTTCTTCGACGTCGAGAGCTGGCGCGTCATCACCGAGAGCACGGCCGGCGGCGGCCGCGTCTCCGAGGCCACCGTGAAGGTGCACGCGGGCGGCGAGCGGGTCATCGCGACCGGCGAGGGCAACGGCCCGGTCAACGCGCTGGACGCCGCGCTGCGCGCCGCCCTGCTGCCCGCCTACCCCGAGCTGGAGACCTTCACGCTCGCCGACTTCAAGGTCCGCATCCTCGACTCCTCGCACGGCAGCGACGCCGTGACCCGCGTGCTCATCGAGACCACCGACGGGGTGCGGAGCTGGCAGACCGTGGGGGTCGGCGGCAACATCGTCGAGGCCAGCTGGGAGGCCCTCGTCGACGGCCTCGTGCACGGCCTGCGCAGCGCGGGGGTCACCCGCCGCTGAGGCGGCGGGCGCGCACCACGAGGTCGGCCACGTGGTGGGCCCCCGCACCCCCGGTGACGGTGCGGGGTCGCCGTTCGTGGACCTGCACCTCCCAGGCGTCGTCGAGGACCGCGGCGACGTCCGCGGGGGTCGCGTGCAGCGCGGGGTCGGGACCGCCCTCGTGCTGCTGCGCGGGGGAGGCGTCGAGGTCGTGGTGGACCACGAGCAGGGTGCCGCCGGGGGCCACGAGTGCCGCCAGCCACCGCTCGGCCACGGCCTGCGGGGTCTTCAGCAGCACCGGGTACTGCGCGCTGACGAGGTCGAAGGACCCGGGCAGCAGGTCCGCCTCGACCAGCCCGGCGTGGCACCACGTCACCTCGACGTCCGCGTCGCGCGCGTGCTGCGCGGCCCGGTCCAGCGCGACGCGGGAGACGTCGAGCGCCGTGACGCGCCAGCCGCGCCGGGCCAGCCACACCGCGTCGGCCCCCTCGCCGCAGCCCACGTCGAGAGCGCGACCGGGCGCCAGGTCCGCCACCTCGGCGACGAGCGCGCCGTTGGCCTGCCCGCTCCAGATGCGGTCGGAGGCGCCGTAGCGCTCGTCCCAGGCGGCGGCGTCGGGGGTGCGGTCGGCGGGTGCGCTCATGCGGGCCAGCGTGCCCCCGGCCGGGCCCGCGCGCGAGCACCCCGCCTCGGCTAGCGTGCGGTGCCCACCGGGTCCCGGCGCGGGAGCCGGGCGCCGAAGCCGTCGGGAGGACCCGTGAGCAGCTCCGCGACCAGCACCGCCGACGTCCGCACGCACCGCTGGCGCCTGGTCGGCCCGGGGATCGTCGTGGCGGCGACCGGGGTCGGCGCCGGGGACCTCGTCGCCACCCTGATCGCCGGCGGCCGGTTCGGCTACGCGCTGCTGTGGGCGGCGGTCGTCGGCTGCGTCGTGAAGATCGCCCTCGCCGAGGCGGTCGGCCGGTTCCACCTCGCGACGGGGTCCACGGTGTTCGCCGGCTGGCGCAGCCTGGGCCGCTGGACGACGGTCTACTTCGGCGTCTACGTCGTCGTGTGGGGGTTCGTCTACGGCGCCTCGGCGATGACCGCGTCCGCGCTGCCGCTGGCGGCGCTGTTCCCGGCCCTCGGGCTGAAGACGTGGGCCGTGCTGTGCGGGACCACGGGTCTGCTGCTCGTCGCCTTCGGCCGCTACTCGGTGTTCGAGAAGGTCATGACCGCCTGCGTCGGCGTGATGTTCCTCGTCGTGGTCGGCCTCGCGGTGTTCCTCCTCGTCGACGGCGGGGGCGCGACGGGCAGCCTGGTGCCCGCGCTGCCGGACGGCTCGACGGTCTACACCCTCGGCCTGATCGGCGGGGTGGGCGGCACGATCACCATGGCGGCGTACGGGTACTGGATCAACGCGAAGGGCTGGCGGGAGGCGAGCTGGCTGCGCGTCATGCGCTGGGACAACCGGGTCGCCTACGCCACGACCGGCGTCTTCGTCGTCGCGATGATGGTGGTCGGGGCCGAGCTCGTCGCCGCCGTGGGAGCGCAGATCGCCTCCGGGGACGCGGGGCTGCTCGACCTCGACACGGTCCTGCGCGAGCGCTACGGCCAGGTCGTCTCGACCGTGTTCCTCGTCGGGTTCTTCGCCACGTCGTTCTCCTCGCTCATCGGCGTCTGGAACGGCGTCAGCCTCATGGTCGCCGACTTCTGGGCCAACCTGCGCCGCCCGGCGGGGGAGGAGGCGAGCCGCGCCATCGCCGACGGCAGCGCCCAGCGGAGCCGGCCCTTCCGCCTGTACCTGCTGTGGCTCACGTTCCCGCCGATCAGCCTGCTGTTCCTGGACCAGCCGTTCGGGCTGATCGTCGCCTACGGCGTGCTCGGGTCCTTCTTCCTGCCCTTCCTGGCCCTCACCCTGCTCCTGCTCCTGAACTCCGCGCGCACGCCCGCGCCCCACCGCAACGGCCCGGTGGCCAACACCGTGCTCGCGGCCTCGGGCGTGCTGTTCCTCGTCCTCTTCGTCGACCAGGTGCGCGACCTGCTGACGTGACCCGCCCCTAGGCTGGCGCCATGCGCATCGCGAGGTTCACGGCCGGCGGTTCCGACCCCCGCTTCGGGGTGGTCGAGGGTCCGGTGGGCGAGGAGGAGCTCCTGGTCGTCTCGGGCGACCCGCTCTACAGCGCGCTGGCCCCGACCGGGGAGCGCGTCCCGCTCGCCGACGCCCGGCTGCTCGCCCCCGTCATCCCCCGCAGCAAGGTCCTGGGGATCGGCCGCAACTACGCCGCGCACGCCGAGGAGCTCGGCAACGAGCTGCCGACCGAACCCCTGGTCTTCACCGTGCCGAACACGTCCGTCGCGGGCCCGGGCGACCCCGTGGCGGTGCCGGCGTGGGCGGGCGGCGAGCTGCACTACGAGGGCGAGCTCGCGCTCGTGATCGGGCGGATCTGCAAGGACGTGCCGAGGGCGCGGGTCCCCGAGGTCGTGTTCGGCTACACGGTCGCCAACGACATCACGGCGCGCAACCTGCAGGACAAGGACAAGCAGTGGTGGCGCGCCAAGGGGGCGGACGGGTTCACGCCGCTCGGCCCGTGGATCGAGACGGAGTTCGACCCGGCGGACGTGCGCATCACGACCCGGCGCTACCGCGGGGCGCACGACGTGGGGGAGACCGTCCAGGACGGGCGCACGTCGCTCATGGTCCACGACGTCGCCGCGATCGTCGCCCACGTCAGCTCCGCCATGACCCTGCTGCCCGGGGACGTGATCCTCACGGGGACCCCGGCCGGCGTGGGGCCGGTCCGGCCCGGCGACCGGACCGAGATCGAGGTCGAGGGCCTGGGGATCCTCGTCACCCCGTTCACCGCTCCCTGAGCCGAGCCGACGCGAGCCGGGCGGCGGCGGGCGGGCGGTGCGGCGCCGCCGCGCCGTAGGCTGCCTCCGCCATGACTGACGCCACGCCTGCCCCCGCGCCCAGCCCCTCCGCCGGCTCCTCGACCAGCCCGGTGCGGGTCCGCTTCTGCCCCTCGCCGACGGGGACGCCCCACGTGGGCCTGATCCGGACCGCGCTGTTCAACTGGGCCTACGCCCGGCACACGGGCGGCAAGCTCGTGTTCCGCATCGAGGACACCGACGCGGCCCGCGACTCCGAGGAGAGCTACGGCCAGATCCTCGAGGCGCTGCGCTGGCTGGGCCTGGACTGGGACGAGGGCATCGACGTCGGCGGCCCCGACGGCCCCTACCGGCAGAGCGAGCGCCGCGACGTCTACGCCGACGTCGTCGCGCGGCTCGTCGCCGCGGGCCACCTCTACGAGTCGTACTCGACCGCGGAGGAGATCGACGCGCGCCACCGCGCCGCCGGGCGCTCGCCCGCGCTCGGCTACGACGGGTTCGACCGCGACCTCACGCCCGAGCAGGTGGCGGCGTTCCGCTCCGAGGGCCGGCAGCCGACGCTGCGCCTGCGGGTGCCCGAGCGGGACTACTCCTTCGACGACCTCGTGCGCGGCCGCATCGAGTTCAAGGCCGGGTCCTTCCCCGACCCGGTCCTGGTGCGCGCCAACGGGGAACCGCTGTACACGCTGGTGAACCCCGTCGACGACGCGCTCATGCGCATCACCCACGTCCTGCGCGGTGAGGACCTGCTGTCCTCCACGGCCCGCCAGCTCGCGCTGTACGACGCCCTCGTCGACATCGGGGTGGCCACCGGGACACCCCGCTTCGGTCACCTGCCCTACGTCATGGGCGAGGGCAACAAGAAGCTGTCCAAGCGCGACCCCGAGTCGAACCTGTTCCTGCACCGGGACCGGGGGTTCGTGCCCGAGGGGCTGCTGAACTACCTCGCGCTGCTCGGCTGGAGCATCGCCGAGGACCGCGACGTCTTCTCGGTCGACGAACTCGTGGCGGCCTTCGACGTGGCCGACGTCAACGCCTCGCCCGCGCGCTTCGACCAGGCGAAGGCGGAGGCCATCAACGCCACCCACCTGCGGCTGCTCGCCCCGGACGACTTCCGGTCGCGCCTCGTGCCGCACCTGCAGTCGGCCGGCCTGCTGGGCCCCGAGCCCACGGCCGCGCAGCTCGAGCGGCTGGCCGCCGCGGCCCCGCTGGTGCAGGAGCGCATGACCCTGCTGGGCCAGGCCCCCGGCATGCTCGGCTTCCTGTTCGTCGCCGACGCCGACCTGGCGCTGGAGCCCGAGGCGGTCGCGGCCCTGCGTCCCGAGGCCGCCGACGTGCTGGACGCCGGCCTGGCCGCGCTCGACGGGCTGGGGGAGTGGACGACGCCGGCGCTCGAGGCCGCCCTGCGTGCCGCGGTGGTCGACGGGCTGGGCATCAAGCCGAAGTTCGCCTTCGGACCGCTGCGCACGGCCGTGACGGGCCGCCGGGTCTCGCCCCCGCTGTTCGAGTCGATGGAGATCCTCGGCCGCGACTCCTCCCTCGCCCGGTTGCGCCGCCTGCGCGCGGAGCTCCCCGCCTCCTGACGGGGCTCCCGGCCGATTTGGGAGCGGGGACGGCAGCCGGTATGGTCGTCCACGCACCCGAGCGGTTCTTCCGGCCGGGAGTTCACCATGGGGTATGGTGTAATTGGCAGCACGACTGGTTCTGGTCCAGTTAGTCTAGGTTCGAGTCCTGGTACCCCAGCGCTGCGCAGACGACCTGAGAAGGTATGCTCTGCACGGCGGTCCGGCGGGTGGGAGACTCCCGCAGGACGTCAGCTAGGGCCCCGTTGTGTAGCGGCCTAGCACGCCGCCCTCTCAAGGCGGTAGCGCGGGTTCGAATCCCGTCGGGGCTACCTCAGGAGGCCCCCGGTCAGCGACCGGGGGCCTTCGTCGTCCCCGGGCTCGCTCAGGAGGTCGTCGCCAGGCTGTCGGCGGGCTGCAGGGCCGCGGAGAAGGACGTCGCGGCCGCCAGGACGGCCTCGGCGTGCCGGCGGCCGGGGTGGCGCCCCAGGCGCTCGGCCGGGCCCGAGACCGACACGGCCGCGACGACCCGGCCCGACGGGCCGCGCACGGGCGCGCTGACCGAGGCGACGCCCGGCTCGCGCTCACCCACGCTGTGCGCCCAGCCGCGGCGGCGGACGCCCGCGAGGGCCGAGGCGTCGAACTTCGCCTGGTGCAGCTCCACCGACAGGCGCTCGGGGTCGTCCCAGGCCAGCAGCACCTGCGCGGCCGAGCCCGCCCCCATGGTCATCGAGGTGCCGACGGGCACGGTGTCGCGCAGGCCGTGCAGCCGCTCGGCCACCGCGATGCAGATCCGGTGGTCGCCGTGGCGGCGGTACAGCTGCGCGCTCTCGCCCGTGCTGTCGCGCAGCGCCGTCAGCAGGGGCCCCGCCACGGCCACGAGGCGGTCCTCGCCGGCCGCGGCGGCCAGCTCCGCGTGCCGGTCGCCGAGGACGAAGCGACCCTGCAGGTCCCGGCCCACCAGCCGGTGGTGCTCGAGGGCGACGGCGAGGCGGTGCGCCGTGGGGCGGGCCAGGCCGGTCGCCGTGACGAGCTGGGCGAGGCTCGCGGGACCGGCCTCGAGGGCGGCCAGCACGAGGACGGCCTTGTCGAGCACTCCGACTCCGCTACTCTTGTCCACGGAGCGATACTCGCGTCTCAGCATGCGAGACGCAAGCTGGCGGGTACCGCGGGTCGGGAGGAGATGCACGGTGGGACGCACACTGGCGGAGAAGGTCTGGGACGACCACGTCGTCCGGCGGGGCGAGGGCAACGAGCCCGACCTGCTCCACATCGACCTGCACCTCGTCCACGAGGTCACGAGCCCACAGGCCTTCGACGGCCTGCGCCTGGCGGGACGGCCCGTGCGGCGCCCCGACCTGACGATCGCGACCGAGGACCACAACACCCCGACGGTCGGCATCGACCTGCCGATCGCGGACCGGACCTCGCGCGTGCAGATCGAGACGCTGCGGAGCAACTGCGCCGAGTTCGGCGTGCGGCTGCACTCCCTGGGCGACGCCGACCAGGGGATCGTGCACGTGGTGGGCCCGCAGCTGGGGCTCACGCAGCCCGGCATGACCGTCGTGTGCGGCGACTCGCACACGTCCACGCACGGCGCCTTCGGGTCGCTGGCCATGGGCATCGGGACGAGCGAGGTCGAGCACGTCCTGGCGACGCAGACGCTGCCGCTGAAGCCGTTCAAGACCATGGCCATCACCGTGAACGGCCGGCTGAAGCCGGGCACGACCGCCAAGGACGTGATCCTCGCCGTCATCGCGGAGATCGGCACCGGCGGCGGGCAGGGCTACGTCCTGGAGTACCGGGGCGAGGCGATCCGCGCCCTGTCCATGGAGGGCCGGATGACCATCTGCAACATGTCGATCGAGGCCGGCGCCCGCGCGGGGATGATCGCGCCCGACGAGACGACGTTCGCCTACGTCCAGGGCCGCCCGCACGCCCCCACGGGGGCGGACTGGGACGCGGCCGTGGCGTACTGGTCGACCCTGCGCACCGACGACGACGCCGAGTTCGACGCCGAGGTCGTGCTGCAGGGCGAGGACCTCGAGCCCTTCGTCACGTGGGGCACCAACCCCGGCCAGGGCGTCCCGCTGTCGGGGTCGGTCCCCGATCCGGCGGCGGTCGGCGAGGACGGTGCGCGGCAGTCCATCGAGCGCGCGCTGGAGTACATGGGGCTGGCGGGCGGGACCCCGATGCGCGACATCGGCATCGACACCGTCTTCATCGGCTCCTGCACCAACGGGCGCATCGAGGACCTGCGCGCCGCCGCGGAGGTCGTCAAGGGCCGGCAGAAGGCCGACTCGCTGCGGGTCCTCGTCGTCCCCGGCTCCGCCCGGGTGCGCCTGCAGGCCGAGGCCGAGGGCCTGGACCGGGTCTTCCTGGACTTCGGGGCGGAGTGGCGCCACGCGGGCTGCTCGATGTGCCTGGGCATGAACCCGGACCAGCTCGCGGTGGGGGAGCGCAGCGCGTCGACCTCCAACCGCAACTTCGAGGGCCGCCAGGGCAAGGGCGGGCGCACCCACCTCGTGAGCCCGCTCGTCGCGGCCGCCACGGCCGTGCGCGGCACGCTGTCCTCGCCCGCCGACCTCGAACCCGTCGCCTGAGCGCGGCCAGAGACCCGAGAGGAACCCCCCGTGGAGAAGTTCTCCGTCCACCGCGGTGTCGGCGTCCCGCTGCGCCGCACCGACGTCGACACCGACCAGATCATCCCCGCCGTCTACCTCAAGCGCGTGACCCGGACGGGCTTCGAGGACGCCCTCTTCGCCGCCTGGCGCGGCGACCCGAACTTCGTCCTCAACCTCGAGCCCTACCGCGACGGGTCGGTGCTCGTCGCGGGCAACGACTTCGGCACCGGCTCCTCGCGCGAGCACGCCGTCTGGGCGCTGCGCGACTACGGCTTCCGGGTCGTCCTCGCCCCCCGCTTCGCGGACATCTTCCGCGGGAACTCGGGCAAGCAGGGCCTGCTCACGGGCGTCGTGAGCCAGAGCGACGTCGAACTGCTCTGGAAGGCCCTGGAGGCCCACCCCGGCACGGAGGTGACGGTCGACCTGGGCACCCGCACGGCGACCGTGCAGGACCTCACGGTGCCCTTCGAGGTGGACGACTACGTGCGCTGGAGGCTCATGGAGGGCCTCGACGACATCAGCCTGACCCTGCGCCACGCCGACGCCATCACCGACTTCGAGGCGCGCCGGCCGTCGTTCAAGCCCGCCACGCTCCCCGCCCGCACCGCCTCCTGAGGCGGCCCGGCCGAGCCCCGGACCCCGCGCCACCGCGCGGGGTCCGGGGCTCTCGTGCGTCGGAGGCGTTGGCGCGCAACGGGTCCGCGCGGGGGACCTCCGGCGCGCCAGGCCGGGCCGACGCGCATCGGCCCGCGGGGGCACGGGTGGCCGCCGGGTGGCGGGAGGCGCGACTCGCGCTGTGGCGCAAGGAGATCTGCGGCGGATGTGGTGGACGCGGGTGATCCGCGGCCGTACCGTTCAGGTGTCGGGCTCCTGCTCGGCCCTGGGCAAGAAGGACAGACAGCC
Organism: Kineococcus siccus; assembly: GCF_009906795.1. Lineage (GTDB taxonomy): Bacteria > Actinomycetota > Actinomycetes > Actinomycetales > Kineococcaceae > Kineococcus > Kineococcus siccus. Next base: position 12,966 of record NZ_JAAALN010000063.1, read on the forward strand.
CCTTCCGAGGAGGAGCACCCCCGTGAACAAGGCAGAACTGGTCGACGCTCTCGAGACCCGCCTGGGCGGCAAGCGACAGGCGACCGTGGCCGTCGAGGCCATCGTGGAGATGATCACCCTGACCGTCGCCAAGGGCGACAAGGTGGCCATCAGCGGTTTCGGGACCTTCGAGAAGCAGGCCCGCAACGCGCGCACGGGCCGCAACCCCCGCACGGGGGAGGCCGTGAAGATCAAGAAGACCTCGGTGCCGCGGTTCCGGCCGGGCACGGCCTTCAAGGAGGTCGTCTCCGACACGAAGGCGCTGCGCGCCTACACCGCGGGAGCCAAGGAGCGGGCCGCCAGCGGCCTGACCTCCGTCGCCCCGGCCGCCCCCGCGACCACGGCCCGCAAGGCCGCGCCCGCGACGCGCACCTCGGCCGCGAAGACCGCGGCGCCGGCGGCGGCTCCGGCGCGCAAGACGGCCACCAAGGCCGCCCCGGCCGCGCGCAAGGCCGCGCCGGCCAAGGCGGCTCCGGCGAAGGCCGCGCCCGCGAAGGCGGCCCCGGCGAAGGCCGCTCCGGCGAAGGCCGCCCCGGCCAAGACGGCCCCGGCCCGCAGCGCCGCCAAGACGACGACGGCGGCGCGCACGACCACGGCGAAGACCGCCACCAAGCGCGCGGCCGCGAAGAAGGCCTGAGCCGCCCAGGACGACAGGAGCCCCCCACCTCGACCGAGGTGGGGGGCTCCGTCGTCCGGCCGCGGCTCAGGCGTCCCGGAAGGTCTCGATCTGCGCGCCGAGGGGCACGAGCCGCTCGGCGAGCTGCTCGTAGCCGCGCGCGATGATGTCGACGTTGCGCAGCACCGAGGTGCCCTTGGCGGCCAGCATCGCGAGCAGCAGCACCACCGCGGGGCGCAGAGCCGGCGGGCACAGCACCTCGGCGCCGGACCACCGCGTGGGCCCCTCGACCAGGACGCGGTGCGGGTCGAGCAGCTTCACCTTGGCGCCCAGCCGGTTCAGCTCGGTCAGGTAGATCGCCCGGTTGTCGTAGACCCAGTCGTGGACCGTGGTCGAGCCCTCCGCGCTCGCGGCGATGACCGCGAAGAACGGCAGGTTGTCGATGTTCAGCCCCGGGAACGGCATCGGGTGGATCTTGTCGATGGGCGCCCGCAGCTGCGAGGGGTGGACCGTGATGTCCACCAGGCGGGTGCGCCCGTTGGCCGCCGGGTACTCCTCGGTGAGGTCGTACTCCAGGCCCATCTCCGAGAGGATCGCCAGCTCGATCTCGAGGAACTCGATCGGTGCGCGCGTCACCGTCAGCTCGGAGTGCGTGATGATCGCGGCCGTCAGCAGGCTCATGGCCTCGACCGGGTCCTCCGAGGGGGAGTAGTCCACGTCGACGGAGATCTGCGGCACCCCGTGCACGACGAGGGTCGTCGTCCCGATCCCGTCGATGCGCACCCCGAGCTGCTCGAGGAAGAAGCACAGGTCCTGGACCATGTAGTTCGGGCTCGCGTTGCGGATCGTGGTGATCCCGTCGTTGCGCGCCGCGGCCATCAGGGCGTTCTCGGTCACGGTGTCGCCGCGCTCGGTCAGGACGATCGGCTTGCGCGGGGACACCGAGCGGTCGACGGCCCCGTGGTAGAACCCGGTCGTCGCCGTCACGGCGAGGCCGAAGGGCCGCAGCGCGACCATGTGCGGCTCGACCGTGCGGGTGCCGAGGTCGCAGCCGCCGGCGTAGGGCAGCTGGAACTCCTCGTAGCGGTGCAGCAGCGGCCCGAGCAGCATGATGATGCTGCGCGTGCGGCGCGCGGTCTCGCCGTCCATGGCGTCCAGGTCGAGGTCGTCCGGGACGTCCAGCACGAGGTCGGCCTCGTTGATCCAGGTGTACTCGACGCCGATGCTGCCGAGCACCTCGAGGATCCGGTGGATCTCCAGGATGCGGGCGACCCCGCGCAGCGTCGTGCGGCCGCGGTTCAGCAGCGCGGCGCACAGCAGCGCGACGCCCGCGTTCTTGCTGGACTTCACGGCGATGCTGCCGGAGAGCTGGGTGCCGCCGTGCACGCGCAGGTGCGTCGGCGTCGGGCGGCCGATCGAGACGATGTCGTCGTTCAGGGCGCTGCCGACGCGCTGGAGCATGTCGATCGAGACGTTCTGCTGACCCTGCTCCATGCGGTGCACCGCGCTCTGGCTGGTGCCCAGGCGGTCGGCCAGCTGGACCTGCGTCAGGCCGCGGTGCCGGCGCGCGTCCCGGATGAGGGTGCCGATCTGGGAGAGGTGGTCGCTCGCGGACTCGGTGGAGACTGCCATGCGGGCGAGGCTAACTCACAGATGAGATATCGCTTGCACGCCAGGTCGGCCCGGCGTGTCGCCGCGCCCGCGCGGGGGCCGGTCACCCCTGCGACGCGTCGAGGGCCTGCGAGAGGTCGCGCCACAGGTCCTCGACGGCCTCGACGCCCACCGACAGCCGCAGCAGGTCCTCCGGGACGACGGCCGGCTCGCCCGGGTGCCGCCGGCGGCGCTCGATCAGCGACTCCACGCCGCCGAGGCTCGTCGCCGGGACCCACAGGCGGACGGCGTCGACCACGGCGTCGGCCGCGGCCGCCCCGCCCGCGACCTCGATCGACACCAGGGCGCCGAAGCCGCGCATCTGCTCCTTCGCCAGCGCGTGCCCCGGGTCGCCCGGCAGCGAGGGGTGGCGCACGCGCGTCACGGCCGGGTGGTCGACGAGGCGCCGGGCGAGCAGCGCCGCGCTGGCCTGCGAGCGCTCCAGGCGCAGCGGCAGCGTCCGGATCCCGCGCAGCGCCAGGAAGGCCTCCAGCGGCCCCGGGACGGCGCCGTGCAGCGTGCGGTGCCGGCGCAGCTGCGCGAGCAGCTCCTCGTCGCGCACCACGACCGCCCCGAGCACCACGTCGGAGTGCCCGGAGAGGAACTTCGTCACGGAGTGGACGACCACGTCGACGCCCAGGTCGAGCGGGCGCTGCAGCAGCGGGGTCGCGAAGGTGTTGTCCGCCACCACGACCGCCCCGTGCTCGTGCCCGAGGGCCGCGAGCGCCGCGAGGTCCGCGACCTCCAGCAGGGGGTTCGTCGGCGACTCCAGCCACAGCACGACGGGGGCGACGGCCATCGCCTCGAACGTCGCCCGCACGCCCTCGACGTCGGTGACGTCGACGTGCTGCACCCGCAGCCGCCCCTGCGCGGCGAGCAGCGCGCTGAGGGCGTGCGTGCCGTTGTAGGCGCCGCGCGGCACGAGCACGGTCCCCTCGGCGGGGAGCAGGTGCAGGGCCGCGCTGACGGCCGCCATGCCCGAGGCGAAGGTCAGGGCGTGCCCGCCCTCGAGGCGCCCGACGGCCTCCTCCAGCGCCGTCCACGTCGGGTTGCCGAAGCGGCCGTAGCCGAGCTCCCCGGTCCCCAGCGCGCCCCCGCCGACGTAGGTCGCGGACAGCGAGACGCCCGTGTTGAGCTCGGCGTCCGGGCCGCGCGGCGGGCGGCCGGCCACGACGGCCACGGTGTCGGGCGAGAGGGCGCCCGGGGCGGTGCGGGCAGGGGTCGGCGAGTCGTCCGCAGGCATGCCAGGACCCAACCACACCGCCGGTAGGGTCGCCGCCGATGAGCAGCCCGAGCGAGACCCCGAGCCCCCGGACGCCCGCCGTCCCGACGCCGCCGGCGCGCCGCCCGCGCGTGGTCGTGCTCTTCGGGGGCCGCTCCTCCGAGCACGCCGTCAGCTGCGTCACCGCGGCCGGGGTGCTCGCCGCGGTCGACCGCGAGCGCTACGACGTCCTGGCCGTCGGCATCACGCGGTCGGGGCGCTGGGTGCTCGTCGACGAGGCCCGGGCGGCCTTCGCCCTGGGCGGCTCCGCCCCGCCGGAGGTGCCGGCCGACGGGACGCGCGTCGCGCTGTCGCTGGAGGTGGCCGCGGGGGCGCTGGAGGCGCTCGACGCCCCGGCCGGCGCGCCCGCCCTCGGGCCCGTCGACGTCGTGTTCCCGCTGCTGCACGGGCCGTTCGGCGAGGACGGCACCCTGCAGGGGCTGCTGGAGCTGTCCGACACCCGCTACGTCGGCTCGGGGGTGCTGGCCTCGGCCGCGAGCATGGACAAGCAGGTCATGAAGGTGCTGCTCGCCGGCGCCGGCCTGCGCGTCGGGCCGTGGACGTCGTTCACCGCGCGGCGCTGGGCGGCCGACCCCGACGCCTGCCGCAAGGACGTCGCGACGCTGGGGTACCCGGTCTTCGTCAAGCCCGCGCGGGCCGGGTCGAGCATCGGGATCAGCAGGGTCGACGACCCGGACGACCTCGACGCCGCCGTGGCGCTCGCCGTCGGCCACGACCCGAAGGTGGTCGTCGAGGCCGCGCTGGCCGGCCGCGAGGTGGAGTGCGGGGTCCTCGAGGACGCCGGTGGCGGCGAGCCGCTCACCAGCCTGCCGGGCGAGATCGAGGTGCTCGGCGGCCACGCGTTCTACGACTTCGAGGCCAAGTACCTCGACGCGGACTCGGTGCGGCTGACGTGCCCCGCCGACCTGCCGCCGGACGTCGTCGCGGCCGTGCGCCGCACCGCCGCGCGGGTGTTCGAGGCCGTGGGCGCCGAGGGCCTGGCCCGCGTGGACCTCTTCGTCGACCCCGACCGCGGTGAGGACGGCATCGTCGTCAACGAGATCAACACGATGCCCGGGTTCACGCCGTTCTCGATGTACCCGCGCATGTGGGCGGCGACGGGCGTCGACTACCCCGAGCTCGTCGACCGCCTGCTGCAGCTCGCCCTGACCCGCCCCACCGGGCTGCGCTAGACGCAGGACCGCGTCTGCGGCACCTGCCCGACGGGCGCCGCGAGGTCGACCAGCCGCGACGGCGCCCCGCTCGGGTCGCCGCCCGCGAAGCGGACGGTCACCTCGACGGCGGGGTCGCGGCCGTAGGTGAGGAAGCGCACGGCGCGGTCGCTCTGGGCGTCGCGCACCCAGTCCACGCTCGTGGCCTCGTCCGGCCCGACGGGCAGGCACTCCTTGGTCGTGGGCCCGATCACGGCGGCGCCGCAGCGCAGCACGACCTCCTGGTCCGCGCCCCAGACCGCGACACCGGCGGCGCCCTGCGGCACCCGGGCCAGCCCGTCGAGGGAGCCGGGGAGCCGGGCGAGCAGCCGGGCGCACGCGGGCGAGCCCCCGTCGCGGGCCGCCTCGACGCCCGGCGGCCGCGTGAGGACCGCGGCGACCGCGGCCGCGACGACCGCGACGACCACCAGGGCCGCCCACCCCCGTTGCCGTCGCGTCACGCAGGTAGTGTGACCGGCCGCCGGACGGCCCCCGACGCGGGCGTCGGCGCGAGCGGAGCGGGGTGCGGCGGGTGCGGGTGGGCGACCTGGACGAGGCGGCCCTGCTGGCGCGGTTCCTGCCGGGGCTGCCG
>NZ_JAAALN010000064.1 GCF_009906795.1 Kineococcus siccus
GCAGAACGCCGGCCCCGCCACCCAGGTGGGTGGCCGGACCGGCGTCGGCGACGGGCTACTTGTCGGCGGTCTTCTTGCCGTAGCGCGCCTGGAAGCGGGCGACGCGGCCGCCCGTGTCCAGGATCTTCTGCTTGCCCGTGTAGAACGGGTGGCAGGCGCTGCAGACGTCGGCCTTGAGCTCGCCGTTCGTCGAGGTGCTGCGCGTCGTGAACGTCGCGCCGCAGGTGCAGGTGACCTGGGTGTCGACGTACTCCGGGTGGATTCCGGCCTTCATGGTGTGTCTCCTCGTCGCGTGGTCGGCGCCGGGTCGTCCCCGCGACGGGGACGTGAGCCGGAGCCTGCGGTCGGGGCAGTCTCCCACAGGAGCTGCTCGTGGGTCTCAACCCGGCGGCCGGCGCGGGTGTTCCCCGCGCCGGGCGCCGTGCCTCGTCAGTCCTTGTTGACCAGCGGCGTGGAGGACTGCACCTGGTGCAGGAACTCCAGGTTGTTCCTGGTCTTCTTGAGGCGGTCGAGCAGCAGCTCGATGGACGCCTGGGCGTCCAGCGCGGTGACGACGCGCCGCAGCTTCCACACCGTGGCGAGCTCCTCGCGGGACATGAGGATCTCCTCGCGCCGCGTGCCCGAGGCCGGGACGTCGACGGCCGGGAAGATGCGCTTGTCGGCCAGCTGGCGCGACAGCCGCACCTCCATGTTCCCGGTGCCCTTGAACTCCTCGAAGATGACCTCGTCGGCCTTCGAGCCCGTCTCCACGAGCGCGGAGGCGAGGATGGTCAGCGAGCCGCCGTCCTCGATGTTGCGGGCCGCGCCGAAGAAGCGCTTCGGCGGGTACAGCGCCGAGGCGTCCACACCACCGGAGAGGATCCGGCCGCTGGCCGGCGCCGAGATGTTGTAGGCGCGCGACAGGCGGGTCAGGGAGTCCAGCAGCACGACGACGTCGTTGCCGAGCTCCACGAGGCGCTTGGCCCGCTCGATGGCGAGCTCGGCGACGGCGGTGTGGTCCGACGCCGGCCGGTCGAAGGTCGAGGCGATGACCTCGCCCTTCACGGTGCGCTGCATGTCCGTGACCTCTTCGGGACGCTCGTCCACGAGCACGACCATGAGGTGGCACTCGGGGTTGTTCGTCGAGATCGCGTTGGCGATGGCCTGCATGACCATCGTCTTGCCGGCCTTCGGCGGCGCCACGATGAGCCCGCGCTGCCCCTTGCCGAGCGGCGACATCAGGTCGATGATCCGCGTCGTCATGATGTTCGGCTCGGTCTCGAGCCGCAGGCGGTCCTGCGGGTACAGCGGCGTCAGCTTGGTGAAGTCCGGACGGTTGCGCGCCTGCTCGGGCGGCGCCCCGTTGACGGTGTCGACGCGGACGAGCGCGTTGAACTTCGAGCGCTGCCCGGCCTGCTCGCCCTCGCGCGGCTGGCGCACGGCACCGGTCACGGCGTCACCGGGACGCAGGTGGTTCTTCTTCACCTGGCCGAGGGAGACGTACACGTCGCCCGCGCCGGCGAGGTAGCCGGAGGTGCGGATGAACGCGTAGTTGTCGAGCACGTCGAGGATGCCCGCGACGGGCAGCAGCACGTCGTCGTCGCTGACCTCGGGGTCGACCTCGGGAGCCCCGTCGGGACGCGTGCCGCGGCGGCCCTTGCGGTCGCGGTAGCGGTTGCGGCGGCCGCGACGGCTGCGGTCGTCACCGTCGAAGTCGTCGACCGGCCCCGTGGTGGGGGCCGCGGCGGCGCGCTCGGGCCGCTCGGCCCGGTCGGCACGCTCGGTGCGGTCGGTCCGCTCCCCGCGGTCGGGGCGCTCGCCCCGGTCGGTGCGGGCGCGGTCCTCGCGGACGTCGGGCTGGCGCTCGGGCCGGGACTCGCTGCGCGCCTCGGGGCGCTCGGCGCCGTCCTCGCGCACCGGCATGACGGGCAGCTCGACCTGCTGGTCGGGTTCGCGCACGCGCTCCCGACGGGCCCGCTCGCGGCGCGAGGGACGCTCGCCGTCGGCGCGGCCCTCCCCGCGACCGTCGGTCCGCCCCTCCGGGCGCTCGGTGCGGGGCGGGCGGCCGCCCGTGAACTCCTCGAGCGTCGGCACGAGGGTGGTCTCCTCGCGCACCGGCTCCGCGACCGGGGACGCGGCGGCCGCGAGGCCGTCCACGGCGCCGTCGGGGGCCGAGGTGGCGGGCGCCCCCGCAGGGGCGCCGGCACGGCGGGACCGGCCGCGCGGAGCGGACGCGGGCGCCTCGCTCGTGGCGGTCGGCTCGGCCGCGGGAGCGGGAGCGCTCTCCGGCGCCGGGGACTGCGGCGCGGACGCGGCCGGGGCCGCCTCCGGCTGCGCGGCCTTGGGCTGCGGCGCCCGGGTCGCGGGGGCCTCGGCGGGCGCCCCGTTGCGCTGCGGCAGGCCGGACTGGTGGTCGCGGATGGCCGCGAGCAGGTCCACCTTGCGCATGCGCCCGGTGCCGGGGATGCCGAGCTCCGCGGCGAGCGCCTGCAGCTGAGGCAGGCGCAGGGCGGAGAGGCTGCCCGCGGGGCGCGAGGCCGGCGGTGCGGCGGTCGCGCCGTCGGTGGCGGCGAGTTCGGTGGTGTTGGTCACGAAGGTCCTTCCCCCTCGTCAGCGACGGGCCGGCAGATGGAGGCACGGTCGCGATGTCTGCCCAGCGAGGGCAGGTGAACTGGATCCACGAAGCGCGCGGAGGAGCGCAGTGATGTCGTGGGGTGCACCAGTGACGGGAGGGTGTCGGTGCTCGAGATCCTCGACCGCAGTCCCGTCGGTGAGGTGCTGCTGTCGATGCTAACACCCGTGAGCAGTGACGCGGCCCGGGACGCCCGTTCGGCGCACCCCCGGCGCGTCGCCGGGGCGCTCAACCGCCTGCGGGACTCCAGCTCACCCCCGTCGCGGCGATCGGGCACGCCAGCACCCGCCACCCGTCGGCCGCGACGCGCTCGACGTCGCCGACCCGCTCCGGCGTCGTCAGCACGAGCGTGCTCGGGCCGGCGCCCGAGACGACGGCCGCCAGCCCCTCCGCGCGCAACCGCGCCAGCAGCCGGGCGGTGCGGGGCATCGCGGGTGCCCGCTGCGCCTGGTGCAGCTTCTCCACGGTGGCGTCGAGCAGCAGCGCCGGCTCCGCCGTCAGCGCGTGCACGAGCAGCCCCGCCCGCCCCGCGGTCAGCGCCGCGTCGGCGTGCGGCACCGTGGCGGGCAGCAGCGCCCGGGCCCGCGACGTCGCGAGCTCCTCCACCGGGATGCACACCACCGCCCGCACCTGCGCGTGGGCCTCGAGGCGGACGGTGCGGACGCCGGCCGGGTGGGCCGGGTCGTCGCCGCGGGTCCAGGCGATGGTGAAGCCGCCGACGACGGCCGGGGCCGCGTTGTCCGGGTGCCCCTCGTAGCGCGTGGCCTCGACCAGCAGGCGCTCGCGCACCGCCTCGTCGGTCTCCGAGACGGCACCCGCGGCCGCGAGCAGGGCGCGCGCCGCCGCGAGGCCGGCCACGATGGCCGAGGCCGACGACCCCAGCCCGCGACCGTGAGGGATCACGTTGCGGCACACCAGGCGCAGGCCCGGCGCGGCGAACCCGGCGGCCGTCAGCTCCTCCCGCAGCACCCGGACGACGAGGTGGCGCTCGTCGAGCGGGACCCGTCCGGCGCCCTCGCCCTCGACCTCCACGCGCACCCCGTGCGCGCAGACCTCGGCGCGCACCTCGTCGCGCAGCTCGAGCGCGAGGCCGAAGGCGTCGAAGCCGGGGCCGAGGTTCGCGCTGGTCGCCGGGACGCGCACGGTGGCCGCCGTGCCGGCCGGCAGCTGCGTCAGGACCACCCGGCCTCAGACCTCCAGCTGCAGGGCGCGGGCGATGGTCACGGCGTCGGGCTGCACGCGCACGGGCTGCACGGCGCGGCGGACGCCGTCGGCGCCCTCCCCGCCGAGCTCGAGCGCCCACTGCGGGTCCTTCAGGCCGTGGCCCGTGACCGTGATGACGATGCGCTGGCCCGGGTCGACCTCGCCCGCGGCCGCGGCCGCGATGAGCCCGGCCGCCCCGGCGGCGGACGCGGGCTCGACGAAGACGCCCTCCTTCGCGGAGAGCCAGCGGTGCGCCGCGAGGATCTCCTCGTCCGTGACCGCGTCGATGCGCCCGCCGGACTCGTCGCGCGCGGTGGTCGCCCCGGTCCAGGACGCGGGCCGGCCGATGCGGATGGCCGTCGCGATCGTCTCGGGCTCGTCGACGGGGTGGCCCTTGACCAGCGGCGAGGCCCCGGCGGCCTGGAAGCCCCACATGCGCGGACGGTGCGCGGCGGTGCCGTCGGCCGCGTACTCGCAGTAGCCCTTCCAGTAGGCCGTGATGTTGCCCGCGTTGCCGACGGGCAGGCAGTGGACGTCCGGGGCGTCGCCCAGGACGTCGACGACCTCGAAGGCGCCGGTCTTCTGGCCCTCGATGCGGAACGGGTTGACGGAGTTCACGAGCTCGACGGGGTACGCCTCGGCGAGCTTGCGCGCCTGGGTCAGGCAGTCGTCGAAGTTGCCGTCGACCTGCAGCAGCGTCGCGCCGTGCGCGACGGCCTGGCTGAGCTTGCCCATCGCGATCTTGCCGTCCGGGACGAGGACGGCGCAGCGGATGCCCGCCGCCGTCGCGTAGGCCGCCGCCGACGCCGACGTGTTGCCCGTGGAGGCGCAGATGACGACCTCCGCCCCGGCCTCCTTGGCCTTCGACATGGCCATCGTCATGCCGCGGTCCTTGAAGGACGCGGTCGGGTTGCAGCCGTCGACCTTGAGGTAGACGTCGCAGCCCGTGAGCTCCGACAGGTGCGGGGCCCGCACGAGCGGCGTCCCGCCCTCCCCCAGGGTCACCACCGGGGTGGCCGCCGTCACCGGCAGCCGGTCGCGGTACTCCTCGATCAGGCCTCGCCACACGTGCGCCATCAGGCGTCCGCTCCCCCGTCCCGGCTCTCGTTGCCCTCCACGCGCAGCACGCCCGCGACCGAGTCGACGATGTCGAGGCCCTCGAGCTCGTCGACCGTGGCGGACAGCGCCGCGTCGGGCGCGGTGTGCGTGACCACGACGAGGACCGCGCGCCCCGCGTCGTCCTGGCGCTGCTGCACGGCCTCGATGGACACGCCGTGGCCGGCGAACACCCCCGCGACCTGGGCGAGGACGCCGGGCTTGTCCGCCACGTCGAGGCGGACGTGGTAGCGCGTGACGGTGTCGTCCATGGGCAGCACGGGGAGCTCCGCGTAGGCCGACTCCCCCGGCCCGCGACCGCCCAGGAGGCGGTGCCGCGCGACGGCGACGGCGTCGCCGAGCACGGCGCTGGCCGTGGGCAGGCCGCCGGCGCCCGGGCCGTAGAACATGAGCTGCCCCGCGGCCTCGGCCTCGACGTAGACCGCGTTGTAGGCGCCGCGGACCCCGGCCAGCGGGTGGCCCAGCGGCAGCATGGCGGGGTGCACGCGCACCGAGACGGCCTCGGTGGGCCGCCCCTCGGCGTCGGTGCCGCTCACCCGCTCGCAGATCGCCAGCAGCTTCACGACGCAGCCCTGCAGCTGCGCGGCGCGCACGTCGGCCGCCGTGACGTCGGTGATGCCCTCGCGGTGCACGTCGTCGAGGCTGACGCGCGTGTGGAAGGCGAGCGAGGCGAGGATGGCGGCCTTCGCGGCCGCGTCGAAGCCCTCGACGTCGGCGGTCGGGTCGGCCTCGGCGTAGCCCAGCGACTGCGCCTGCTCGACGGCCTCCGCGAAGCCCATGCCCGAGCGGTCCATCTTGTCGAGCACGTAGTTGGTGGTGCCGTTGACGATGCCCAGCACGCGGGTCACGCGGTCGCCCGCGAGCGACTCCCGCAGCGGGCGCAGCAGCGGGATCGCGCCCGCGACGGACGCCTCGTAGTACAGGTCGACGCTGTTCTTGGCCGCGGCCTCGTACAGGGTCGGACCGTCGGCCGCGAGCAGCGCCTTGTTGGCGGTCACGACACCCGCGCCGTGCTCCATCGCGCGCAGGACCAGCCCGCGCGCGGGCTCGATGCCGCCGATGACCTCGATGACGACGTCGGCGCGCGTGACGAGGTCCTCCGCGTCGGTCGTGAACAGCGACGGGTCCAGCCCGAGCCCGCGGTCGCGGCCGAGGCGGCGCACCGCGATCCCCACGAGCTCCAGCGGCGCGCCCACGCGCGCGGCCAGCTCGTCGGCCTGGCTCGTCAGCAGCCGGGCCACCTCGGTGCCGACCACCCCGCACCCGAGCAGTGCGACCCTCACCGGCTCCACCTGGCCTGTCCTCTCGTCCACCTGCTGGTCCCGTCCACCCTCTCACCCGCGCGCGGGCCCACCCGACCGCGTCGGCCGGCGTCAGCCCGCGTCGAGGGCGAGCAGGTCCTCCGGCGTCTCGCGGCGCACCAGCACGCGCGACGCGCCGTCGCGCACCGAGACGACCCCGGGCCGCGGCAGCTGGTTGTAGTTGCTGGCCATGCTGCGGCAGTAGGCGCCCGTGCCCGGGACCGCGAGCAGGTCGCCCGCGCCGGCGTCCGCGGGGAGGAACTCGTCCTTGACCACGACGTCACCGCTCTCGCAGTGCTTGCCGACGACGCGGCTCAGCACGCCGGGGGCGGCGGAGGCGCGCGAGGCGACGGTGGCGGAGTAGTCCGCGTCGTACAGCGCGGTCCGGATGTTGTCGCTCATGCCGCCGTCGACCGAGACGTAGCGCCGGTGCGCCCCGCCGTCGAGCGCGACGTCCTTCGTCGTGCCGACCTCGTAGAGCGTGAAGGTGCTGGGCCCCGAGATCGAGCGGCCGGGCTCGACCGAGACCTTCGGCACGGCGATGCCCTGCGACAGGCACTCGCGCGCGACGATCTCCGCGAGGCGCCCGGCGATCTCGGCCGGGCCCAGCGGCTGGTGCTCGGAGGTGTAGGCCATGCCGAACCCGCCGCCGAGGTCGATCTCGGGCAGTTCCACGCCGTGCTCGCGCTGCACGCCGTGGTGCAGGCCGAGCAGCCGCCGCGCGGAGACCTCGAAGGCGCCCATGTCGAAGATCTGCGAGCCGATGTGGCTGTGCAGGCCCCGCAGCGCGAGCTCCGGGCGGGCCACGACGCGGGCCACGGCCAGCTCCGCCTGCCCGCCGGCGAGCGAGAGGCCGAACTTCTGGTCCTCGTGCGCGGTGGCGATGTAGGAGTGCGTGTGGGCCTCGACGCCGACCGTGACGCGCAGCATGACCGGCGCCACGACGCCCAGGTCGCGCGCCACGTCCGCCACGACGTCGACCTCCTCCAGGGAGTCCACGACGAGCCGGCCGATCCCGGCCTGCAGCGCACCGCGGATCTCGGCCCGGCTCTTGTTGTTGCCGTGCAGCGCGATCCAGTCGGGCCGCACGCCACCGCGCAGGCCGAGCGCGAGCTCGCCGCCGCTGCAGGTGTCCAGGTGCAGACCGTCCTCGGCGAGCCAGCGCGCGACGCCCGTGGCGAGGAACGACTTGCCCGCGTAGTAGACGTCGGCGCCGCCGCACAGGTCGGCGAACGCGTCGGCGAAGGCGTCGCGGAAGGCGACCGCGCGGGCGCGGAAGTCCTCCTCGTCGAGCACGAACAGCGGCGTGCCGTGCGTCGCCGCGAGGTCGCCGGCGCGGACGCCGCCGACGGTGAGGACGCCGTCGGCGTCGCGCCGCACGGTCCGCGACCACAGCTGCGGCAGCAGCTCGTTGACGTCGGCGGGCGCCTGCAGCCAGGACGGGACGATGGCGGTCACCCCGGCCCCCGGGGCGTGCATCGAGCCGGCCTCGTGGGTGCGCGCCACTACATCCGCTCCGGGGCGCTCACGCCGAGCAGCTGCAGCCCGTTGGCGAGCACCTGCCGGGTGGCGTCGTTGACCCACAGGCGGGTGCGGTGCACGTCGGTGACGTCCTCGTCGGAGCGCGGGGTGATCCGGCAGGCGTCGTAGAACTTGTGGTACTTCCCCGCCAGCTCCTCGAGGTAGCGCGCGACGCGGTGCGGTTCGCGGAGCTCCGCGGCCCGCGCGACGACGGCGGGGAACTCGGCCAGCGCCGCCAGCAGCAGCGACTCGGTCTCCGCCACGAGCAGCGACGGGTCGAAGGCGTCCTCGCGGCGCACGCCCGCGGCGGCCGCGTTCACGCCGACGTTGACCGTCCGGGCGTGCGCGTACTGCACGTAGAAGACGGGGTTGTCGTTGCTGCGCCTGACGAGCAGGTCGACGTCGATGTCGATGGAGGTGTCCGCCGACGACCGCACCAGGGAGTAGCGGGCGGCGTCGACGCCCACCATCTCGACGAGGTCCTCCATGGTCACGACGTTGCCGAACCGCTTGCTCATCCGGACAGGGACGCCGTCCTTGAGCAGGCGAACCATCTGCCCGATGAGGATCTCGAGGTTCTTCCCCGGCACGTCGCCGAAGGCCGCGCACATCGCCATCATCCGGGCCACGTAGCCGTGGTGGTCGGCGCCCAGCATGATGATCGCCCGGTCGAAGCCGCGCTCGCGCTTGTCGAGGTAGTAGGCCAGGTCGCCCGAGATGTAGGCGGCCTGGCCGTCGCTCTTCACCACGACGCGGTCCTTGTCGTCGCCGAAGGCGCTGGTGCGCAACCAGGTGGCGCCGTCCGCCTCGTAGACGTTGCCGAGCTCGCGCAACCGCGCGAGGGCCCGGTCGACCGCGCCCGAGGCGTGGAGGGAGTCCTCGTGGAAGTAGACGTCGAAGTGCACGCCGAACTCGGCGAGGCTCTCGCGGATCTCGGCGAACATCAGCTCGACGCCCTCGCGGCGGAACGTCTCCTGCTGCACCTCGCGGGGTTCCTCGAGCAGCCCGGGCACCTTGGCGATCACCTGGCCCGCGATCTCGGAGACGTAGTCGCCCCCGTAGCCGTCCTCGGGGGCGGGCTCGTCGTGGGCGCGGGCCAGCAGCGACCGCGCGAACCGGTCGATCTGCGCGCCGTGGTCGTTGAAGTAGTACTCGCGCGTGACCTCGGCGCCCGCGGCCTCCAGGACGCGCGCGAGGGAGTCGCCGACGGCGGCCCAGCGGGTCCCGCCCAGGTGGATGGGGCCCGTGGGGTTGGCGGAGACGAACTCCAGGTCGATCCGCTCTCCCGCGATGGCGGTGCCGCGCCCGTAGGCGGCGCCCGCCTCGACGACGTCGCGCGCCAGGCCGCCGGCCGCGGCGGCGTCGAGCGTGACGTTGAGGAAGCCGGGCCCGGCGATGTCGACCGCGGCGATGCCGGGGACCTGCGCGAGCCGCTGCGCCAGGACGGTCGCGACCTCGCGCGGGGGCCGGCCGGCCTTCTTCGCCAGCTGCAGCGCGACGCTCGTGGCCCAGTCCCCGTGGTCGCGGTTCTTCGGGCGCTCCACGCGGACCTCGGCCGGCACGTCGGCGGGGTCGACGGTCAGCTCACCGGCCGCAGCGGCGGCGGTCAGGGCGTCCGTCAGGGCGCGGGACAGCTCGGCGGGGGTCACGAGCCACGAGCTTACCGGCGCGCGCCCCTCCTCCCCCGCGCCCGGGCGCGGCCGCACCCCGGGGCGGTCGAGGGGCACCGGATCGCGCTGGTACGGTGGAGCAGTCCCGAGCCCCCGTAGCTCAGGGGATAGAGCATCGCCCTCCGGAGGCGTGTGCGCAGGTTCGAATCCTGCCGGGGGCACCTCTCCTCCCCGCTCGACGGCCCTAGGCTCGCGACGTGGCGAGCACACCGAGCAGCACCAGCCGAGTCAGGTCCGCCCTGCGCACCGAGGCGGGGCGCTACTACGGCGCCTTCGCGGTGGCGCTCCCGCTGGCGCTCGTGGCGACCGTCGGGCTGCAGGTGGCGGTCGAGCTGAGCCTGCCGGTCGTGCTGGCCCTCACGCTGATCATCGTCTACGCCTTGGCGCTGCTCACCTACGTCGTGCTGACCCTCGTCGCCTTCGGCACGGACCTCCCCGGGGCGGCCGCTGCGGATCCCCCGACGCCCGCGACGCGCTGGTACCGCGCGGGTCTGCAGCCCGGAGCAACGATGGCCGCGAGCTACGCCGTCATCGCCATGGCCGCCGCGGTCTGGCTCGCCCTCTCGCGCGGCAGCGACGTCGGACTGCCCGCCTCGGGCGTCATGACGGCGCTGCTGGTGCTGGCGGCCTGGGCCACGATGGTCGTGACCTACGCCGCGGACTACGCGCGGCGGCAGGCGGTCTCGCCGGGCCTGGACTTCCCGGGCGAGCAGCCCGCGGGCTTCGCCGACTACCTCTACTTCTCCGCCGCCGTGTCGACGACCTTCGGCACCACGGACGTCACGGTCATGACGCGGGCGCTGCGTCGCGTCGTCCTCGGGCACTCGCTCGTGGCCTTCGTCGTCAACACCGTCATCGTCGGGCTGCTGGTGTCGACGCTGCTGGCGTGAGCCCGTCGGCCCCCACCCGGATCCCGAAGCGCTGCCGCAGCGCGCGCCGGGCCGCGTGCACGCCCGACATGCCGTGCACGCCCGCGCCCGGGGAGGTCGCCGCGGAGCAGAGGTACACCCCGGGCAGCGGGGTCCGGTAGGGGTCCCAGCGCGGGACGGGCCGGAACAGCAGCTGCCAGGGCGTCACGGCACCGGCGGCGATGTCGCCGCCGACCTGGTTGGGGTTCTCCGCCGCGAGGTCGACCGCGCGGCGCACGGTGCGGGCCAGGACGAGGTCGGAGAAGCCGGGCGCGAACCGCTCGAGCTGGGCCTGCACGACGTCTCCCACGTCGACGGTCGAGCCCAGCGGCACGTGGGCGTACGTCCAGAGCGTCTGGGCCCCGGCGGGGGCGCGGTCGGGGTCGACGATCCCGGGCTGCGCCACGAGCACGTAGGGGCGCTCGGCGTGGCGGCCGTGGGCCACGGCGTCCTCGGCGGCGGCGATCTGCGCCCGGCTGCCCCCCACGTGGACGGTGCCCGCGCCCGCCAGGCCCGGGGCGGTCCACGGCACGGGGCCCGAGAGCGCGAAGTGCACGGGCGCGGCCGCCGAGACGTGACGGTAGCGGCGCAGCCAGGCCGCGTAGCCGGCCGGCAGGGCGTCGCCCGCGAGCGCCAGCAGGCCGCGGGGCACGACGTCGAGCAGCACGGCCCGGGCGCGGGGCAGGTCGCGCAGCGAGCGGACGTCGGAGGAGGTCAGGACCCGGCCGCCGAGCTCGCGGACCTCGGCGACCAGCGCGTCGGTGATCGACTGCGAGCCCCCGCGCGGGACGGGCCAGCCGACGGCGTGGGCGAGCGTCGCGAGCATCAGCCCGGCCCCCGCGGGGCCGATGGCGCGGGGCGGGGCGATGGCGTGGGCCGCCACGCCCGTGAACAGCGCCGGGGCCTCCTCGCCCCGGAAGCGCGCGCCCCAGGCGGGCGACGCCTGCTCGAGCACGGCCAGGCCGAGGCGCAGCGTGGCCGTCAGGTCGCTCGGCACGCTCCGCCAGTCCGACAGCGCCACGCCGACGACGTCGCGCCAGCGCTCGACCAGGGGCAGGAACAGGCGGCGCCAGGCCTCGCCGTCGCGGCCGAGCCCGTCCGCCGTGGCGTCCAGGTCGCGCAGCGCGAGCGCGGCGCGGCCCCCGTCCAGCGGGTGGCCGTAGGCGACGGCGGGCTGCAGCAGGTCGACGCCGTGCGCGGGCAGGTCGAAGGCCGCCAGGAACGGCGACGCCAGCGCCAGGGGGTGCACCGCGGAGCCGGTGTCGTGCCGGAACCCCGGCAGGGTCACCTCCCGGGTGCGGGCCCCGCCGCCCGCGGTCTCGGCCTGCTCGTGGACCTCGACCTCGAGCCCGGCGCGGGCCAGCACGACCGCGGCGGCCAGGCCGTTCGGTCCGGACCCCACGACGACGGCATCGACCATGGCCCGAGCCTCGCACGGCGCTCCGGCCCGCGCGCCGGAGGCCGGGACGGCACCGTCCGCCCAGCTGTCGGGGGCGGGTGGTGGGATGCCCTGGCCGGGACGTCCGGCGGGGTGGTGGAGTGCGGGAGCGTGCAGGGGTGGACGTCGGGGCGGCCGTGGCGATGGCCGAGGGGGTGCTCGCGCAGCACGGGCTGCGGGGCTGGACCGTCGTGCTGGACCGCGCGAAGAAGCGCGCGGGCGTCTGCCGCTTCGACCGGCGCCAGATCGGGCTGAGCCGGGAGCTGACCGCGCTGCACTCCGAGGCCGAGGTCCGCGAGACCGTCCTGCACGAGGTCGCCCACGCGCTCACCGGGCCGGGCCACGGGCACGACGCCCGGTGGCGGGCCACGGCCCGGCGCATCGGCGGCACGGGCGAGCGGCTGGTGGCGGTCACGGCGCCGCGGGCGCCGGCGCCCTGGGTGGGCACCTGCCCCCGCGGGCACACGAGCGAGCGGCACCGGCGTCCCCAGCGGGTCACGGCGTGCGGCGTGTGCGGACCCGCCTTCGACGTCGCGCACGTGCTGACGTGGCGCCACCACGGCCGCCCGGCCGACCTGGGCGAGGCCTACGCCGCCGAGCTCGCCCGGCTGCGCGACCCGGCGCCGGCGGCCGGCCCGCGCCTGCCGGTCGGCACGCTCGTGCGCGTGCGCGGCGCGGGGCGCTTCGCCGGCACCGCGGGGCGCATCGTCAAGCGGGGCCGCACGAAGTACCACGTGGCGACGGCGCGGGGTCTGCTCGCGGCCCCGTTCGCCCTCGTCGAGGCGGAGCCCGTCAGCGCGGCAGCTGCGCCTCGAGGGCGCTGACGAGCTCGGGCGACTCGGGCTCGGTGCGCGAGCGGAACCGCGCGACGACGTCCCCGGCCGGGGAGACGAGGAACTTCTCGAAGTTCCACGCCACGTCGCCGGCCGCGCCCTCGGCGTCCGCCTGCTCGGTGAGCCGGGCGAACAGCGGGCTGCGGCCGTCGCCGTTCACCTCGGACTTCTCCGTCATGGGGAACGTCGTGCCCCAGGTGGCGGAGCAGAACTCGGCGATCTCCTCGGCCGAGCCCGGCTCCTGGCCCTTGAACTGGTTGCAGGGCACGCCGAGGACCGTGAAGCCGCGGTCGGCGTAGCGCTGCTGCAGCGCCTGCAGCCCCTCGTACTGCCGGGTGAAGCCGCAGCGCGAGGCGACGTTGACGACGAGCACGGCCTTGCCCTGCAGCGCAGCGGGATCGAGGGTACCGCCGGTGAGCGCGGGCAGGGGGGCGTCGAAGAGGGTCATGCCCGGACGCTACCCGGGCCGTTCCTCAGGCCCGGCAGAGCACCTCGCCGTGGGTGATGGCCATCCAGCCGTCCGGGTGCGCCGTCCACTCCCGCCACGCCCTGACCATCGCGCGGACGCCCTCCTCGTCGGCTGCACCGGCCGCGAGCAGGCGCCGCGTCAGGCCGGAGGCCCCCGTGCGCTCGGCCCACGTGCCACCCCACCAGGCCCGGTCCTCGGGCGTCCCGAACGACCACACCGACGCCGACGCCGTGACGTCGCCGAACCCGGCCTCGCGGGCCCAGCCCGTCAGGCGGGCCCCGGCGTCCGGGTCGCCGCCCGCGGCGCGGGCCGTGCGGCGGTAGGCCTCGCGCCAGGCGTGCAGCCCGGGCAGGTCGGGCCAGGCGTGGATGCTCGCGTAGACCGCGTCGCGCACGGCCACGATGCCGCCGGGACGCGTCACGCGGCGCGCCTCGCGGAGAGCGCCCACCGGGTCGGGCAGGTGCTGCAGCACCTGGTGGGCGTGCACGACGTCGAACTCCCCGTCGGCGAAGGGCAGCGCGAGGGCGTCGGCGACGACGAGCTCGACCGCGACCCCGCGCTCGTCCGCGGCGGCCCGGGCCGTGGCCAGGACCTCTGCCGACACGTCGACCCCGACGACCCGGCCGGGCGCCACGCGCGCCGCGAGGTCGGCCGTGATGCTGCCGACGCCGCAGCCCAGGTCGAGGACCGTGGTCCCGGGGGCCAGGTGCGGCAGCAGGTGGGGCGCGGAGTTCGCGACGGTGCGGCGGCCGTGCGAGGCGCGCACCGCGGGGGCGTAGCCGTGCACGTAGCCGGCCTCGGGAGCGGGGTTCGGGGGCATGCCGCGATGGTGACCGGGCGCGGCCACGCCGTCCACGATGCGGGACCGCCGTCTCACTTGGTGGGACGGCGAGCGGTCAGCGCCCGGCGAGCACCTCGCGGACCGCCTGCCGCGCAGCGCGACTCGCGCCGATCGTGCTCGCCGAGGGGCCGTAGCCGACGAGGTGCAGCCGCGGTTCCCGCACGACCAGCGAACCCTCGACGCGGATGCCGCCGCCGGGTTCGCGCAGCCCCAGCGGCCGCAGGTGGTCCAGGGCGGGCCGGAACCCCGTCGACCAGAGGACCGCGTCGGCGGGCTGCGTCGAGCCGTCCGCCCACTGGACCCCGTCGGGCACGAGGCGCGCGAACATCGGGTGGCGCTTGAGGACGCCGGCCTCGCGCAGGGCCGCGACCGCGGGGGTCAGGGGCAGCCCGGTGACCGAGACCACGCTGCCGGGGGGCAGGCCCGCGGCCACGCGCTGCTCGACGAGCGCCACGGCGGCGCGGCGCTGCTCCTCGCCGAAGTCGTCCTCGCGGAACTCCGGCTCGCGGCGCGTGACCCACGTCGTCGCCGCGACCTGCGAGAGCTCCCCCAGCAGCTGGACGGCCGAGATCCCCCCGCCGACCACCACGACGTGCTGGCCCGTGAACTCCTCGGGCCCGTCGTAGTCGGCCGTGTGCAGCTGACGGCCGCGGAAGGCGTCCTGCCCCGGGTAGCGCGGCCAGAACGGCCGCGTCCAGGTGCCCGTGGCGTTGAGGACGGCCCGCGCCGCGAAGGTGCCCGCCGCCGAGTCGACGAGCAGCCGGCCCCCCGCGCGGCGCACGGCCGTGACGGCGACGGGCCGGCGCACGGGCCGGCCCAGGCGCTCCTCGTAGGCGGCGAAGTAGGCGGGGACGACGTCGGCGGCCCGGGCCTGCGGGTCGACCTCGCCCAGCGGGAAGCCGGGCAGGTCGTGGACGCCGTTGACGTCGGCCATCCGCAGGGTCCGCCACCGGTGCGACCAGGCCCCGCCCGGCGCGGTCCCCGCGTCCAGCACGACGAACCCCCGGTCGGGGGCCAGCCCGCCGCGCTCGAGGAAGTGCGCGCTGGACAGGCCCGCCTGCCCCGCGCCGATGACGACGACGTCGACGGTCGTCAGCGCGGGGCTCACCCGCACCACCGGCCGCACGCACGAGACGTCACAGTCAGTGAGCGTAGGTCGTCAGGGGCGGTCCGCGCGCGCCGGTGGCGGACCCGGCGCCCGGTACGGTCCTCGCGTGAGCCACGACGCAACGGACCGCGAGGTCCTCAGCTGGTCGCTGTTCGGCACCGCGGTGCGGGAGCTGGCCACCCGCATCGCCGCGGACGGCTACCGCCCGGAGGTGCTGCTGGGCATCGCGCGGGGCGGTCTGCCGCTGGTCGCCGGCCTGGCCTACGCGCTCGACGTGAAGACCACCGCGACGATCAACGTCGAGTTCTACACCGGGGTCGACAGCCGGCTGCCCGAGCCGGTGGTGCTCCCGCCGTCGGTGGACCTGGCCGACCTCGCGGGGCGGCGCGTGCTCGTCGTCGACGACGTCGCCGACACGGGGCGCACGCTCGCGGTCGTCGTGGCGCTGGTGCGCGCGACGGGTGCGGAGACCCGCACGGCCGTCGTGTACGAGAAGCCGAGCACGCGGGTCGACCCCGAGTACGCGTGGCGCAGCACCGACCGCTGGATCGACTTCCCGTGGTCGGCCGAAGGGCCCGTGCCCGGCCTGGCCGACCTGCCCGCCGGGGACGCCCCGCTCACGGACGCCCCCGCGTAGCGCGCGGCTGCAGCCGGGCCGTCGGCACCGCACCCAGCGGGTCCTCGGGCCACGGGTGCCGCGGGTAGCGGCCGCGCAGCTCCCGCCGGACCTGCGGGTAGACGGTGCGCCAGAACGACTCCAGGTCGGCGGTGACGGCCAGCGGCCGCCCCGCGGGGGACAGCAGGTGCACGACGACGCGCACGCGGCCGTCGGCGACGCGGGGACCGGCGCGCCAGCCGAAGGCCTCCTGCAGCTTCAGCGCGAGCACGGGGGCGGCCGGGTCGGCGTAGTCGAGGCGGACCCGCCGTCCCGACGGCACCTCGAGCTGCTCGGGCGCGAGCTCCGGCAGGCGCCCGGCGACCTCCCACGGCAGCAGCCGCCGCAGGGCCGCCACGACGTCCACGCGCGCGAGGTCGCGGCGGCTCCTCGCGGCCGCGAGGTCGGGGCCGAGCCAGGTCGGGAGCGCGGCGAGCAGCGCGGCGTCGGAGAGGTCCGGCCACGGCGGGCCCAGGGCGAGCCGGCAGCACTCGACCCGGGCCCGCAGCGACTGCGCCGCGGGCGGGACGGTGAGCAGCCCCAGCCCCTCGCGGCGCACGCCGTCGGCGAGCGCGGCCTGCACCGCAGCCACGGGCGGGTGCGGCAGCGGACGCTCGCCGAGCACCAGGGCCCCGAGGCGCTCGACGCGGCGGGCCCGGACGTCGCCGTCGCGCCACGACACCTCGTCGACGACCGCCAGGTCAGCGGCGGCGACGTCGCGCGCGAGCTCCTCGGTGACCGCGACGGCCGAGCGGACGCGCGCCGACGCCTGCCCGGGGGCCCGGGAGGCGACCGCGACGGCCAGCCAGCCGGCGCCCTGCAGCGCGGAGGCGGGGGCGAGCTCGAGGCCGGTGCCCCCGACGCTCGCGTAGGCGTCGCCACCGCGGCGGCGCGCGAGCCGCTCGGGGTGGGCCAGGGCCACGACCTCCCCGGCCGCCACGTCGTCCGGGAGCGCGGGACGGCGTCCCGGCGCCCCCGAGGGCAGGGCGCCGCGCAGCCGCCGCACTTCCGCTCGCCAGCGGGCGGTGTCGCCGTCGCGCGCGTCGCGCACCCGCCGCCAGGTGGCGACGAGGTCGTCGGAGCCCGGGCGGAGGTCCTCGGACAGCAGCGCGACGACCTCGGCGGCCCGGTCGGCGCCGACGCGGGCCGCGCCGTCGAGCAGGGCCCGGGCGAGGCGCGGGTGCACGCCGACGTCGGCGACGGCGCGCCCGCGCGGGGTCACGGTGCCGTCGGCGCTCAGGGCGCCCAGGCGGCGCAGCACGTCGCGGGCCGCGGCGAGGGGGCCCGCGGGCGGGGCGTCGAGCAGCGGCAGGTCCTCCACGCGGCCCCAGCAGGCGGCGGTGAGCGCGAAGGCCGTGAGGTCACCCGTGGCGATCTCGGGGTCCGGGTGCGCGACGAGGAGGCCGTGCTCGGCGGCGGACCAGGCCCGCAGCACCGTGCCGGGGCCCTCGCGCGCGGCGCGACCGGCGCGCTGGTCGGCCGAGGCCCGCGAGACGCGGATCGTGTCCAGGCCGCCCAGGCCGCGGGCGTGGTCGGTGCGCGGGACGCGCGCGAGGCCCGCGTCGACGACGGTCCGCACGCCGGGCACCGTGAGGCTCGACTCGGCGACGGCCGTGGCGAGCACGACGCGGCGCCGGGGCCCGGGCTGCAGCGCCGCGTCCTGCGCGGCGGCGGAGCGAGCGCCGTGCAGCTCGTGCACGTCGACGTCGCCGCGCCCGCCCAGTCGCCGGGCGACCGCGGCGATCTCCCCCGCTCCCGGCAGGAACACCAGGACGTCGCCCGCGAGGGTGTCCAGGGCCCGCACCACGAGCTGCGCGACGTGGTCGAGCAGGGCGGGGTCGACGCGCAGGCCCTCGGGAGGCCGCACGGGCCGTGGCGGGGGGCACCACCGCACGTCGAGCGGGAACAGCGGTGCGGTCGCGGTGACGACGGGCGCGGGGACCCCGTCGCCCAGCAGCGCCGCGAGCCGGGGGCCGGGGGCCGTCCAGCGTCGCCGACGCGGCGACGACCCGCAGGTCCTCGCGCAGCAGGCGGCGGGCGTCCAGCACGAGGGCCGTCGCGAGGTCGGCGTCGAGGTGGCGCTCGTGGACCTCGTCCAGCACGACGGCCGCGACCCCCGGCAGCTCGGGGTCGCGCAGCAGCCGGCGCAGCAGCAGGCCGGTGGTGACGACCTCGACGCGGGTCGCGGCCCCCGTGCGCCGCTCACCGCGCACGGCGTACCCCACGCGCGCGCCGACGTCCTCCCCGAGCAGCCACGCAGCGCGGCGGGCGGCGGCCCGCACCGCGACCCGTCGCGGCTCGGCGACGAGGACGCGTCCCGCGGGCAGCGCGTCGGCCAGCGCGAGGGGCACGACCGTCGTCTTCCCGGTCCCGGGCGGGGCGTGCAGCACGGCGACGCCGCGGTCGTCGAGCGCGGACAGCAGCTCGGGCACGACCGCGCCGACGGGCAGCGAGGCGAGCAGCCGGGCCCGGGCGTCCGCGCTCAGCACCCGCCCACCCCCGCCGCGCTCACGCGGGTGCCCGCACGACCGCGGTGGGAGGCGGAGGGGTCAGCGCGAGGAGCTCGACCACGCGACGGACGAGCCGCCGGCACCGCCGGTGCGGCCTGCGCCGCCCCGGCCCCCGGCCGAGCGCGAGCGGCCCTGGCCGGAG
>NZ_JAAALN010000065.1 GCF_009906795.1 Kineococcus siccus
CCCCTCCCACCGCGGCCCCCGCGCGCCCCGCGGCGCGGGCCGACGAACCTCACGCTCGGCCGGCTCTTCGTCCTCGGGGGCGGCGGCTTCACGCTGATCTCGATCGTGCTGCTGCTCGTGATGGGCGCCCAGCGCGGCCTGCTCGGGCCGCAGGCGCGCGTCACGGGGCTCGTCGTGCTCTCCGGGGCGCTCGTGCTGGCCGCGGCGCGCGTGCGCCGCCGCGCGCAGGACGCGACCGCGGCCACGACGCTCGCGGCCGTCGCGTCCACCGGCCTCTACCTCACGGCGGTCGCGGTCACGGCCGTGTACGGCTGGCTGCCGCCCGTGCCCGGTCTGCTCGCCGCCCTGGCCGTGGCCCTCGCGACCCTGCGCCTGGCCCGGGCGTGGGAGTCGCAGGCGCTGGCGGTCGCGACCGTCGCGGCCGTGGGCGCGACGTGGCAGGTCATCGGGGCGGCCGCCGGCGTCGACGCGTCCGTCGTGGCGGCGTTCGTGCTCCTGCTGGCCCTCGGTGCGGGGCTGCTCGTGCGGGCGCGGCCGGGCTGGACGGTGCTCGGCGTCGTGGCCCTGAGCGTCCTGTGGCTCTACCAGCTCGCCGCGTCGCTGCTCGTCGACACCGCTCCCGGCGCCGACCCCACGGCGGTCACCACCGCGGTCGTGACCGCCTCGGCTGTGCTCACGTGGGGGTGGGCGGCCGTCGGCCCCGCCGCCTCCACGGGCCGCGAGCACCTGAGCGCCGCGGCCGCCCTCACCGGGGTCCCCGTGCTCGTCCTCGCGCAGCAGCACGGCCGCGCGGGCACGGCCGCGGACAGCGTCCACGCCACGGTCCTGCTCGGCGCCGCCGCGCTCCTGCTCGCCGTCGCCGCGCTCGGGGCCGCGCGCGGCCGGTGGCCGCTGCCCGCACCGCTGCGGCCGGTGGCCTGGTCGCTGGCCGCGGCCTACACCGTGGCGATCGTGCTGCAGCACACGGCGGGCACGACGCAGGTCGTCGCGGTCCTCACGCAGGCGCTCGTCCTCAGCGTCGTCGCCGCGGTCGCCCTGACGCGGACCAGCCTCGCCATCTCGCTCGCGGTCACACTGGTCGGTCTGGTGCAGCTCGCCGACCGGGTGCCCCTGGGCGCCTTCTGGAGCCGGCTGGAGACGGAGCGGATCGCCACCTGGCCGCTCGCGCTGTCGGCGGCCCTGCTGCTGCTCGACACCGTCTCGCTGCTGTGGACGGCGTCGCGAGTCCTCCCGGCTGCCTTCCACCGCCGGCACCTGTGGCTGCCGTTCCTCCCCCTCGCCTGGTACGCGCTGGTCGCGGCCGCGATCCTCACGGGCACGCGCCTGTTCGCGGCGTCCGCGCGCGTCGACGGGTTCCTCGTCGGCATCATGGCCGCGACCCTGCTGCTCGCCGCCGCGAGCTTCGCCCTGCTCGCGCGCTTCGTCGCGGGCGGAGCGACGGCGCACCGCACCGCGGGCCTGCTGACGCTCGCCGTCGCGGCCGGCAAGGTGCTGCTGATCGACACGACGTCCCTGGACACGCTGTACCGCGTCGGCGCCTACCTCGGGACCGGCCTGGTCCTCATGGGCCTCGGCGCCGCGTTCGGCCGGCGGCTCGCGCAGGTGCCGGAGCGCGGCGCGCCGACCTGACCCCACCGGCCCACACTGGGGGCGTGCCGACCAGACGCAGCGCCGGGATCCTGCTCCACCGCAGCGACGGCCGCGGTGGCTGGGAGGTGCTGCTCGGGCACATGGGCGGGCCGTCCTGGGCCCGCCGGGACGAGCGGGCCTGGTCCCTGCCCAAGGGCGAACCCGAACCGGGCGAGGAGCTCCTCGCCGCGGCCCGCCGCGAGTTCCAGGAGGAGCTGGGCCTGCCGGTGCCCGCCGGTGACCTCCTGGCGCTGGGCGAGGCCCGCCAGTCCGGCGGGAAGGTCGTGACCGCCTGGGCGGTCCGCGGCGACCTCGACCCGGCCGCCGTGCGCAGCGGGACGTTCTCGATGGAGTGGCCCCCGCGGTCGGGCCGCACGAGCGAGTTCCCCGAGATCGACCGGGCCGCCTGGTTCGCCCCGGACGTGGCGCGGCGCAAGCTCGTCGCCGGCCAGGTGCCGCTCCTGGACCGGCTGCTGGACCTGCTCGCGGACGGGCCGCAGTGACGAGCGAGGGGCCTCAGCCCGCCAGCGCCACCAGCCGGCCGCGGTCCGCGCGCGTGACCGGCGGGATCGACGCCAGCAGCCGCCGGGTGTAGTCCTCGCGCGGCGCCTCGAAGATCTGCTGCGTCGTCCCGGTCTCGACGGCCCGGCCGCGGTGCATGACGAGGACCCGGTGCGCGAGGTTGCGCACCACGGACAGGTCGTGGGAGATGAACAGGATCGCCACCCCCAGGCGGTCCTGGAGGCCCACGAGCAGGTCGGTGACCTGCGCCTGGATCGTCACGTCGAGGGCCGAGACGGGTTCGTCGCACACGAGGACCTGCGGGTCGAGCGCCAGGGCGCGGGCGATGCCGATGCGCTGGCGCTGCCCGCCGGAGAACTGGTGGGGGAACCGGTCCACCACCTCCGGCGCCATCCCGACCAGGTCGAGCAGTTCTGCGACGCGGTCGCGGCGGCGCGCCGCGTCGCCCCACCTCGCCGTGACCAGCGGCTCCGCCACGACGTCGCGGACCCGCATGCGGGGGTCGAGCGAGGAGTACGGGTCCTGGAATACCATCTGGACGCCCCGCTGGGCGCCGGGGCGGTGCCCGCGGCGACGGGTCACGTCCGCACCGCCGTAGACGACGCGGCCCGCGTCGGCGGACTCGAGCCCGACGATCATCCGGGCCAGGGTCGACTTGCCCGAGCCCGACTCGCCCACGACGCCCAGCGTCTCCCCGTGGTGCAGCGTGACGCTCACGTCGTCCACGGCCCGGACGGAGCGGCGGTTCCAGCGCGGGCCGCCGGAGAACGTGCGGGTCATGCCCGTCGCCTCCAGCACCACCCCGGGCCGGGCGGCCCCCGTGCCGAGGACGCGGGCCGGCTGGGGCACGGGGACGGAGCCCAGCAGCTCACGCGAGTACGGCGCCTGCGGCGAGGTGAGGACCTGGTCGGCGTCGCCCGACTCGACGACCACGCCGTGGCGCATGACCGTGACCCGGTCGGCGACCTCGGTCACGACGCCGATGTCGTGCGTGATGAGCAGGACGCCCATGTCCAGCTCGCGCCGCAGGTCGTGCAGGAGCCGCAGGATCTGCGCCTGCACCGTCACGTCGAGCGCGGTCGTGGGCTCGTCGGCGATGAGCAGCTGCGGTTCGAGGGAGACGGCCATCGCGATGAGGATCCGCTGGCGCATGCCCCCGGAGAACTGGTGCGGGTAGTCCTTCAGCCGGTGGGCGGGGTTCGCGATGCCCACGAGGTCGAGGAGTTCCGCGGCGCGGCCGGCCGCCCGCGCGCGGGACCACCCGCGGTGCACGCGCAGCACCTCCCCGAGCTGGTCGCCGATGCTGAGCACCGGGTTCAGCGACGAGAGCGCGTCCTGCAGGACCATGCTCATGCGCTCGCCGCGCACCGCCCGGCGTCGGGCCGGCGTCATCGCCAGCACGTCCTCACCCGCGAGGAGGAGTTCGCGCGCCTGCACCGTCGCCGCGGGGTCGACCACGCCCATCACCGCGCGCGCGGTGACGGTCTTGCCGGAACCCGACTCCCCGAGCAGCGCGTGCAGCTCGCCGGGACGGACGTCGAGGTCCACGCCCGACGCGGCGAGGACCGGGCCCGTGGGGCCGGGGAAGCGCACGGAGAGGCCCCGGACGTGCAGGACGGCGGGGCGCGACGACGTCGGGTCGGTGACCATGACGACATCATGCACCCGCCGGAGCCGCCGGATTGTTTCGCGCGCGAGAAATCTGTGCCGGGATACTCCGCAGGTCTTGACGCAAACGCCGGATGAGGGGCAACGTTCGCCGTCGAACGCCGATCCCAGTGCACCTGGAGGCACCCCCGTGCTCGAACCCGCCAAGCGCTACGCCGGCTACACGGCCTACGACTACCTCGAGGAGGGGGTCGACTACCGCGGTTTCGCCTACGCGGCCCAGGTGCACCGCGTCCCGCCCTACGCGGGCCTCGACCTCACCGCCGACCAGGCCGCCCGCGCCGAGCGGCTGCTCGCGCAGGAGACCGTCATCTCCCTGCACGAGCACGTCCAGGTGTTCCCCGCCGACATGGGCGAGCTGCGCGACCACATCCGCCAGGGCCGCGAACCCACCGCCTACGAGGGGCTCGCGCGGTCCGGGCTCACGGCCGTCTTCGACAACGGCATGGACGGCACCTGCTGCATCTCCAGCGACGCGGGGTGGAAGTACCAGGACGTCCTGTTCGACCTCGGCGTCCGCATGGCCGACCTCGCGCACCAGGACTTCGTCGTCAAGGGCGAGACCGTCGCCGACATCGAGCACGCGCACGAGACGGGCCGCATCGCCCACGTCTTCGCGCTCGAGGCCTCGACGATGATCGAGAACGAGGTCGACCGCCTCGACGTGCTCTACGGGTTCGGCGTCCGGCAGATGGGCATCGCCTACTCGGAGGCGAACACCCTCGGCAGCGGGCTCAAGGAGCGCGGCGACGGCGGCCTCACCTACTTCGGCGAGCGGGCCGTGAAGCGCATGAACAAGCTCGGCATCGCCATCGACATCTCGCACTCGGGCGACCAGACCTGCCTCGACACGATCGCCGTGTCCGACAAGCCCGTGTTCATCACCCACGCGGGCGCGCGGTCCGTGTGGCCCACCAACCGCATGAAGACCGACGCCACCATCACGGCCTGCGCGGAGCGGGGCGGGGTCATCGGGATCGAGGCCGCCCCGCACACCACGCTGTCGCCGGACCACCCCCGGCACAGCCTCGAGTCGGTCATGGACCACTTCCGCTACTGCGTCGACCTCGTCGGCATCGACCACGTGACGTTCGGCCCCGACACCCTGTTCGGGGACCACGTGGGCCTGCACGACGCCTTCGCGGCCAACCTCTCCCTCGGCCAGGCGCACGCCGGTGTGGAGTACGACAAGGTCCCCTACGTCGACGGCCTGGAGAACCCCGCCGAGGCGATGGGCAACATCATCGGCTGGCTGGTCCAGCACGACTACTCCGACGACGAGATCCGCAAGGTCGTCGGCGGCAACACGCTGCGCGTCCTGTCGGAGGTGTGGTGCTGATGGCCGGCCTCGAGCGCCCCGCCCGCCGGGCCGTCATCGTCGGTGGGCTCGGCGGCCTGTCCGCCGCGGCGATCGCCGCGTGCGCACCCTCGGCTCCGGAGGAGCCCGCCGGCGGCGAGGAGGGAGCCTCGTCCGCGGGCACCGAGACCCTCACGATCGCCACGACCACCGACGTCGTGAACTTCAACCCCGTCGTCGGCAACAGCCGCTCCGACCAGTGGGTCACCGGTCTCATGTACCCGCGGCTGCTCACGATCGCGGGCGACGGCACCAAGGAGGCCGAGCTCGCCACCGAGTGGGGCTACGTGGACCCGACGACCGGGTACTACGAGATCCGCGGCGACTTCGCCTGGAGCGACGGCACGCCGCTGACGGCCGGGGACGTCGCCTGGACGCTCAACGCCGTCAAGCGGGACGCGCCCTCCGGCACCTTCTACGGCCAGCTCGCCGAGTTCGTCCAGGCGACGGCCGTGTCCGACACCCGCGTCGAGTTCACCATGACCGCGCCGAACTCCTCGCTGGTCGACGAGATCGGCTTCTGGGGCTGCGTCGTGCCCCGGCACGTCTTCGAGCCCGCCGGGTCCATCGCGGACTTCGCCAACGACGGCAGCGGCGGCGGGTGGGTCAGCGCCGGGCCGTACGTCCTGACGGCCGTGCAGGCCGGGCAGAGCTACACCCTGGAGCGGGTCGCGAAGTACCCGCTGGTCGAGGGCGGCGTTCCGGTCGCCGCCAAGGTGGTCTACCGCGTGTTCCCGGACGTCAATACCGAGATCCTCGCGCTGCGCAGCGGAGAGGCCGACGTCATCGCCAACGCGCTGCCGCCCGCCCAGGTCGAGCAGCTGCGCGGCACCGACGGCCTCGCCGTCCAGGAGGCCACGGGCCTCGGCTACGCGCACATGGTCTACAACATGGACAACCCCGACCTCGCGAAGACCGAGGTCCGCCAGGCGCTCGCGCGCGCCGCCGACTACGAGGCGATCCGGCAGGTGGCCCTGTCCGGCCAGGCCGTCTCGACCGGATCCAGCCCGCTGATGCCGGTCCTGGCCCGGTACCACGACCCGTCGATCACCGAGTACCCGTTCGACCCCGACGCGTCCCGGGCGCT
Organism: Kineococcus siccus; assembly: GCF_009906795.1. Classification (GTDB taxonomy): domain Bacteria; phylum Actinomycetota; class Actinomycetes; order Actinomycetales; family Kineococcaceae; genus Kineococcus; species Kineococcus siccus. The sequence goes on from NZ_JAAALN010000065.1 coordinate 6,264, forward strand.
CCTGCAGCGGGCGGGCTACACCGCGGACGCGGACGGCATGTTCGGCCTCTCGTTCCGCCTCATCTACTCCCTGCAGGACTCCGTGACCTCGCAGTGGGCGCAGATGGTCAAGGACTCCTCGGCGCAGGCGGGCATCGAGATCCGGCTGCAGGGTTCCGAGCGCAACACCTACCTGGCGCAGACGAACGACGGCGACTACGACGTCTACGCCGGGAACTTCGCCATCATGGACGACCCGGTGCTGAACTTCTCCCTCTCCTACCTGCCGGGCGGGGCCATCAACTACACCAACGTCGACGACCCGGCGCTCAACGAGCTCATCGCGCAGGGGGCCCGCGCCACCGACCTCGACGAGAAGGTCGCCGTCTTCCGGGAGGCGGCGAAGCTGGTGCACGAGCAGGTCTACGACAACATCATGTACACCCAGAACCTGTTCTTCGCGCACAGCGACGAGTGGTCCGGCTTCATCTCGCGGCCCAGCGAGCTGCTGTCGATCATCAACCCCGTCTCGGTGGCCTCGGCGACGAAGTCCGCGAGCTGAGGTCGGCGCCGTGTCGATCGCCGCGTTCGCCGCCCGCCGGCTCGGCCGGGGGGTCCTGACGGTCTGGTTCGCGGTGACCGTGACGTTCCTCCTGCTCCGGCTGCTGCCGGGGGACCCGGCGCTGGCCGTGTCCAGCCCCACGCAGACGGAGGCGACCCGGGCGCTGCTGCTGACGCAGTACGGGCTCGACAAGCCCCTCGTCGAGCAGTACCTGCTGTACCTGGCGCAGCTCCTGCAGGGCAACCTCGGCACCTCCTTCACCCAGTCGGTTCCGGTGCTGGACGTCCTGCTCGTGCGCCTGCCGTGGACCGTCCTGCTCACCTTCAGCGCCCTCGTCCTGACGGTGCTGGTGGGGGTGCCGCTCGGGGTCCTCGCCGCGTCCCGGCGCGGCGGGTTCCTCGACAAGGCCGTGCAGGTGTTCGGGGTCACGGGACAGTCGCTGTTCGTCCCGAGCATCGGCGTCCTGCTGCTGTTCGTGGCCGGCCTGGAGCTGCGCTGGGCCCCGATCGGGGGCGCCTACTCCGAGGGCACCTACGGCGGGCAGTGGTACCTCTCCGTCCTGCACCACCTCGTGCTGCCGTGCCTGTCGCTCACCCTCGTGCAGCTGGGGTCCTACGTCCTCACGCTGCGCGCCACGCTCGTCGACGCGCTCGCCGACGACTACGTGGTGCTGGCCCGCGCCAACGGCCTGTCCGAGCGGCGCATCCTGTGGAAGCACGCGCTGCGCAACGCCCTGCTGCCCGCCACCACGCTCATCGGCCTGCAGCTGGGCTTCCTCGTCGGGGGCGCCGTGCTCACCGAGACCGTGTTCGCCTACCCCGGCGTCGGCCGGGGCATCTACGAGGCGGTGACCCAGCTGGACTTCCCCGTGCTGCAGGGAGCGTTCCTCATGCTCGCGCTGACGGTCGTGCTCGCCAACACCGTGACCGACCTGGTCTACGGCTGGCTGGACCCGCGGGTGAAGGCGTCGTGAGCGCGCCCCTGCCCGAGGTGGTGCTGGGAGGTGTCCCCGTCGCCCCGCCCGCCGGGGGCGCCCGGCGCGCCGGTGCGTCCACGTGGCGGGCCTACCGGCGCCAGCCGCTCGGGATGGCCGCCCTCGTCCTGCTCGGCCTGCTCGTGCTGGTCGCCGTGGCGGGTCCCTGGGTCGTCCCCGCACCGGCCAGCTACGGCACCGACGTCCTCGTCGCGCCGGGCGCGGGGTACCTGTTCGGCACCGACGCGCTCGGGCGCGACGTCCTCGCCGAGGTCGTCCACGGCACGCGCCAGTCCGTCCTCGTCGCGGCCGCCGCCTCGGCGATCGCCATCGTCGTCGGCACCCTCGTCGCGGTCGTCGGGGCCTACGTGCCCTGGCTGGACGCGGTCGTCAGCGTCGTCGTGGACCTCACGCTGTCGCTGCCCGTGCTCCCGCTCATGATCCTCGTCGCCGCCCTGGCGGGGCCGAGCACCACGACGCTCGTGCTCGTCGTCGCGGCGTTCTCGTGGCCGGAGGTGACCCGCCTGGTGCGCTCGCAGGCCCTGACCGTCGTCGGGCTGGCCTACGTCGACGCCGCCCGGCTCATGACCCGCGACCACGCCTGGATCATCGGGCGGCACGTGGTCCCGGCGGTGACGCCGGTCATCGTCGTCTCCGTCGTCGTGACGGCGTCCCGGGCCGTGCTGTCGGCGGCCGGTCTCGCCTTCCTGGGCCTCGGGGACCCCACCTCCTGGTCCTGGGGGCGGATCCTCTACGAGGCGCAGTCGGCCGGGGCGATGGTCAGCGCGTGGTGGCTGACGCTCTTCCCCTCGCTCGCCATCCTGGCCCTCGTCCTCTCGGCGACGCTCGTGTCCATCGCCTACAACGACGCCCGCAACCCGCGCACGGCCGGTCCGGCGTGAGCGGCTTCGCGACGCGGCTCGACGGCGCGGTCCTCGACCGCGTCGTCGCGCGCGCCCGGGCCGCCGTGGCCGCCGAGGGCCTCGACGGGCTCCTCACCGACAGCCCCGAGGACGTGGCCCACCTCACCGGCTTCTTCCACCACCCGTGCGAGCGTCCCGTCGCGGTGCTGCTGGCTCCCGACGGCGAGGTGGTCCTGCTCGTCCCCGACCTGGAGGTGGGGCACGCCGAGGACCAGCGCGTCCGCGCGCGGATCGTCAGCTACGCCGAGTACCCGGGGCTGCGGAACCCGTTCGCCCCCCTCCTGGGCGCCGTCGGCCCCGCGCGCCTGGGGGTCACCACGGCCATCACGCAGCACCGGCTCGCCCTCGTCCAGGCCGCGTCGGGACGGTCCGACTGGGTGCCCACCGACGTGCTGGACGGCGTCCGGGCCGTGAAGGAGCCCGAGGAGGTGGCCCTGCACCGCGAGGCCGCCCGCATCACCGACCTCATGCTCGACGCCGGCACGGGGCTCGTGGCCGCGGCGGTCGCCGCGGGCGGGAGGCTGCCCAGCGAGGCCGAGCTCGCGGGGCACGTCGGCGCGGCGGGGATCGCCGAGATGCACGCCGCGCACGACGACGTCGTCGTCGTCTCACCCCTCGCCGGCGGCCTGGTCTACGCGGCGGAGAACTCCGTGCGCCCGCACGGACTGCCGTCGGGGTACCGGTTGCGTCCGGGCGACACGTTCGTGCTGTCGCTCGGGTGCGCGGTCGGCGGCCGCTTCGTCGAGGGGGAGCGCACCTACGTCCTCGGCGAGCCGACCGCGCAGCAGCGACGCCTGCACGACGCCGTGCGCGACGCCCAGGCCGAGGGCGCCCGCGCCATCGCGCCCGGCACCCGGTGCGCCGACAGCAACGCCCGGTGCCTGGCCGTGCTGCGCGAGCGCGGCCTGGGGGAGTTCGTGCGCCACCGGCAGGGCCACGGGATCGGCCTGGGCATGCACGAACCGCCGTGGCTGGAGGACGGTGACACCACCGTGCTGCGGCCCGGGATGATCGTGTCCAACGAACCGGGCGTCTACGTGCCCGGCCACGCGGGCTACCGGATCAGCGACAGCGTCCTGGTGACGCCGGCGGGTTCGGAACCCCTGACCAGTCGTCCCCGATCGCTGGACGACTGCGTGATCGCCGCCTGAGCGGCACCGACGAGCCGAGGAGCCGGCGACGGCCCGACAGGAGGGTGGGAGCATGTCCGGGGTGCAGCGTGTCCGGATCAACGACAACGAGCTGGCCGTGGAGGTCCTGGGGCCCGAGGGTGCCCCGGTGGTCCTGGCCCACCACGGGGCGCCGGGACTCGGCTCGCGGGCCGAGCCGCGCGCGAGCTTCGGCCGGCTGGCCGACGAGTACCGCGTCGTGGTCTTCGACGCCCGCGGCAGCGGCGAGAGCGAGGGGTCGGGCACCTTCAGCCACGAGCAGTGGGCCGCGGACCTGGACGGCCTGCGCGCGTGGGTGGGTGCGGAGGACGTCGTCGTCGCCGGCGGCTCCTACGGTGGGTTCATGGCCCTGGAGTACGCGATCCGCTACCCCGGCCGCGTCCGCGCGGTCGTGCTCCGCGACACCTCCGCGGACCACAGCAACATGCACCGCGCCCGCGAGAACGCCCTGGCGAGCGACCGCGTCCGCGTCGACATGGAGAAGTTCGACCGCATCGACACGGGGCAGGTGCGCGACGACGACGACCTGCGCGACTGCTGGCGGGAGATCCTGCCGCTGTACGACTTCACCTACGACCCGGCGGTCGTGGAGCGCAAGGTCGCCGCGACCCCCTACCGGTTCGAGGCCCACAACCACGCCTTCAGCGTGAACATGCCCTCCTACGACATCACCGCCCAGCTCCCCTCGATCCCGGTCCCCGTCCTCGTGACGGTCGGTCGCGCGGACTGGATCACGCCCGTCGAGAGCAGCGAGAAGATCGTCTCCCTCGTCCCGGACGGGCGCCTGGTCGTGTTCGAGCGCTCGGGGCACTCCCCGCAGGTCGAGGAGGCCGAGGCGTGGACCGCCACGGTGCGCGGGTTCCTGCACGAGGTCGTCCCCCCGGCGGCCGCGTGAGCGACGTGCTGGACGGGCTCACCGACCTCGACAAGCGCATCGTCGTGGTCCTGCAGTCCAACGGCCGCGCGAGCTGGCGCACGGTGGCGGAGGCCGTCGGGGCGTCGACGGCCACGGTGGCGCGGCGCGGCCAGCAGCTGCTGGCCGAGGGCGTGGTGCGGGTCGCGGTCGTGCCCGTCCTCGCCGCGGGGGGGCCCTTCTCGTCGTTCTGGGCCCGCATCACGTGCGCCGCGGGGCGGTCCATGGAGGTCGCCGAGGAACTCGTGCGGCACCCCGCCGTGCGCTTCTGCGCCGTCGTCGCGGGGGAGTACGACATCGTCGCGGAGGTGGTGCTGCGCGGCAGCGCCGCCACCTACCCGTCGATGCTGGTCGGCCTGCAGGACATCGCCGGGATCGAGCGCTGGCGCAGCGACTACACCCTGCACGTCTACAAGGTCAGCTTCGACTGGGGCCGGCAGCTGTACGGCGAGATGTTCCCCCGGGGCGGACCGAGCAGCGCGGGCTCCGCCGAGCCCGCCGACTGCAGCCCGCAGCACTTCGACGACGCCGACCGGCAGATCCTCGAGCGCCTCGCCGTGGACGGCCGGGAGACCTTCCAGCAGATCGCGGACGGCATGGGGCTCAACGAGTCCAGCGTCCGCCGGCGCTACGAGCGGATGCGCGGCAACCGCTGCCTCGACGTGCTCACGCTCGTGCAGTCCGCCGCGCTGGGGATGGGGGCGGAGACGCTCGTGCAGGTCACGGTGGAACCCTCGCGGCTCGACGTCGTTGCGAAGGAGCTCGCGACGTACCCGTTCGTGCGCTACCTCGCCCTGATGCTGGACGAGAACTCTCTGCTGTGCGAACTCATCACCCCGAGCACCGAGGACCTGCACGCGTTCATGACGGGGCCGCTGTCGCAGCTCGACGGCGTCCGCGGGTGGTCGGCCTCGATGGAGCTGGTGTTCCTCAAGCGGGGGTTCGTCGAGACGCCGTGGTGGCGCGCGCAGGCCGGCCCCTCCTGAGGCCGCACCTCCCCGGGCGGGCCGCCTCAGCCCACGCGCGGCTGCGTCCGGCGGAACTCCTCGACCTGGGCCAGGTCGACGATGCCCGCGTCGGAACCCAGCCCGGTGGCGACCAGGCTGCCGCACGCGAGCCCGCGCTCGGCGGCCGCGAGCTCGTCGAGGCCGCCGAGGAGGCCGGAGACGAAACCCGCCGTGAAGGCGTCGCCGCAGCCGGTCGTGTCGACGACGTCCACGGCGAACGCGGGCAGCACCACCTCGGCGGACCCGTTGCGCGCCAAGCTGACCCCCTCCCTGCCGAGGGTGAGGACGGTGCAACCGACGCCGTGGTCGTGCAGCCACCGCACGATCTCCGCGCGGTCCTCGGTCCCGACGAGCCAGCCCGCCTCCTCGACGTTCGGCAGGAGGTAGTCGACGTGCGGCAGGGCCGCGGCGATCAGCTCCTGGGCGTCGGGGCGCGGGCTCATGAGGAAGTCCACGGTGGTCGTGACGCCGAGCTCCTTCACGCGCCGCAGGATCCGCGCCATCGGGGCGCCGTCGATGCCGGGCAGGACGAACGCGCCGCCGAGGTGGAACACGTCGGCGCGCGCCACCTCCTCCCAGGGCACGTCGTCCTCGGTGAGCGCGGCGTTGGCGCCGAGGACGTGCAGCGCGGGCCGGGACCCGTCGGCGCGCACGGTCAGGAGGCTCGCCGACGTCTGCCGCTGCGCGTCGACGACCAGGTGGGTGACGTCGACGCCGTGCCCCGCCATGGTCGTGCGGACGAACTCCCCGATCGCGTCGTCGCCGATCCGCCCCACCGCGCTGACGTCGACGCCGAGCTTCGCGAGGTCGACCGCCGGGGCGGCCGCGGTCCCCGCCACGGTGAACCGGATCTCCTCGAGCATCGCGAGCTGCTGCCCCGGCGGCACGGCCGTGAACGGCCAGCCGAGGGCGTCGGCGATGTGCGCGCCGAACGAGACGACCTGGGACATGCGGCCTCCGGACCTCGGGGTGGGCGGTCAGCTCAGCGGGTGCGCAGCCGCTGAGTCAACCCTCCGGCGCCCGGCGCGGACGGCGTGCGCCGCCGATCAGCCGCGGTCCTCCTCGGGCCGGCCCCGGCGCAGCGCGGTGTGCACGACGTCGGGCGTCAGGACCCCGACGTAGGTGGCCCCGTCCAGCACGGGCACCCAGCGCAGGTCCTGGCCCAGCAGCACGGAGAAACCCGTGCGCAGGGTCTCCGAGCTCTGCACGGTCGCGCCGAAGCCCTCGACCCAGTCCGCGACGCGGCCGTGGGCGTCGCCGCGGCGCATCGCCTGCGTCAGCGAGCGCCGCGGCACCCAGCCCAGCAGGGCCGCGGTGTCGGCGTCGCGGACGATGCCCCAGGACCGGCTGTCCAGCTCCAGCGCGGTCGCGGCGTAGCCGACGCCGTCGCCGGGGGCCAGCACGGTCGGCTGGTCGAGGTCCTCCACGCGGATCGGGGTGACGGCGAGGCGCCGCAGCCCCCGGTCGGAGCCGATGAAGCGCAGCACGAACTCGTTGGCGGGCTCGGACAGCAGCGTGGCCGGGTCGTCGAGCTGCTCCAGCGTCCCGCTGGCCGACAGCACCCCGATCCGGTCGGCCAGCTGCACGGCCTCGTCGAGGTCCTCGGTGGCCAGCAGGACGGTCGTCGGGCGGGTGTCCCGGACGTGGCGCAGGTCGGCCTGCAGGCGCGTGCGCTCGGCGGGGTCGGCGTCGCCGAACGGGTCGTCGAGCAGCAGGACCGCGGGCCCGGCGGCGACGGCGCGGGCCAGGGCCACGCGCTGCTGGTCCTCGCGGGTCAGCTCCGAGGGGAGGCGGTCCCCGCACGCCCAGGGGTCGAGGCCGACCAGCTCGAGCGCCTCGTCGGCGCTGCGGCGGGCGGCCGCCGCGTCCCAGCCCAGCAGCCGGGGCACGGTCGCCGCGGCCGCCCGGGCGCTCTGGTGGGGGAGCAGCCCACCGGGGCGGGCGACGAACCCCGTGCCCCGGCGCAGCTGCACCGCGTCGGTGCCCGTGACGTCGCGGCCGTCCACGAGCACGGCCCCCGCGGACGTGGCGACCAGGCGGTTGACCAGGCGCAGGACCGTCGACGCGCCGCAGCCCGCCGGGCCGACGAGCGCGACCACCTCGCCGCGCCGCACGTCCAGGGACAGACCCCGCACGGGGTCCACCCCCGCGCCCGGACGGGACGTCGCGTCCACCAGCCGGATGACGACGTCGCCGGTAGCGTCGTGACCCGACGTGAGGTCATCGACACCCGTCGTGACCTCGGGGGGAGGGCCGGACCCATCCACGCTCATCTGCGCAGCCTCGCCGACAGCTGCCTGAGCCGCAACGAGCCCCTCTGCGGCCCGGCGCTGGCCGCGGCCCGGCCGGAGCTGCTCGCCGCCCTCGTCGAGCACGCCGTCCTCGCCGCGCTCGCCGTCACCGGCGCCGCGCTCCTCGCCCTGCCGCTCGTGCTGCTCGGCCGGCGGCGGACCCCGGCGGGGGCCGTCCTGCGCGGGTCCGGGAGGGCCGCCGCCGGCGTCGGCTCGGCGGTGCCGCTGCTGGCCCTGGTGGCTCTCGCGGTGGGGGTCGCGGGCCCGACGGCGTCCGCCGTGGTGCTGCCCGTGGGCCTGGTCTGCACCGTCGTGCTCGTGCGGGCGCTCGCGGCCGGGCTGGCCGCGGTCCCGCCCGCGGTCGTCGAGGCCGCGCGGGCGGCCGGCTCCACGCGCACCCACCTCGTCGTCGCGGTCGAGCTGCGGACCGCGCTGCCCACCGCCCTGGCCGGGCTGCGCACCGCGGCGGCCGCGGCCGTGACGCTGACGACCGCCGGGGCGGTCGTCGGGCACGGTGGGCTGGGCGACGTCCTCGTGCGCGGGGTGCGCGACGGGGTGCGCGACGGGGCGCGCGCCGAGGTCGTCGCCGCGGCCGTGCTCGTGGTCCTGCTCGCGCTCCTGCCGGACCTGCTCCTGCTCCTCGTGCAGCGCCGCTGCACGCCGCGGGGCGCCCGGGTGCCGGCGTGACCGTCCTCGGCGACCTGCTCGACCCCGCCGCGTGGCGCGGGGCCGGCGGCCTGCTCGCTCCGCTGCTCACGCACCTCGCCGTCGCCGCGCTCGCCCTGGGGCTCGCGTGCGCGCTCGCCCTGCCGGTCGCCGTCGCGGTCGGCCACCGCCGGCCGGGCGCGGCCGCGCAGGCCCGGCCGGGCGCGCGGGTGGCCGCGGCGGGCGTCGTGGTCGCCCGCTGGGTGCCGGTCCTGGCCCTGGTCGCGGTGCTGCTCGTGCTCGCGCCCCCCGCCGGGGGCGGGGCCGTCGCGGTGGTGCTCGCGGTGGCCGTGCTGTGCGCGCCGCCGCTGTTCGCCGCGGTCGTGGCGGCCGTCGGCGTCGTCGAGCCCGCCGCCGTCGAGGCGGTCCGGGCGGCCGGGGCGAGCGAGGCGCAGGTCGTCCGCGGCGTCGAGCTCGTGCTGGCCGCGCCGGCGGTCGTCGCGGCGGTGCGCCGCGGCGCGGCCCAGGCGCTCGGCGCCACGGCCGTCGCCGGCCTCGTCGGCGGTCCCGGCCTCGGCGCCGGCATCGCCCGGGGTCTCGCCGCGGACGACCCGGCGCGGGCGCTGCCCCCGGCGCTGGTCCTCGTCGTCGCCGCGCTCCTGGTCGCGGGCCTGCTGGCCCTGCTCGAGCGCGCCGCCGACCCGCTGCGCCGCGGCCGCCGCGCCCGCCCGCGGCGCACCCCGGTCGTCGTCCCCGGGCTGGTCGCCGAGGGCGCGACCGACTGACCCCGGCGTCCCCCCGACGAGGGAGGTGACACCGTCCGGCACCGTGGCAGTGTGGGACCCGTGGAGACCGTGGGTACGCCCAGCACCGCCGCGGCGGAACCGTTCGACCCCGAAGGCGTCCAGTGGCAGCGGGTCTCCCCGCGCCTCGCCGCCGCGCGGCGCACCGTCCTGGTGGCCTTCTGGGGCCCCATGGCCCTCGTCGCGCTCGGGCTCGCCGTCTGGCTGACGTGGTGGATCGCCCTCGCGGCCGTGGCCGTCGCCGCGCTGGTGGGCTGGCAGTGGTGGCTCATCGGCCGCCAGGTGCCTGCGTGGGGCTACGCCGAGCGCGACGACGACCTCCTCGTGCGGCACGGCCTGCTGTTCCGCTCGCTCGTCGTCGTGCCGTACGGCCGCCTGCAGTTCGTCGACGTCGAGGCCGGCCCGGTGGACCGCCGCTTCGGCCTCGCCCGGGTCCAGCTGCACACGGCCTCGACCGGCACGGACGCGGCGATCCCGGGCTTGCCGCCCGCGGAGGCCGCGCGGCTGCGCGACCGCCTCGCTGCGCGCGGGGAAGCCCGGCTGGCGGGCCTGTGAGCACCGGGACCGGGACCGGGGACGCCGCCGTGCCCGCCGACGTGGCGCCCGCCGCGGAGGCCGTCCCCGCCGTCGACGCCGTGCCCGCCGAGGTGGCCGCGGGGCTCGAGCCCGGGGCCCGCGAGGTCCTGACCGACCCGGGCTGGAAGCGGCTGCACCCCGTCACCCCCGTCCTGCGGGCGTGGAAGATCGTCGCGGTCGCCCTGGTGGTGCTGGCGCAGCAGGGCCTCGACAACCTCCTGCAGGCCCGGCTGCCCGGCTGGGTGCTGCTGCTCGTCGTGGTCGGCGGCCTCGCGGCCCTCGCGCTCGTCACCGCCGTCTACTCCGCCGTCGCCTGGCGCCGCACGCGCTACCGGATCGACGCCGACGCCGTGCACATCGAGCAGGGCGTCCTCTGGCGCCAGCAGCGCCGGGCCCAGCTCGACCGGCTGCAGGCCGTCGACCTCGTCCGGCCCCTGCTGGGCCGGCTGTTCGGCCTCGCGGAGCTCCGCCTCGAGGTGGCCGGCGGCGCCGGCAGCAAGATCTCGCTGGCCTACCTCAAGGAGGAGGAGGCGCAGGTCGTCCGCAACGCGCTGCTCGCGGCCGCGGCCGGGGTGCGCTTCGCCGAGGGCGAGCCGGTCGTCGAGGCGCCGCAGCGCGCGGTGGTCGAGGTGCCGATCCCGCGGCTGCTGCTCTCGACGCTGCTGTCGGGCCTCACGATCGCCGTCGTGGTGGTCGCCGTCGGGTGCGTCGTGACGATCGTGCTGACGGGCGAGGTGGCGCCCCTGGCCGGCCTGGCGCCCGGGGTGCTGGGCCTCGCGGCGGCGTTCTGGAACCGCTTCAACCACGGGTTCGGCTTCTCGGTGGCGGAGAGCCCGGACGGTCTGCGGCTCAAGCACGGCCTCCTGGAGCAGCGCTCGCAGACCGTCCCGCCCGGCCGCGTCCAGGCCCTGCGCATCTCCCAGCCCCTGCTGTGGCGGCGCGTGGACTGGTGGCGCGTGCACGTCAACGTCGCGGGCTACGGCGGCGAGTCCGGCGAGGAGAGCGCGGACTGCACGGTCGTGCTGCCCGTCGGCACGCGCGACGAGCTCGCCCGCGTGCTCGCGATCGTGCTGCCCGACCTCGGCACGGGGGAGGAGTCGCCCCTGGACGTCGTGAGCAGCGGCCTGACGGGCCGCGGCACGGACGGGGGCTTCACGCCCGCCCCGCGCGCGTCCCGCCGCCTCGACCCGGTCAGCTGGCGGCGGCACGGCTTCCGCGTCACCGACCGGGCGTTCCTGGCGCGCAGCGGCCGCGTCCTGCGCAGCCTCGACGTGGTCCCGCACGAGCGCACGCAGAGCCTGGCCCTGCACCAAGGCCCGCTGCAGCGCCGCCTGGGCCTGGCGAGCGTCGCCCTGCACTCCACGCCGGGCCCCGTCTCGCCGCGCGTGGACCACCTCGCGGCCGGGGTGGCCGCGGCCCTCCTGGCCGAGCAGGCCGTGCGGGCCCGGGCCGCCCGGGCCGCCGCCGGCCCCGAGCGCTGGATGGCCCGGGAGAGCTAGCCGGCGGTGTCCTCCAGGTAGACCAGGTCGTTGCCGTCGGGGTCGGCGAAGTGGAACATCGGGGGCACGCCCTCCCAGCGCAGGACCTCGGCGTTGTGCAGCACCACCCCCTCGGCGTCCGCCAGCCGCGCGTGCGCGGCCCCCGCGTCGCTCGTGCCGAGCCGCACCGCCATCGGCAGCGGGCTGCCGGGCGGCAGCAGGACCAGCCCCACGTCCGACCCGGGCGGCACGACCTCCACCATCCGCGCCCCGGGCCAGACCTCCACGTCGTGGCGCACCGCGCACCCCAGCACGCCCGTGTAGAAGGCCAGCGCCGCGTCCTGGTCGGCCACCGGCACGGCCACGCTCAGCACCCTCGTCGTCATCGTCATGCGGGGGAGACGCCCTGCGCGCCGGGAACTCATCGGTCGCGTCGCGGGTCGGGCCCGGCCCGACCGGCGCGCCGCCTGGCGGGCGGACCGCACGGGTCGGCAAGATCCTCGTGTCCCGGGGGAGGAGGTGCGCGGTGCGGTCACCCTTCGCTGCCGACCGCCTCCCCGACGGTCGCCGGCACTACAGCCGCGAGGCGGTCCTGGCGCGCCGGGCGCTGCTGGCGGGTCTCGTGGTGGCCGGCGCCGGGACGGCCGTCGGCGTCGAGCACCTGCGCGACCCCGACGCGCCCGCGCCCGCGGACCCGCGCGCCACCGCGGCCGCCGTCGAGGGGCCGCGG
>NZ_JAAALN010000066.1 GCF_009906795.1 Kineococcus siccus
GACCCATAGCTGGCCCGGGGTCCGGGCGGCGCGCGCCAGGACGTCGGCCGGGACTCCGTCGTCGAGGACGGCGCCGTCGCGGCCGAGGACGAGGACCCGGTCGACGACGGGCGCCCACGCGGCCACGTCGTGGTCGACCACGACGAGCGTGGCGGTGCCCGCCGCCGCGACGACCGCGTCCCGCACGGCGCGCGCCGTCGGGGCGTCGAGCATCGAGGTGGGCTCGTCGAGCAGCAGGAGCCCGGGCCCCAGGGCGAGGGCGCCCGCGAGGCCGAGGCGCTGGAGCTCGCCGCCGGAGAGGGTCGAGGTGTCGCGCGCGCGCCCCAGCCCGAAGGACGCCGCGGCCTGCGCACGGGCGACCCGCCGCCAGGTCTCCGCCCGGTCCAGCTCGGCGTTCTCGGGCCCGAACGCCGTGTCGCGCCCGGCGGTCGCCGCGACGACGGCGTCCAGCGGGTCCTGCAGCAGCAGTCCCGCGGACCCCGGCCCCGCGGGCCGGCCGCCGACGAGGACCTCCCCCGACACCGAGCCGTCGTCGTCGTGCTCGGCGGCGGCGAGGCCCGCGAGCGCGCGCAGCAGCGTCGACTTGCCCGACCCGCTGGGCCCGACGAGCAGGACGCGCTCCCCGTCGGTGAGGTCGAGGTCGAGGTCGCGCAGGACCGCGTCCGCCCCCGCGGGGACGACGCTCAGCCCGCGGACGCGGACGGCCGCCACGGCGTCAGGCCTGCGGGGCGGCGCGGTGCTCCAGGGTGGCGCGGTGCTCCGCCCCGGCCGGGAAGCGCTGCAGTGCACCGGCCCGGGCGAGCGCCCGCACCAGGGCGGCGCCGCCGACGCCCGCGATCACGACTCCCGAGACGACGAAGGCCGCGCCGTAGACGACGTCCCAGCCGAGAGAGAAGTCGTTGTACGCGAAGGCCTCGTACACGGCCTCGAGCGCGGCGGCGAAGGCCCCGCCGAGGGCCGCGACACCCACGCCCCAGCGGCGCCAGGCGAACAGCGCCACGGCGATCTCCACGCCGAGGCCTTGCAGGCCGCCGGAGATGAGCACGCCGACGCTCCAGCCGCTGCCGAGCAGGTACTCCACCGAGGCGGCGAGCAGCTCGGTGAACAGGGCGGCGCCCGGGCGGCGGACGACGAGGGCGCCGACGACGGCGGGCAGCAACCACACGCCGCCGAGCAGGCCCTTGGCGGGCGGGAAGGAGCCGAACGCGGGGCTGAGGACGTTGTAGACGACGTCCCAGCCCCAGAACACGACGCCGAAGGCGACGCCGAGGACGGCGGCGGTGACGAGGTCGATGCTGCGCCAGCGGCCCAGCGGCCCGCGGGCCAGCGCGTGGCCGCGGGGGGTGGTCGAGGTGGTGCTCACGGAGTCCTCCTGGGTCCAGGAGGGGGACCCGCGGCCACCGTGGCCACGGGTCGAGACGGCCCGACTCCCTACGCCGGTGTGAACCGGATCAGGTTCGAGGGTCTGCGGTCGCCCGCACTCTCAGCGCCCGTGGCGCTCCCCTGTCGTTGCCGAGAACGCTACACCGCGGCGGCCCCGGTCGGATCGGGGATGATGGCGGCGTGCTGCGAACTCTGCGAGGACCCGACGGCGGACCGTCCCGCGGCGTCCGGCTGGTGGCCGTGCTGCTGGCCCTGGCCCTGCTGGGCGGGGCCGCGACCGCCCTGTTCCCGGTCCTGCGTTGGCTCGCGGACCTGCTGTAGGGCAGGGTCAGCGACCATGAACCCCATGGTGTGGAAGCTGGTCGGCCCCGCGTCCGGCATCATCGCGACGGCGGTCGCGAGCCGGATCACCAAGAAGGCCTGGGTGACCATCACGAAGTCGCCGCCGCCGGACAACCCGGAGGACCCGGACGTCGCGTGGCGCGAGGCCGTCGTGTGGGCGCTCGCGTCCGGTGCGGTCATCGGCCTGACGCGGCTCCTCGTGGAGCGCCAGGCGGCCGCGTTCTACCGCAAGTCCACCGGCGAGCTGCCCCCGGGCCTCGGGCCGGGCAACGACGGCGCCGCGCAGTAGCCCCCTCCGCCCGTGGTCGTGCGGCGTGCTCGCACGACCACGGGGGGACCGCTCAGCCCCAGCGCTCGACGAGGGCGTCCTGGCGCGCGTCGACGTCGGGGTCGACGACCTGCAGCTCCGGGTGGGCGTCGTGGTGGGCGACGATCTCCCGCGCCCCCTGCGCGAACGTCGTCGTCGCCGCGAAGCCCGGCACGAGCCGCTTGAGCGCGGTGTTGTCGAAGACCACCGAGTGGGCCTTGTCGCCCAGCAGCCCGGCGCCCCGGCGCGGGTCGTCGCGGGCGATGACGTCGGACGGCACGTGCACGAGCTGTGGGTCCCGCACCCCGGCCGCCGCGGCCAGGTCCCGGTGGATCCGGTCCCAGGTGAGCACCTCGTCGCTCGTGATGTGGACGGCCCCACCGGTCACGGCGGGCTCACCGAGCAGCGGGACGAACCCCTTCGCGAAGTCGGTGTGGTGGGTCAGGACCCACAGCGACGTCCCGTCGCCGGGCACGACGACGGGCCGCCCGCGGCGCATCCGGTCCACGATCGTCCAGCCGCCGTCGACGGGCGGGCTCGTGCGGTCGTAGGTGTGGCTGGGCCGGACCACGACGGCCGGGAACCCCGTGTCGCGGTAGGCGGCGCCCAGCAGCTCCTCGCACGCGATCTTGTCGCGGGAGTACTGCCAGAACGGGTTCGCCAGCGGTGTCGCCTCGGTGATCGGCAGGTGCCCGACGGGCTTCTGGTACGCCGACGCGCTGGAGATGAACACGTACTGCCCGGTGCGGTCGCGGAACGTCTCGACGTCGGCCGCGACGTGCTCGGTGGTGAACGCGACGAAGTCGACCACGACGTCGAACTCCTCGTCCCCCAGCGCCGTCCGCAGCGCACCGGGGTCGCGCGCGTCCGCCGTGAGCGTCCGCACGCCGTCCGGCAGGGGACGCTTCGCCGACGTGCTCCCGCGGTTGAGGACCGTGAGGTCGAGGCCGCGCTCGACGGCGAGCGCCGCGCAGGCCGAGCTGATGATCCCCGTGCCGCCGAGGAAGAGGACGCGCAGTGCCATGGGGGAGGGTTCCTTCCGTCCGGGTCGCCGGCGTCCGCGTCGTCACCGGCCGTGCCACCGAACCGCAGGCCGGGGTTCCCTGCCAGTCGGTGTGCTCTCCCCCGCACCCGGGCGGGAGACTGGCCGGCATGGCCCAGGGGAAGCTCACCGACCAGCAGCAGCGCGCCGTGCGCGCGGCGATCGAGTCCGCTGCGGCGCAGGCGCAGGAGGCCGTCGACGTCCTCGTGGCGCTGGGCCGCGACACGGTCGTCGCCTCCGTCGAGGGCCGCGGCGCCGGCGCGGCGGCGCGCGAGGAGTGGATGAACTACGTGCTGAACCGCCTGCACGCGGGTCTCACGGCGTAGGCGCGCTCAGGCGTCGCCCGCGGCCCGCTGCGCCCCGGCGGGCAGGTGCTTGGCGCTGTCGTAGAGCAGGTGCAGGACGTCGGAGCCGAACACCGCGACGAGGACGGTCGTCGCGGCCCGCGTCAGCTGCGGGGCCAGCACGGTCCCCGCGGTGAGCCCGGTGGCGACCCACACCGACGCGCAGAACGGGCACGTCAGGAGTTCCCCGACCGAGTGGCCGGCCCCGCTCGCGCGGACCTCCTCCATCACCTCGCCCTCCCCGGCCGACCCGACGTGGCGGGTGAACGGCGCCCGCAGCGGCGACGTCACCGCCACCTTGGTCAGCAGGCGGGTGGCCTTGTGCGTCGCGACGGCGAGCACGGTCAGGTCCGCGGCGCTGGGCCGGGCCGGCATGGTCCGCCCGGTCGCGCGCGCGACGAGCACCGCCGAGGTCACCGCCGTGCCGTACACGCCCATGACGGTGAGGTAGCCGGCGAGCGGCCGCTCGTCCTGCGTCTGGTAGGCGTCCCGCACCGCGTGCAGCCGCCGGTGCGCCGCCTCCGCGACGTCCTGCACGCTCACCGCGGGGGCCGGTCGGGCTGCGTCGTGGTCACGCCCCTGCCGTACCCCGGGCCGGGGTGGGGAAACGCCGACGGGGGACACGGGGATCGTCTCGCGCAGCCGCAGGTCGGGCGCCCTCCACCGCGCTGCGAGCCCCGGGCGGCACGACGAAGGCCCGGATCCACCGGATCCGGGCCTTCGGGAGAGCGGGTGACGAGAATCGAACTCGCACTATCAGCTTGGGAAGCTGAAGTTCTACCATTGAACTACACCCGCGTGCGCCCACCGGGGCGAGCGCTCGTCCACTGTAACGGACGCCCGGAGGTGCCCGCACCCCTCTCGGCCGCACCGCTACCGTGGCGCGCGTGCTGCTCTCCGACCGCGACATCCGGGCCGTCCTCGACTCCGGTCGCGTCGTCCTGGACCCGTACGACCCGGCCATGGTGCAGCCGTCCAGCATCGACGTCCGGCTGGACCGGTTCTTCCGGCTCTTCGACAACCACAAGTACCGGGTGATCGACCCCTCGCGCGAGCAGCCCGACCTCACGCGGCTCGTGGAGGTCACGGACGAGGAGCCGTTCATCCTGCACCCCGGCGAGTTCGTCCTCGGGTCGACCTTCGAGGTCGTGACGCTGCCCGACGACGTGTCGGCCCGGCTCGAGGGCAAGAGCAGCCTGGGGCGGCTGGGGCTGCTCACGCACTCGACCGCGGGCTTCATCGACGCGGGCTTCTCCGGGCACGTGACGCTGGAGCTGTCGAACGTCGCGACGCTGCCGATCACGCTGTGGCCGGGCATGAAGATCGGCCAGCTGTGCTTCTTCCAGCTCTCCAGCGCGGCGCAGCACCCGTACGGCAGCGCGGCGTCCGGCTCGAAGTACCAGGGGCAGCGCGGCCCGACGCCGAGCAGGTCTTTCGCCGACTTCCACCGCACGCAGGTCTGACGGGGTGCATGGTGGTACGCGTGGGCACCCCCCCGCTCCGCGCCGAGACCCTGCGCGGTGCACACCTGCTGCTGCTCCCGCACGGCGTCGGCGCGGCTGAGGTCTCCGCGCTGCTGCGCCAGCGCGTGCCGGGCACCGATCTCGCGCGCGACGGTCGTGCGGTCCTGGCCGACCGCGCGGTCCCGGCGCCGGGCGCTGAGGCGGCGCCCGCCGTCCTGCTCGGACCCCTGCCCCTGACGTGGCGCGCGCGCCGCGTGCTGGGCCTCCCGACGCCCTTCCACGGCGACGTCGGCAGCGTCGTCGGGCTCGTGGCCCCGGTGCAGCGCAGCGCGGAGCCACCGGCCGAGGCGGACCGCGACGGGCTGCACCGCGCCTTCCCGCAGGGCCGCCCCGTGGGCGCCGAGCTCGAGGGGCTGGTCCTCCTGCTCGCCCTCGCCCGCCGCCTGGGCGGGGCGGTGCGCACCTGCGGGACGTCGGCCCTGCTCCGGCCGGACCCGGCCCGCGCCGTCGACCTGCGGGTGCGGACGTCCACCTGGGTGGAGCCGGACGAGCTGCTGGCCGCGCTCGAGGCCACGCTGCCCGAGGCGGAGAGCGCCCGGTCGGGTGACCTGGAGGAGCTGCTCGACGCGGCCGACCAGGCGCTGACCGGGGCCCCGCCCGTGCCCGAGCCGTACGTGGTCTCGGGCCGCCGCGGCCGCACGGACCTGGTGCTCCTCGCCCACCCCGAGGACGACCCCTCGATGGACGTCGCGGCCGGCGACGTCACCTACGAGGTGCAGTGGGACGTCGAGCCGGGCGCCGCCGGACCGGGCCTGCGCTCCGCGGCCCGCGCCGGGGTCGCCGCCGTCACGGCGGCGCTCGTCGCCACGACCGGCGGCACGGTCCTCGACGAGGACTCCTTCGTGCTCGACCTGCGCGACCTGCAGGCCATCGCCGCGAGCGCCGCCCCGTGAGCGGGCAGGAGCAGACCTCGGCGCTGTCCACCGGCAGCGTCGCGACCGTGCGCGTGGGCCGGCAGGGCATCTACGACCGCGACCGGCGGCTGGTCGCCTACGAGCTGCTGTTCCGCGCCCACGGGCGCCCGGCCGCGGAGCTCGCGGAGGGCGCCGAGCAGGACCACGCGACCTCGCAGGTCATCAGCGCGACGTTCGGCGACTTCGGCGTCGAGCAGATCGCGGGCGACCGCCTCCTCTTCATCAACCTCACCCGGGGCTTCTTCACAGGCGAGCTGCCGATGCCGTGCGCGCCGTCGCAGGTGGTGCTGGAACTGCTGGAGAACATCCAGGTCGACGACGAGGTGATCGCCGGCCTGCGGGACCTGCGGGCGCTCGGCTACCGGATCGCCGTCGACGACTTCGCCGGCGAGGAGCGCCGGCTGCCCGCCCTCGCCCTCGCCGACTACGTGAAGATCGACGTTGAGGCCACGGGCGAGCGGTTCGAGGAGGTCCTCGCGCTGGCGAGGGAGCACAACCCGGACGCCGTCCTGGTCGTCGAGCGCATCGAGGACGACGCCCTCTTCGAGCGCTGCCTCGAGCTCGGGTTCGACCTCTTCCAGGGGTACGGGCTGCAGCGTCCCGTGACGCTGGAGTCGGTGAGCCTGACGCCGTCGCAGATCGTGTGCCTGCGCCTCGTGCGGGCCCTGACGGGCGCGGAGGCGTCGATCGGCGAGATCGAGGAGCTGGTCGCGTCGGACCCGGCGCTGAGCCTGCGGGTGTTCCGGACGGTCGGCTCGGCGGCCTACGGCGCCCGCAACGAGATCACCTCGCTGCGGCAGGCGATCGTCCTGCTCGGGCGCCGCCAGCTGTGCTCCTGGGTCGTCCTCATGCTGCTGGGCGGCGTCACGAGCGTCGACACCGAGTCGCTGACGATGGTGCTGGCGCGCGCCTCGGCGTGCGCCCGCCTCGTCCCGGCCGACTCCGACGTCGCCTACACGGCCGGGCTGCTGTCGGGCGTCGCGGCCGTCATGGGCCTGCCCGAGGACGAGCTCGTCGAGACCACGGGCGTCGCGCTGTCCGTGCGCGCCGCGCTCGTCGAGCACCGCGGCGCGGCCGGGCACGCCCTCGAGGCCGTCCTGGCCTACGAGGACGACGACTCCGCCACGGCCACGGTCTCGGGCCACGCCGTGTACGACGTCTCGCGGGCCTACCTGGCGGCGCTGTCGGGGGCCATGACCACGCTGGAGACCATCGCGGAGCGTCGGTGACCGGCGCCGGGCGACGGGCCGCAGGATGCACGACGACCCCCCCGCGGCCTACCCTGACGCGGTGACGGACCACGACCGCGACGCCGACGGCCCCGTCCAGGAGAGTCCGCGGGGGCCCGTGGGTCCTTCCGACGAGGGCGAGGAGCGGGCGCTGGACTTCGCCCACCGCCTCTTCGAGCACGCGCGCAACGGCCGCTCCCGCGAGCTGTGCGGCTACCTCGACCTCGGGGTGCCGGTGAACTCGACCGACGCGGACGGCAACACGCTGCTGATGCTCGCGGCGTGCGGTGGTCACGACGCCACCGTCAAGGCGCTCCTGACGCGCGGGGCGGACCCCGACCGCGTCAACGACCGCGGGCAGACGCCCCTGACCGGTGCCGTCTACACCGGGGCGCGGGCCGTGGTCGCGACGCTGCTCACGGGGGACGCCGACCCCTACCTCGGCAGCCCGAACGCGCTGGAGACCGCGCGCTTCTTCGACCGCGCGGACCTGCTGGAGCTGCTCGAGGTCGAGCACCTCGACGACGGCCGCTGAGCCGGCCGCGGCCGCCGCGCTCCCGCGCGCGGGCCCGGGCAGCGTCGCAGCGGGCTAACCTGGCTCCCCGGGTCGCCGCGGCCCACGAGGTCCGAGGCTCTCCGGAGGGTTGACGTGGACGCTGCAGCGCCCGCCCGCCGTCCGTTCCTGCGCCACCCCGCCCAGGTCGTCGCCGTCGCGTTCGCGGTCGCCGTCGCCCTGGGCACCGCGCTGCTGCTGCTGCCGGTCTCGCGCCGCGGCCCCGGCGGCGCGACCCTCGTCGAGGCGCTGTTCACCGCGGTCAGCGCGCTGTGCGTCACGGGGCACACGGTCGTCGACACCCGCGAGCACTGGTCCACGGGGGGCCTCGTCGTCATCCTGGCGCTCGCGCAGGTCGGCGGGTTCGGCATCATGACGTCCGCGTCGCTGCTCGGCGTCTTCGCGTCGCGGCGGATGGGCCTGCGCTCGCGCATGGTCACCGCGACCGAGTCGCGCGGTCTGGAGCTCGGCGACGTCCGCACCGTCCTGCTCGGGGTCGTGCGGGTCTCGGTGCTGGTGGAGGCCGTCACGGCGGTGGCGCTGACGACGCGGCTGCACGTGGGCTACGGCCTCGCGCTGCCGTCGGCGATGTGGGAGGGGACCTTCCTGGCCGTCTCCGCCTTCAACAACGCCGGGTTCGCGCTCCGCTCGGACAGCATGACCGACTTCGTCGGCGACCCCTGGATGTGCCTGCCCGTCATCATCGCCGCGACCATCGGCGGCCTGGGGTTCCCGGTGCTGCTGGAGCTGCGCCGGCAGTTCCGCCTCCCGAAGCTGTGGTCGCTGCACACCAAGCTCACCCTGTCGACGACCGGCATCCTGCTCGGGGCCGGCTGGGTGTTCCTCACCCTCAACGAGTGGAGCAACCCGGCCACCTTCGGTGCGCTGCAGTGGTACGAGCGGCCCCTGGCCGGGCTGCTGCAGGCGTCGGCGACCCGCAGCTCGGGGTTCAACTCGGTCGACATCGCCTCGCTCAACGGCGGGTCCTGGCTCGCGATGGACGTCCTCATGTTCATCGGCGGCGGGTCCGCGAGCACCGCGGGCGGCATCAAGGTGACGACCTTCGCGCTGCTGCTCGTCGTCGTCCTGGCCGAGTTCCGCGGGGAGCCGAGCGTGACCGTGTTCTCCCGCAAGGTGCCCGAGCGGGTCTACCGGCAGGCGCTGACGGTGGCGCTCGTGTCCGTCGGGGTCGTCGTCACCTCCACGCTCGTGCTCGTCGAGACCACCGACTTCCCCCCGGACCGCCTGCTGTTCGAGGTGGTGTCCTCCTTCGCCACGGTGGGCCTGTCCACGGGTCTGCCGGCGCAGTTGCCCGACGGCGGGCAGGTCCTGCTCGCCGCGCTCATGTTCCTCGGCCGCCTCGGCCCCATCACCCTCGGCGCCGCCCTCGCCCTGCGCGAGCGCCGCCGCATGTACGAGTTCCCGGAAGGAAGGCCGATCATTGGCTAGGAGATCAGCCGCCGCGACCCCGCGCTCGGTGGTCGTCATCGGGCTCGGCCGGTTCGGCCGCTCGCTCGCGCTGGAACTCATGCAGGACGGCGAGGTCGACGTGCTCGGCATCGACTCCGACCCGAGGCTCGTGGAGGAGCTGGCGCCCCACCTCACGCACGCCGTCGTCGCCGACTCCACGCGGGAGGAGGCCCTGCGCCAGCTGTCCGTGCACGAGTTCGACCGCGCCGTGGTGGGCATCGGCACCAACCTCGAGGCGAGCATCCTCACGGTCTCGACGCTGCTGCAGTTCGGCATCCGCAACGTGTGGGCCAAGGCGATCAGCGAGTCGCACGCCCGCATCCTCACCCAGCTCGGCTGCCACAAGGTGATCCGCCCCGAGCACGAGATGGGCCTGCGGGTGGCGCACCTCGTGCGCGGCCGGATGCTCGACTACATCGAGTTCGACGACGGCTTCGCGATGGTGAAGACGACACCGCCCCCGCCGCTGGTCGGCATGACGCTCGCCCAGGCCCGGCTGCGCAGCCAGCACCGGGTCACGGTGGTCGCCCACCACAGCCCCGGCGAGGGGTTCACCTACGCCACGCCCGAGACCACGCTCCAGGCCGACGACGTCATCATCGTGTCGGGGCAGATCCGCGACGTGGAGGCGTTCAGCTCCCTCAGCTGACGGCGTGCAGGGGGTCAGGCCTCGCCGCGCGGGGCGTCTGCGTCGGGGCGGTCCTCCGCGTCGGGCGACCTCTCCGCGTCCGGCAACCTCTCCGCGTCCGGCACGTCGGCGTCGTCGCGGCGCTCGACGCCCGGCAGGTGCCGGCGCTCGGGCTCGCCGCGCTCCGCGCGCGTCAGGTCGATCAGGCTGCGGCGCTCACGGCGCTCGCGGCGCTCGCTGTCCTGATCCGGCGTCTTCTCCACCCCCGTAGCTCACCACGACCGGTGGCGCTGCGCCACCAAGTCGTCACACCCCGCGTCGTGCACCGTCCGGCCCGACCCGGCGGGTGCGGCAGGATGTCGGGGTGGCGGAGCTGGTGTTCTTCTCGGGGACGATGGACTGCGGGAAGTCGACGCTGGCGCTGCAGACGGACCACAACCACCGCGTGCAGGGCCGCAGCGGGCTGCTGTTCACGCGCTTCGACCGCGCGGGTGAGGCCGTCATCTCCAGCCGGATCGGCCTGCGGCGACCGGCGCTGGAGGTCGGCGAGGACACCGACCTGTGGGCCGAGGTCTCGGGCCGCCGCGCTGCGGGGCAACAGGTCGACTACGTCGTCTGCGACGAGGCCCAGTTCTACGCGCCCGCGCAGGTCGAGCAGCTCGCGCGGCTGGTCGACGACCTCGGCGTCGACGTGTTCGCCTTCGGCATCACGGCCGACTTCCGGACGCGCCTGTTCCCCGGCAGCGCCCGGTTCATCGAGCTCGCGGACCGCGTCCAGGTGCCGCAGGTCGAGGCGCTGTGCTGGTGCGGCGCCCGCGCGACGCACAACGCCCGCACCGTCGACGGCGTCATGGTCGTCGCGGGTGAACAGGTCGTGGTGGGTGACGTCGGGCAGCTGGAGGGCACGCTCGACGTCGGTCCGGTGGGCACGGTCGAGTACGAGGTGCTGTGCCGCCGCCACCACGTGCGCCGGCAGACCGCCGTCACGGCCGGGCACCGCCGCCCCGACCCCGAGGTCGACCTGCGGGAGCCGGTTTCCGCGCGGCGCTGACCTGGACGGACCGCGTGGACGTGCGGGAGGCGTGGACGCCCGCCAGCATGGACGCGTGAGCGAGAAGCACGACGACCGCGACGAGATCCGCCACCGCTTCGCCGAGGCCGTGAACATGACGCCCAAGGAGCTCGAGGAGTGGCTCGAGACGGACGAGTCGACGTCCGTCGGCGTGGGTGAGGGCGAGTCGGTGGGCCACCGGTCGGGGCGCCGGATCGTCGAGATCCTGCGGACCAGGAAGGACGACCTGAGCGACGACGACGTCGAGCACATGCACAAGGTCGTCGGGTACGTGGCGCGGCACTCGAAGCAGCGCCCGAAGGGCGACGTCACCGAGACGCGCTGGCGGTACTCGCTGATGAACTGGGGGAACGACCCGCTCAAGGACGCGTGAGCGAGAGGACCTCCTCGACGCCGGCCGCGAAGGTGGTGCGCGCCTGCACGGGGTCGTCGAGGTAGCCCGCGACCATCGCGCCGTCGCGCAGCACGACGACGCGCTGCGCGCCGGCGGCCGGGTCCGGGTGGCCGGCCCGCCCGAGGGCGTCGGTGAGGGTCGCCGTGAGCCAGGCCCGGTGCTCGCGCACGGCGCGGTGCACCGCGCTCGCCGGGTCCGGGAACTCCGCCGCCGCGTTGATGAACGCGCACCCGCGGAACCCCGCGCCGCACACCTGCTCGCCGATCGCCGCCACGAGGCGGCGCACGAGGGCGACCGGGTCGTCGTCCACCGCGGCCGAGCGCTGCACGGCGGCGCGCACGGCCTCGTCCCCCGCCCGCAACCAGGCCACGACGAGGTCGTCCTTGCCGGGGAAGTGGCGGTAGAAGGTCGCCCGCGTCACGCCGGCCTCGGCGACGAGCCGGTCCACCCCGACGGCGCCGATGCCCTGCGCGTAGAACAGCCGCGCCGCGGTCGCCAGCAGCCGCTCGCGCGCCGCCGAGGGGCGCGGCCCCGCCGTGGTCGTCGTCACCGGGAGAGCGTACCGAGGGCTGCGCTACAGTGCAGACAGAACGTTCGTTCTACTGACGAGGAGATCGACATGGACGCCCTGTACACCGCCGTCGCCACCGCCACGGGCGAGGGCCGCAACGGGCACACCCGCACCTCCGACGGGCTCGTCGACGTCGACCTGGCGGTCCCGCGCGAGATGGGCGGCCCCGGTGGCGCGACCAACCCCGAGCAGCTCTTCGCCGCGGGCTACGCCGCGTGCTTCCACTCGGCGCTCAAGGTCGTCGGCAAGGCGCAGGGCGTGGCGTTCACCGACTCCGCCGTCACCGCCGAGGTCGGCATCGGCGCGAACGACGCGGGCGGCTTCGCCCTGCAGGTGACGCTGCGCGTCGAGCTCGGCGGGATCGACCAGACCGCCGCGCAGTCGCTCGTCGAGGCCGCCCACCAGGTCTGCCCCTACTCCAACGCCACCCGCGGCAACATCGAGGTCACCCTCGAGGTCGAGGTCGGCTGACCCTGCGCCGGCGGGCCGCGCTCACCCCGGGTGCGGCTCGCCGCGGTAGGTGCCGAACGCCCACTGGTTGCCCTCGGGGTCGGCCGCGGTGAAGTCGCGGGAGCCGTAGTCGGTGTCCGTGGGCGGCACCAGGATCCGCGCGCCCGCGGCCACCGCCCGCTCGTGGAGCTCGTCGACGTGGTCGCTGACCACGTAGCAGCAGCTCGAGCCGGGCCCCCACGACCCGGGCCGCGGCTGCTCCCCGGGCCGGTCGGACCCGAGCATCACCCCGCCGCCCTCCGGCCAGCTCAGCTCCGCGTGCGCGACGACGTCCCCCTCGCCGTACGCGGCCACCTCGACGAACCCGAAGGCGTCGACGAGGAAGCGGATCAGGGCGCGCGCGTCGGTGGCCCGCAGGCACGGCCACACCTGCGGGGGCGGGGTGCGGTCGGCCCGGGTCGCGCTGCCGGCCGGGCTCTCGGTCGTGCTGCCTGCGGTCGTGCTGCCTGCGGTCGTGCTGTCTGCGGTCATGCCGGTCAGCGTGCCGCGCCGGCGCCGTCGCCGTCTTGGACGGATCGGAACTCCTCGGCCAGCCAGCGCCGCGGTGGGGCGCCCGCGAACTCGCGGAAGTCGCGGTCCAGGTGGGCGTGGTCGGCGTAGCCGTGCTCGGCGGCGACGTCGGCGATCGTGCGCGGCGACGCGGGCACGGCCTGCGAGGCCTGGAGAGCCTGCCGGGTGCGGTCGAAGCGGCTGACGCGCGCCAGCGTCGACGGCGAGAGCCCCACCTCGGTGCGGAAGCGGCCGGACAGGTGCCGCGCGCTCCACCCCACGTGCCGCGCCACCGCCTCCACCCGCACGCCGCGGCGCAGCAGCGCCCAGGCGCGCACGACCTCCGGCGCCGGTGCGGCGGCGACCGCGGTCGCCTCCCGCGCGAGCCGGCCCGCGAGCCAGTCCTCGACGACGGCGAAGCGGGTGGGCCAGTCGGGCGCGGCGAGCAGCTGCTCGCGCACCCGGTCGACCTCGGCGCCGAAGACCGCGTCGGCGTCGGCGTCGACCGAGGCCAGCTCCCCCGCCGGCACCCCCAGGACGGCCCGCGCCGCCAGCGGGTGCAGCGCCACCTGCACGCCGGACTGGCGGCCGTCGTGCACGATCAGCGCCGGGCGCCGGTGCAGGCCCCCGACGAGCGCGTCGAAGGAGCCGCCGGGCTGGCCGGGATCAGGGTGCTGCGCCACCACCAGCGGGTCGTCGAGGGTCAGGACCAGCGTCATCCACGGCGACGGCAGGCCCCGGTGCCGCACGGGCCCGACACCCGCCTCGCGGTAGCCGGAGAACCCCGCGACCCAGGGCCGCAGCGCGGGCGCGGCGGGGCGGCGCGCGAACTCCCGCACCACCCCGGCCACCCGTCGATGGTGCCGCGCGCACCCCGCCCCGGACCAGGGGTGGCGCGGTGATCACGCCGGGGCGACGATGCGCGCATGCCCATGACGACCATCGCCGCGACCGACGGCACGCGCCTGCCGGCCTACGTCTCGCTGCCCGTGCCGACGTCGGACCGCCCGGGTCCCTGGCCGGCCGTCGTCGTGGTGCACGACGCCTTCGGCCTGGGCGACGACGTCCGGCAGCAGGCCGACTGGCTCGCGGCCGCGGGCTACCTCGCCCTCGCGCCCGACCTGTTCTCCCGCGGTGGGGCCCGGCGCTGCCTGCGCGGGGTGTTCCGTCAGCTGGCCGCGCGCGAGGGCGTCGCCTTCGACGAGATCGAGGCCGCGCGCCGCCACCTGCAGGAGCGGGACGACACGACGGGCCGCACCGGCGTCATCGGCTACTGCATGGGCGGCGGCTTCGCACTCCTGCTGGCCGGCCGCGCGACCTTCGACGTGGCGTCGGTCAACTACGGCCAGGTGCCCGACGACGTCGAGGCCGTCCTCGCCGGCGCGTGCCCCGTGATCGGCAGCTTCGGCGGCCGGGACACCTCGCTGCGCGGGGCCGCCGCGGCGCTGACCCGCGGTCTCGAGGCGGCCGGTGTGGAGCACGACGTCGAGGAGTACCCGCGCGCGCGGCACGGCTTCCTCAACCGGCTGGCCGCGGCCTCGCCGCTGACGCCGCTCATGCGGGCGGCGGGCGTGGGCTACGACGCGGACGCGGCCGAGGACGCCAAGCGCCGCATCCTCACCTTCTTCGACACCCACCTGCGCGCCGGCGCGGCGACCGCCCCCGCGCAGGACTGATCGCGACCACCCCCGCCGCCGGGCCGCGGGCCGACGGCTCCCCTACTGTGCTTCCAGCCCGGCGTCCAGCAGCGGCGCCACCCCCGGAGCGGGAGGAACCCCGTGGACGACAAGACCATCCACCAGCGCATCACCGAGCTGGTCGCCGAGGAGCACGAGCTGCGCAGCGCGCTGCAGGCCGGGTCCGTCAGCGGCGAGGAGGAGCGCGGCCGGTTGCGCAGCGCCGAGGAGTCGCTGGACCAGCTCTGGGACCTCCTGCGGCAGCGGCAGGCCAAGCGCGACGCCGGCCTCGACCCCGACGACGCGAGCGAGCGCCCCGTCAGCGAGGTCGAGGGCTACCGCCAGTAGGAGCAGCGCCTCCGGCCACCGCGGGACGAGCGCGGTGGCCGGAGGGTGCGGCGTCCCGGGCGGCCGTCAGGCGTAGACGTAGTCCTCCCCGGCCTTCCAGTCGGTGAAGGCGTAGTCGTCCAGCGAGACGTTGGCGCCGCCCGCCTTCGCCGCCGCCAGCGCCTGCTCCCGGTTGGCGCTGTTGTCGTCCGACAGCTTCTTCAGCGCGGCCCGCAGGTCGGGGATGTTGCCGCCCAGGTAGCCCTGGACGATGTCGCCCAGCTTCGGGCTGATGGGCTTCATCAGCGCCTCGGCGGCGGCGATCTCCGGGTTGCGCACCACGGCCTGCGGCCCGCGGCGCACGGTGTCGAGGAAGAACTGCGTCGCCTTCTTGTAGGGGTCGGTCACGTCGGCGGTCTCGACGACGCTGAGGTCCAGCGGCGGCTGGTCCATGCCGGACGCGAGCCCCTTCTGGTACTCGGTCGTGAGGAAGGAGCTGAGCAGCGCGCTCGCCTTCTCGGGGTCCCGGGAGT
The DNA here is from genome assembly GCF_009906795.1 of Kineococcus siccus. GTDB lineage: Bacteria > Actinomycetota > Actinomycetes > Actinomycetales > Kineococcaceae > Kineococcus > Kineococcus siccus. Next base: position 15,308 of record NZ_JAAALN010000066.1, read on the forward strand.
TGCCCGCGACGAAGAACTGCGCGCCCGGGGCCCCGCGGTAGAGGACGGGCGTGGCGCCGCTCTCCGCGGTGAGGATGGGGCCGACGCCCATGGTGGGCACGAACGCCGGGGTGATCGCCTTGACCCCGCCCGCGCACCACGGGCCGTCGGGGAAGAACCCCGCCACCCCCGCCGACCAGCGGCTGCGCGCGTTCGCCACCGTGAAGTTCGACGCGCCCTGGACGATGAACCCGTCGTCGTTGAGCTGCTTCCAGAACTCGATGGCGTTGACGTAGGCGTCGTCGTCGTAGGCGTACTCCCCCGTCGCGAACCGCAGGCCCTGGAACCCCTCGAACCCGCCGGCCATGACCATGTCGTCGATCTGCTCGCCCATGCGGGCGATGCCGCCCAGCGCCAGCACCATCGGGGCGTGGTCACCGCCCGCGCTGCTCTTGATCTTCGCGCACGCGGCCCGGAAGGCGTCGTAGCTCGTCGGCGGGGCGTCCGGGTCGAGACCCGCGTCGCCGATGATGTCGGTGTTGAACCACGTCAGCGCGGAGTACTGCTGAGCGGCGAACAGCGGCAGGCCGTAGACCTTGCCGCCCAGGCTCGTGACACCCTCCGTCAGCGCTCCCTCCGGCAGGGTCGCGGTCGCCTCGGGCGTGAGCGACAGCTCGTGCAGCCAGCCCTCCTCGACGAGAGCCGCGAGGGGGAGGCCGAGGACGTTGGAGTAGACGTCCGGCAGCTGCTTGCTCTGGTTGGCGAGCTGCAGGGCCTCGGCCGACTTCGACACGTCGTTGTAGGTGTAGGCGATCTCGACGCCCAGCGCCTGCGACTGCTCGGCCGCCCAGGACTTGTGGAACTTCTGCAGGGCGCTGAAGTGGTCCCACCACCTCAGGTCGCCACCACCGCCCCCTCCGCCGCCGGGGACGGTGGGCGGTTCGGAGCTGCCGCCGCAGGCGGCCAGGGTGGCTCCGGCCAGCAGGGCACCGCCGGCTCCGAGCAGGGTGCGGCGATCGATCTGGGACATGGCTTCTCCTCGTCGAGACGTGTCGTGGGGGTGGTGCGGGATCGGTCAGGACTTGACGGCGCCGGCGATGCCTTCGACGAAGTAGCGCTGCAGGAAGAGGAAGAGCACGACGATCGGCACGATGGAGACGACGCCCGCGGCCGCCATCCCCGACCAGTCGACCGCGTTCTCCCCGACGAAGGCCTGCATGCCCACGCTGAGCGTGCGGAGCTCGGGCCGGCTGAAGGAGAACACCAGCGGGAGGAAGAAGGCGTTCCAGGTGCCCAGGAACGTCAGCAGCGCCACCGTGGCGGTCACGGGCATCGACAGCGGGAGCATGATCATGGTGAAGACCCGGAAGAAGCCGGCGCCGTCGACGATCGCCGCCTCCTCGAGCTCCTTCGGCAGCTGCCGGAAGTAGCCGGCGTAGATGAGGATGGCGGACACGTTCGCCATGCCCGACAGCGCGAGCACCATGCCGGACAGGGAGTTCAGCAGCCCGAGGTCCAGCGACAGCTTGACGACCGGGATGATGGTGTACCCCGTCGGGACGAACAGCGTCGCGACGAGGACCCCCAGCACCACCTTGGAGCCGCGGAAGGAGTAGCGCCCCAGCACGTAGCCGGCCAGGGCGCACCGGACGGTGACGATCGCGACCGTCGCCACGGTCACGATGACCGTGTTCAGCATGTACCGGCTGAAGCCCGCGTCGTTCCAGGCCCGGCCGTAGTTCTCCCAGGCGAACTGCTCGGGGATCAGCGACAGGCCGGCGCTGAACACCTCCATGGAGCTCTTCAAGGAGGCCGACACCATCCACACGAACGGGTAGATCCACAGCAGCGCGGCGACGGCCAGGAAGCCGACCGCGAACCACCAGGGCAGGCGGTGCAGCAGCTTCCGGGTGCGGGACGTCGCGGGGACGTCGCGGGGCGGGCTGCCGGCGGGGACGCGGGTCACGGTGCTCACGAGGTCAGCTCCTGGCGACGGCGGCGCGAGTAGTACACGGCCCAGAGCTGCAGGGCGCCCACCACCATCACGATGACGCCGAAGATCACCGCGGCCGCCGACGCGAAGCCGAGCTGCGGGACCGAGGCGGCGAACGCCCAGCGGTAGATGTAGATCTCGATCACCTCGGTCGAGAAGAACGGTCCGCCGCCCGTCATGGTCTGCATGAGGTCGAAGGCGCGGAAGGTGTCCTCGACCGTGAGCACGGTGATGATGATGACGAAGGGCGTCAGCAGCGGCAGGGTGATGGAGCGGAACGTCCGCAGCGGCCCGGCCCCGTCGATGGTGGCGGCCTCGTAGACGTCGGTGGGGATGGTCTGCAGCGCCGCGAGCCAGTAGATCATCGTGATGCCGAAGAACTTCCACACGTAGACCCCCGACACCGTCAGCAGCGCCGTGCCGGAGGACCCCAGGAAGTCGACGCCCTCGGAGATGCCGAAGGTCCGCAGCGCCGAGTTGATCGGCCCGCTCCCGGGGTCGAACACGAACTGCATGACGACGCCCACGATCGCGGTCGTCGTGACCACGGGGAGGAAGTAGACGGTCCGGAACAGGCCCCGCAGCGGCAGCTTCGGGGAGTTCAGGACGATGGCGAGGAGCAGGCTGAGCAGGATGCGCGCGGGCGCGACCAGCAGCATGAAGACGACCGTCACCTTGACGGACGCCCAGAACGCGGGGTCGGCGACGACGGCCTCGTAGTTGCTGATGCCGACGAAGCGCTGGCCGTCGCTGAAGCCGTTCCACTCCACCAGCGAGTACCAGTAGCTGGCCACGATGGGGTACAGCGTGTACAGGCCGTAGAGGACGGTGGTCGGGAGCAGGAAGAGCCAGATCCACAGGTTCTGGCGGCGGGCGGCGCTGCGGCGGGTGTCCGTCGCGGCGCGCCCGGGGGC
>NZ_JAAALN010000067.1 GCF_009906795.1 Kineococcus siccus
GGTGTACCCCTCGGACCCCGCCGCGGAGGGGTCCGAGGGGTACACCGCAGCCCACCTGCTCGTCCTGGAGGGCCTCGAGGCCGTCCGCAAGCGCCCCGGCATGTACATCGGCTCCACCGACTCGCGCGGGCTCATGCACTGCCTCTGGGAGATCATCGACAACGCCGTCGACGAGGCCCTGGGCGGGCACTGCACCCGGATCGACGTCGTGCTGCGCGCCGACGGCTCCGTGGAGGTCCGCGACGACGGCCGCGGCATCCCCGTCGACCAGGAGAAGCGGACGGGGCTCTCGGGCGTCGAGGTCGTCTTCACCCACCTGCACGCGGGCGGGAAGTTCGGCGGCGGCTCCTACTCCGCCTCGGGCGGGCTCCACGGCGTGGGCGCGAGCGTCGTCAACGCCCTGTCCTCGCGCCTGGACGTCGAGGTCGACCGCGGCGGCAAGACGCACGCCACGAGCTTCCGGCGGGGCACCCCGGGCCGCTTCGCGGGGGAGGGCGAGGACGCCGAGTTCGTCCCGACCGTGGGGCTGCAGGTCGTCGGCCGCGCGCGGCGCGGCGTGACGGGCACCCGCGTGCGGTACTGGGCGGACCGGCAGATCTTCCTGAAGGAGGCCGCGTTCTCCTACGCCGACCTCGTCGACCGCGCCCGGCAGACGTCCTTCCTCGTCCCCGGCCTGCGCCTGGTCCTGCGCGACGAGCGCGGGCTGCCCGGCACCCCGGGCGCCGACGGTCCGCACGAGGAGGTCTTCCACCACGACGGCGGGATCGCCGAGTACGCCGAGTTCCTCGCACCCGACCCGGCCGTGACGTCGGTGTGGCGGCTGCAGGGCAGCGACACCTTCCGCGAGACGGTGCCCGTGCTCGACGAGTCCGGGCACATGTCCCCGACGGAGGTCGAGCGGGAGGTCACGGTCGACGTCGCGGTGCGCTGGGGCACGGGCTACGACACGCTCGTGCGCTCCTTCGTCAACATCATCGCCACGCCCAAGGGCGGCACCCACCTCGCGGGCTTCGACGCCGCGCTGCTGAAGGTCTTCAAGAAGCAGGTCGAGCTGAACGCGCGGCGCCTGAAGGCCGGGGGCAAGGACGACAAGCTCGAGCGCGACGACGTCCAGGCCGGGCTCACCGCGGTCGTCACCGTCCGCCTGGCCGAGCCGCAGTTCGAGGGCCAGACCAAGGAGGTCCTCGGCACGGCCGCGGTGCGGGCGATCGTCGCGCGCGTCGTCGAGCGCGAGCTCACCGAGCTGCTGACGTCGACGCGGCGCGACGAGAAGCAGCAGGCCGCGCTGCTGCTGGAGAAGGTCGTCTCGGAGATGAAGAACCGCGTCTCCGCGCGGCTGCACAAGGAGACGCAGCGCCGCAAGAACGCCCTCGAGACGTCGTCGCTGCCGGCCAAGCTCAAGGACTGCCGCTCCGACGACGTCTCGCGCTCGGAGCTGTTCCTCGTCGAGGGCGACTCGGCGCTCGGCACCGCGATGCGGGCGCGCAACTCCGAGCACCAGGCGCTGCTGCCGCTGCGCGGGAAGATCCTCAACGTCCAGAAGGCGTCCGTGGCGGACATGCTGAAGAACGCCGAGTGCGCCTCGATCATCCAGGTCGTGGGCGCGGGGTCCGGGCGCAGCTTCGACCTCTCCGCGGCGCGCTACGGCAAGATCATCCTGATGACCGACGCCGACGTGGACGGCGCGCACATCCGCACGCTCCTGCTGACGCTGTTCTTCCGCTACATGCGCCCCCTCGTCGACGCCGGCCGCGTCTTCGCGGCCGTGCCCCCGCTGCACCGCGTCGAGGTCGTCGGCGCGGGGCGGGCGAAGAACGAGGTCGTCTACACCTACTCCGACGCGGAGCTGCGCCGCCTCCTGGGCGACCTGGCCAAGCGCAACCGCCGCTACAAGGAGCCCGTCCAGCGCTACAAGGGGCTGGGCGAGATGGACGAGGACCAGCTCGCGGAGACCACCATGGACCCCGCGCACCGCACGCTGCGCCGCGTCACGGTGGCCGACGCCGAGGTGGCCGAGCGGGTGTTCGAGCTCCTCATGGGCAACGACGTCGCGCCGCGCAAGGACTTCATCATCGCCGGCGCGGCCGCGCTGGACCCGAACCGCATCGACGCCTGAGCCGGCCGGCGGCCCGTCCGGGCGTGTCGGGGGGGCCGTCCGCGGCGCGTCGCGCGGGGTCGGCGCCGCGCCGCCCGACGGCGTTGTACGGTTCGCCTCGAGCGAGTCGACGCGCCCTCGGACGGACCCCTCGGTGGGACGTTCCCCCCGGCCCCGCCGGGGGGTCTCTCCGGGGGCGCGCGCGAGTCGCCCGCACGCCCGCACCGGCACGGAGCAGGAGTCCATGAGCAGGGTCGTCGTCACCGCCTCCGGCGGCGTGCGCGGCCGGCAGCCCGTGGACGGGGTCACCGCGTTCCGGGGCATCCCCTACGCCGCCCCGCCCGTCGGGGCCCTGCGCCTGCAGCCCCCCGCGCCCGTGCCGCCCTGGCAGGGCGTGCGCGACGCGCTCGTGCCCTCCCCGGTCGCCCCGCAGGACCGCGACAGCGGCGCCGGCTGGACCCCGGCGTCGGGGGACGACTACCTCACCCTCGACGTGTTCGCGCCCGCCGACTTCCCCCGCGCGGCCCCCGTGCTGGTGTGGATCCACGGCGGCGCCTGGACGTCGGGGGCCGGGTCGCTGCCCGCCTACCACCCGGGCGCCTGGGTGCGCCGGGGCCTCGTGGTGGTGAGCGTCAACTACCGCCTCGGGTTCGAGGGCTTCGGCTCGGTCGAGGGTGCGGTCGAGAACCGCGGGCTCCGGGACCAGGTCGCCGCCCTGCGCTGGGTGGCGGAGAACGTCGCGGCCTTCGGCGGCGACCCGTCCCGCGTGACGATCGCGGGGGAGTCCGCGGGGGCCGGGTCGGTCGCCGCGCTGCTGTGCGCGCCCTCCGCCGCGGGCCTGTTCTCGCGCGCCATCGCGCACAGCGTCCCGGGTGAGACCTACACCGTCGCCCACGCCCGCTGGATCACGGACCGGGTGGCGCGCGCCGCACGCGTGCCCGCCACGCTGGCGGGGTTCGCGGGCCTGCCGCCGCGGCGCGTCCTCGACGCCTCCCGCGACGTCCTGGCGGAGTTCCGCGCCGAGCCCGAGACGGGGCTGCGCTCCATCGCCGGCACGTTGTGGAACCCCGTCGTGGACGGCGACGTCCTGCCCGTCGTGCCGTTCGAGGGGCCGGGCGCGGGGGGTGACCCGGCCGTGGACCTGCTCGTCAACCACAACGCCGACGAGTGGACCCTGTTCTCCCGCACGGGGGCCGGGGTGCGCCCGCGCGGCACCGCCGACCTCACCCGGTGGGCGCGGGCCGCCGGCCTCGACGACGCGGGGTTCGCGCGGTTCGCGGCGACGGTGCCGGGCGCGGACCCCCTCGCGCTCACCGACGCGCTGCTCACCGACGCCGTGTTCGCGGAACCGTCGCGGCGCTTCGCCCGGGCGCACGCCGACGCGGGCGGCCGGACGTACCGCTCGCTGTTCACGTGGCGCAGCCCGGCGCTCGGCGGCCGCCTCGGCGCCGCGCACGCCCTCGACCTGCCGTTCGTGTTCGGCAACCCCGCGGCGTTCGAGCCGCTGCTGCACGCGGTCCCCGTCCTCGGGGCGCTGCGGCGCGTGCCGGGGCTGGCCGCCCGCGTCCCCGGCGTGTGGCCCACGCCGGCCGCGGCCGCCCTCTCGCGGCGCATGGTCGACGCCTGGGTGGCCTTCGCCACCACGGGCGACCCCGGCTGGCCCGCCCTCGCCCCCGGGCTCACCCCGGTGCACGTGTGGGGCTCCCGCGACGCCCTCGTCGAGGAGGGCCCGGACGCCCGGCGGGACGTCTGGCGCTCGGTGCGGTTCCTCCCCGCAGGTCGCTGACGGGGCGTCAGAGCCGCGCGTACTGCCCCGGCCCGAAGGGCAGGTCGAGGGCGAACCACAGCGACAGCATCAGCACCCACGCGATCCAGAAGCAGATCGTGAAGGGCAGGAACCTCGAGATGAGCGTCCCCAGCCCGGCCTGGGGTTCGTAGCGCCGCAGCATCGCGAGCACGATGACGATGTAGGGGTTCAGCGGCGTGAGGATCTGGGTCGCGGAGTCGCCGACGCGGAAGGCCGCCTGCGTGAACGCGGGTTCGTAGCCGAGCAGCGCGAACAGCGGCACGAACACCGCACCCATGATCGTCCACATCGACGACCCCGACGTGATGAAGAGGTTCAGCACCGACGCCAGCAGCACGAACCCCACGACGGCCTCGAAACCCGTGAGGTCGAGCGACCGCAACCCCTGCGCGCCCGCGACGGCCATCCACGTCCCCACCCGGCTCCACGTGAACAGGGCGATGAACTGCCCCAGCACGAAGGCCAGGACGATGAACGGCGCCATGTCCTTCACGGCCTCGCCCATGGCCGCGGGCACGTCGCCGATCGAGCGCAGCGACCCCGTGGACCGGCCGTAGGCCAGCGCGGGCACGGTGAGCAGGGCCACGACGAAGAACACGACCGAGTCCAGCAGCGGCGACTCGGGCAGGTAGCCCCCGCTCTCGTTGCGCATCGGCGAACCCGGCACGAGCGCCAGGGCCAGCAGGACGGCCACCGTGACCGCCGCGGCGATCCCCGCGCGCCGCAGCCCGTGGCGGGCCGTGTCGTCGACGGTCAGGTCGTCCACGTCCTCCACGGTGCCGAGGCCGCCGGAACCCTCGGCCTGGGTGTCGGGCACCCCGAGCCGGCGCAGCCGGGGTTCCAGGACGCGGGTGATCAGCAGCCCGCAGACGACGGTGAGCACGGCCGAGCAGGCGATGTTGTAGTACCAGTTCGACACCGGCGTGACCGGGGTCCCGGCGTCCGGGAGCGACTGCGCGACGGAACTCGTGATGCCCGCGAACAGCGCGTCCAGGCTGGTGACGACGAAGGACGTCGAGTACGCCGCGCCCGCCGCGGCGAAGGCCCCGAGCAGGCCGGCCACGGGGTGGCGGCCGGCGGCCTTGAACACCATCGCGGCCAGCGGGGGGATCACGATCATCACCGAGTCCGCCATCACGTGCCCGACCATGCACACCGCGGCGACCGCGTACGGCAGGGCCCACGACGGCGCGCCCGCGAACGCGGTCTTGACCAGCGTGGAGAACAGGCCGCTGCGCTGGGCCAGCCCCACGGCCAGCAGGATCACCACCACGGTGCCCAGGGGCGGGAACGACACGAAGTTGTCGACGAGGTTCGTGGTCAGCCACCGCACGCCCTCGACCGTGAACAGCCCGCGGACGGCCTGGCGCTCGCCGGACCCGGGGACCTCGACCTCGACGGCGGCCACGGCCATGGCGGTGGAGGCCACGGCGAGGACCGCGAACAGCCCGAGGAACAGCACGAAGGGTTCGGGGATCCGGTTGCCCACCCGCTCGACCCCGCCCAGGAGCCGGTCGACGCGCGTGGGGCGCGCGGTCGCCGGGGCGCTCACGCGAGGAACTCCGCGACGTCGAGGACCCCGCCCGCGGCCTCGAACTCGGCGCGGACGGCCGCCAGCAGCGCCGGGTCCGCCAGGACGTCCAGCGCGGTGAGCGCGAGGCCGACGGCGCCGTCCAGCACCCCCGCGTCACCCGCCGGTGACGCGGCGGCCGCAGCGAAACCCGTGGTGTGCATGGACGCGTCGGGGCCCGCGATCGCGACCATCGGGTGGATGGCCGGGACGCGGACGCTGACGTTGCCGAGGTCGGTCGACCCGGACAGCGACTCCGGCACCACGCCCGGCGGAAGGGACGTCCGCCCGCGGCGCTGCTGGTGCCGCGTCCACCGCGCGGCCAGCTCGAGGTTCGCGCGGATCGGCAGGTACGCCGGCTGCGCGTCCCACTCCAGCTCGCAACCGCAGCCGGTCATGGCGGCCGCGGCGACGAGGACGGCCTCCACGCGCGTGCAGAGGTCGGCGAGCGTCGCCGGGTCCGCGGAGCGCACGTAGTACTCCGACACGGCCCGCTCGGGCACGACGTTCGGCCGCTGACCGCCGTCGACCACCACCCCGTGCACGCGGTCCGACGGCGGGACGTGCTGGCGCAGCATCGCGATGCCCTGGTACCCGGCGACCACGGCGTCCAGGGCGTTGCGGCCCATGAACGGCTGGGCGGACGCGTGCGCCGCGACGCCCGTGTAGGTGGCGCGCACCTGACGCCGGCCGAGGAACGGCTGGACGGCGACGTCGTAGCTGAAGGGGTGCAGCATCACGACGGCGTCCACGCCGTCGAACGCGCCCTCGCGCGCCATGAGCTCCTTGCCCCCGCCGCCCTCCTCGGCCGGCGTGCCGAGCAGGAGCGCGGTGCCGCCGACGGCACCGGACTCCAGCGCGGCCCGCAGCCCGAGGAACGCCCCGGCGGCGGAGGAGGCGATGACGTTGTGGCCGCAGCCGTGCCCGATGCCCGGCAGCGCGTCGTACTCCGCGAGGACCGCGACGGTGGGCCCGTCGCCCGCGCTCACGCTCGCGCGCAGCGCCGTCGCGAGACCGTGCACCCCCACCTCCGCCCGCACGCCGTGCCGGGCCAGCAGGTCGGCGATCGCCTGCACCGACCGGTGCTCCGCGAACCCCTCCTCGGGGTGGGCGTGCAGGTCGTGGCTCAGCGCCAGGAGGTCCGGGCCAGCCGCCTCGACGGCCGCCTCGGCCGCGTCCAGGACGTCCGGGGGAGCGCCCGCGGCCGTCGAGGGCAGCGGCGCCGCGCTCGCCGCGGCGCGCTCGGTGCCCGCGCGCAGCGACGCGAGGTAGGTGGTGTCGGGCGGGACGGGCGCGGAGCCGGGGACGACCATGACGCACAGGCCTACCGCGCCCGCGCGGGCGTGGCCACCCCCAGCGCCGTCCGCGGGACATCCGCAACACGCTGTTCACACGGGGTGTCGACTCTCACAGCGCAGCGGGTGGCGCCCCCGCGGGGCGGAGGGGAGCGTTGGGCCCGTGACCTCCACGAGCGTGACCCCGACGAGCGCCCCGACCCCCGCGACGGCCACCGCGGACGACGTGGCCCGCTACGACGTCGTCGTCGTGGGCGGCGGCCCCGCCGGCACGTCGGCCGCGGTGCGCGCCGCGGAGCTGGGGGCGCGGACGGCCCTGCTGGAGGGCACGCGGACGGGGGGGACGTGCGTCAACACGGGGTGCGTGCCCACGCGCGTGCTGGCCAAGACCGCGCGGCTGGTGCGCGAGGTGCGCACGGCCGCGGACTACGGCATCGCCGTTCCCACCGAGCGCGTCGACTGGACCGCGACCGTCGCCCGCGTGCGCGCGACGGTGGAGCGGGTGCAGGCCGTCAAGGCCGACCCCGAGCGGCTCGCCGACCTCGGCGTCGACCTCGTGCTGGAGGGACGCGCCCGGTTCGTCGACCCGCACGTGCTCGAGCTCGCCGGCACGGGCCGCCGCGTGCGCGGCGAGAGCGTCGTGCTCTGCGTGGGCGGCCGCTCGCGGCGCCTGCCGCTGCCCGGGGCCGAGCTCGCCACCTACCCCGAGACCGTCCTCGACCTGCCCGCCGTCCCGGCCCGCCTGGCCGTGGTCGGCGCCGGGAACACGGGGGCCCAGCTCGTCACCGTGTTCCGCTCGCTGGGCAGCGAGGTGCACGTCCTCGACCTCGCTCCGCGCGTGCTGCCGACGGCCGACGCGGACGTCTCGCGCGCGGTCCGGACCGCGTTCGAGGAGCAGGGCGTGCAGGTCGACACGGGCATCGACACCGTGCACTCCCTCGAGCGCCGCGCCGACGGCGCCATCGACCTCACGTGGTCGCAGGGCGGTTCGCGCCGCACCGCGGCCTACGACGCCGTGGTCCTCAGCGTGGGCTGGCCGGCGGCGCTGGACGGGCTGGGTCTCGAGGCCGCCGGGATCGCGACGCACCGCTCGGCCATCACCGTCGACGACTACCTCCGCACGTCGGTGCCGCACGTCTTCGCCGCGGGCGACGCCAACGGCCGCGCCATGCTCGTGCAGGCCGCGCACGCCGAGGCCGAGGCCGCGGCGTCCAACGCCGTCCTCGGCGCGACGCGGCGCACGCCCCACCTGCTGCTGCCCTCCGGCGGGTTCACCGACCCCGACTACGCGGGCGTGGGCCTCACGGAGGACGAGGCGCGCGCCCGGGACCCGCACTGCCTCGTCGCGACCGTGCCGTTCACCCAGGTGGAGCGCGCCGTCATCGACGACCGGACGCGCGGGTTCCTCAAGCTCGTCGCCGACCGGCGCCGCGACGTCCTGCTCGGCGCCCACGCCGTGGGCGAGGAGGCCGTGGAGATCGTGCAGGCCGTCACGACGGCCATGGCCGCGGGCGTCGACGTGGCCACGCTGGCCCGGGTCGAGTTCGCCTACCCCACCTACAGCGCCGTCATCGGCGAGGCGGCGCGCCGCCTGATGCGCACGGCCGTGCAGCAGCCCGCGGGCTGAGCGCCCTCCCTCCCGGCCGGCGCCTCACGGCCACAGGTCCAGGGGCATCCGGTGGAAGTGCACGCGCAGCAGCTCGCGGCCGCGCTCGTCGCCGTGGCAGCCGGTGACGCGGGCCCCCGAGAGCGTGCGGTCCGCGCCCAGCAGGGCGGCGCCCACCGCCGCGGCCTGACCGGCGTGCGCGAAGTGGCCCCACCGGGCGGCCAGGCCCTCGTCGGCGTCGAGCAGCTCGAGGTCGCACGCGGTGTCGGGTCCGGCGTCGTCGAGGTGGGAGCGCACGTCGGGCAGGGACTCCGGGCGGACGACGAGGCTCTCGACGAGACCGGCCCCGTCGCGCAGCTGCAGCCGCGGGCGGCTCGTGGTGGCGTCGACCAGGCGGACGTCGAGCAGGGCGGAGACCGCGCGCCTGCGGGTGGCCGCGAGGGGGGTGGTGTCGGTGGACTGGGTGATCACGGTGCTGCCTCCGGAACGAGTGGTTGCTCCCGGCGCTCCGGGCGGGCCGGGGCGTCGAGGCCACGGTCCTCGCGGAGGCTGGCACGGCGCTGGGAACCGCCTGCCAGGACGGCGGGGTCGACGGGCGGGGTGGCCGCGGCTGACACGATGGGCCGGTGCTGCTCGCCGACGTCGTCGCCGCCTCCGGGGCCGTGACGGCGACCCGCGCCCGGACGGCCAAGGCCGCCGCCATCGCCGACGTCCTGCGTGCGGCCGCGCCGGCGGAGGTCGAGCCCGTGACGGCGTGGCTCGCCGGGGAACCGCGGCAGGGGCGCCTCGGGGTGGGATGGCGCAGCCTCGCGGGGTTCGCGGGCGACGAGACGGCCCCGGCCGGGGAGCCGCTGACGGTGACCGCGGTCGACGACGCCCTCACCGCGCTGGCGGCGACGAGCGGCCCCGGGTCGGCGGCCCGGCGCGACGCGGCGCTGACCGCGCTGTTCTCGGCCGCCGCTCCCGGCGAGCGCCGGTTCCTCGTCCGCCTGCTCACGGGGGAGCTGCGCCAGGGCGCCCTGGAGGGCGTCGTGCTCGAGGCGGTCGCGGCTGCGGCCGGCGTCCCCGCCGCCGCGGTGCGCCGCGCGTTCATGCTGACCGGCAGCCTGCCGGGGACGGCGACGACGGCGCTCGCGGGCGGGGTCGAGGCGCTGGACGCGGCCCGCCTGCAGGTGGGGCGGCCGGTGCGGCCCATGCTCGCCAGCCCCGGCAGCTCCCTGGAGCAGGCCCTCGCCGACCTGGGTGCCGACGTGACCGTGGAGTTCAAGCTGGACGGTGCCCGCATCCAGGTGCACCGCGACGGCGACGAGGTGCGGGTGTGGACGCGCACGCTGCGCGAGGTGACCGACGGTGTGCCGGAACTGGCCGAACGGGTCCGCGCCCTGCCCTGCCGCACGGCCGTGCTCGACGGCGAGACGCTGGCCCTGGACGACGACGGCCGCCCCCGCGCGTTCCAGGACACCATGAGCCGCTTCGGCAGCGACGGCCCCGGCGCCGACGACGACGCGGCGGTCCTGCTCAGCCCGTTCTTCTTCGACGTGCTGCACCTCGACGGCGTCGACCTGCTCGACGAACCCCTGCACGTGCGTCTGGACGCGCTCGCGGGGTTGCTGGCCGCGGACGAGCACGCGGCCTTGCGGATGCCCGGGATCCGTTCCCCCGCAGCCGAGGCGGCGGCGCAGGTGCTCGACGACGCGCTCGCCGCCGGCCACGAGGGGGTCGTCGTCAAGGCGCTGGACGCGCCCTACGCGGCCGGCCGGCGCGGCAAGGCGTGGCAGAAGGTGAAACCCGTCCACACCCTGGACCTGGTCGTCCTGGGGGCGGAGTGGGGCTACGGCCGGCGTTCCGGGTCGCTGTCGAACATCCACCTGGGGGCGAGGGACCCGGACGGGGGCGCGCCCGTCATGGTCGGCAAGACGTTCAAGGGCATGACCGACGAGCTGCTGGCGTGGCAGACGCGGACGTTCCCGGAGCTCGCCCGCGAGGAACCGCCGTGGGGCCTGCTGCTGCGCCCGGAGCTCGTCGTCGAGATCGCCGTCGACGGCGCCCAGCGCAGCACCCGCTACCCCGGCGGCCTGGCCCTGCGGTTCGCCCGGGTCCTGCGCTACCGCCCGGACAAGACGGCGGCCGAGGCGGACACCCTCGACGCGGTCCGCGCGCTGCTCGCCTGACGGGGGGAGGTCCGGCGCGTCAGGCGACGGCCCCCTCGACGGGTTCGGCGGCCGGGACGCCCGGCAGCTCCCGGACGCGGACGTGGACCTCGCCGTCGACGACGCGGGTGTCGAAACCCGGCTGCGGCGAGGAGGCCGGCCCGTGCACGACGCTGCCGTCGTCGAGGGCGAAGACGCTCTGGTGCCAGGGGCAGACGATGCACGTGCGCCCGCGCTCCTCGACGACCTCACCCTCGTGCAGCGGCGCGGCCAGGTGCGAGCACACGTCGGCGAGGGCGAAGACGTCCTCGCCGCGCCGGACGACGAGGACGCCCGTGTCCCCGACCTTCGCACCGACCGGGGTGCCGGGGGTCAGGTCCGCGAACCGGGCGACCGGGTACCAGCCGCGCGGGGTGACGTGCGGGACCGCCTCGGCGTGGTTGGCGCCGGCCGCCCAGCGGTAGGACAGGTGCCCGCCCAGGGCGGCCCCGCCGCCCGCCACGCTCATCCCGAGCAGGTCCAGCGCTCGCGCCCGCCCGGTCCGGCCCCGGCCCCGTGCGAGCACGGACAGCGCGAAGGCGCTGGTGGCCACGGCGTTCGCGGCCGCGTGCACGAGGGCGATCCGGCGCTGCTCCTCGTGCAGGTCGGCGTAGTCGGCCCAGCCGGCCGCGATCGCCGGCACCGCACCGGCCAGCCCGGTGACGACCAGCACCGCGGACGCGCGGTCGAACCCGTCGCTCGCCCGGCCGGGCGTCAGGGTGGCGAGCACGTCGAGGACGACGGCGCTGCTCCAGGTGCCGACCGGCACCTGGACGAGGACGGGGTGCAGCGGGTGCCCGAGGACGGTGCCGTGCAGCACGTCCTTCACCGGCTGCGGCAGGACGGCCTTGACGACGTCCGAGGCGCGGGACGCGACGCCGTCGAGCCAGGTCCAGGTGATCGGGGCATCGAGGACACGGGTGGCGAGCGGCATGACGGCCTCCGGGGCGCGGCGGGACGACGGACCCGGTGCAGCGTCCGACCGCGACGACGCTAGGACCGGATCAGCGTGCGGGCCAGCTGAGCCGGACGCACCGGGCGGGCCGGTGACCCGGAGCGGCGCTGGCGGAGGGGGCAACCCCAGGCCCTGACCGGCGGGGGACGCCGCACCGTCACCCGGCGGGGCCAGGTGGTCCTGCGCCCGGCGCAGCCGTGGTCGGTCGCGGGGTGCCGCAGGCCCGTCGTGCGGAACTGCTCGACCTCGTGGTGCAGCTCGCGGTCACCGACGCGAAGACCCAGGCGGACGAGGCGGGGGTGCAGCTCGAAAGCACCGATCCCGCTCCGCTGTGGGTGATGACCTGGCGCATCGACAGCACCGAGTGGATGCTGCGCCACCGCCGTGCGCTGGTGAACGCCCTCTGAGGACGCTTCCCTCCGCTCGTCCCGGAGGCGGGCCCCGTCCGGGGCCTGCCGGGTCGAGGTGGACCTCGCACCTCTCGGGCTGTTCGTCCGCGCCGATGGCCGCGTTCGAGCGACCGCGGGCCACGAGGTCGAGCACGTCGCGCTCCCGCCCGGTCAGCGGGTCCAGGTGGCCGGACGTTGGCGCGCAACGACGTCGGCCAGCCCGAGGTGGTCCAGGACGAGCGGGGCTTGGGCGAGCGAGGTCGGTCAGCAGCCGGTCCTCTCCGAGGAGAGCAGTTGCGTGCGGGGCCGCTCGACGCTGAGGGCCCCGACCGGTGCGCCGCCGCGGACGACCGCGCGCGCGTGCCGGCGGGGCGCGTCCTCGAGGGCGGCCATCATCGCCGGCTCGACCTCCTGCCCACTGTCGGACCAGAGGCCCACCGCGTGCAGGGTTTCGGTCCGCACCCACAGCGTCGGGCCGAGCTCGGCCAGGGCGTCGGCCACCGCACGGGCGAACCCGTCGCGAGGTCCCCGTCGGCCCGGGAGGGCCGGGTCAGCGCGGAGTACTCAGGCGACGTGCCACCGGTGGCGCGCCCGCGCTCCGGCTGCGCGGCGGCCCCTTCGACGTCCTCGGCCCGAACGCCTCGGACCAGGTCGTCCGCCTCCCGGTGTTCGTCCACGCGGCGTCGCGCCGGGCGATCGAGCTGCTCCAGACCGCGTCCGCCGCCCACGACGTGCCGTACACCCCGAAGCTCACGGGGCTCATCACCACGGGCAGCGGATGCCGCGGCTCCCCGGGTCACCGCGCGACTCCACCCGAGGCCAGGGCCGTAGATGTTCCGCGCCCGGTCGTGAGCAGCGCGACGAGGACGTCCGCGGCCGGTCACCCCGTCCAGAGCTGCTGCGGATCGTCGTCGCCGGCGCGCAGGCGTGCGCCGAGGTCGCGGGTGAGGCGGCGGTCGGTCGGATACGTGGTGCGGACCCAGGGGTGCGCGGTGGGCTTCCCCGGCCAGCGGGGGTCGTGGTGGATCCAGCGAGCTTCGACCGTCCGGTCGGGGCGGAGCCGGACCTCCAGGTGGTGGGCGTGCCAGGCGCGGTGGTGGGTGGGACAGAGCAGCACCATGGTGTCCAGGTCGGTGGTGCCGCCGTTCTCCCAGGCGGGGAAGTGATGGGCTTCGCACGCCCACGGGGCGGTGGTGCAGCCGGGTGCGGCGCAGCCGCCGTCGCGGACGGCCAACGCCCGGCGCTGCTGGGTGGTGGCCAGGCGGGAGGAACGGCCGAGGTCGAGGACCGCCCCGGCGGGGCTGGTCAGGACCCGCTGCAGCGTTGCGCCGCAGACCAGGTAGCCCAGCGTCGCGGTCGAGACGGGCCCGTGGCCCTCGACGGTCGCGGTGGTCTGCGCGTCCGGATGTGCCGTCGCGGCCTGCACGTCCGCGGCCGTCGCGATCACCGAGATCCGGGCCGTTTCCGCTACCGCGGGTTCACTCGCGGCGGCACCGCGCTGGACCAGGCTGACCACCGCGTCGGCGTCACGCTGCCGCAGCGACCGCGGGTCACGGCCGAGTTCCCCGTCGGCGCCCACCGTCACGGGAACAGGTGCCGAGGCGGCGCGCACGGCTTGCTTGACGATGACCATCGCGGTCTCGTCCAGGTCGATCGTGACCCGGGACATGCCGTCGACGATGGGACCGAACACCAGCCCGCGTCGCGCGAGGGCGTCGGGGTCGTGGAAGGACCGGTCCTCGTGATCGGGGTCGATGGTCAGGATGAGTTCCCGGGCCAACTGGGCGGCCACCCCAGGGCAGTACGCCGCGGCGTCGCGGGTCACGTGCGCATCCAGGAGTTCGGCGTTGCGATGCTCCACGAGCCCACCCGTGACGGCGTCAGGAAGGCTCGTGGTCCCGCGTCGGATCGTCGCGGGGATCCGGAAGAAGGCCTTCACGGCGACATCCACGTGAGCGCGGGACGCGTTCCCCGCGGCGAGGGCGTCGCCCAGGTGCTGCAACGCACCCCGGTCCCCGTCGACCCCACCGATGACCCCGTCCCACGCCACCGAGGGATCGGTCACCTTCGCGGCCTCCACGTCGCGGCGGGCCTGCGTGCGGGGCAGGTGGTTCGGGGCGCACGCCAGGAAGGTCGTGGTGGCCGAGGCGGTCGATCCGGCCTCATCGAGGACCCGGAGGAGGTGCAGGGAGACCGCGTCGGCCTGGTGACGCAACCGCAGGAAGCTGGTCACGGCCTCCTGGGCGGAGGCCACCGAGAAGCTCGCCGCCTTGCTCTCCAACACCTCCGAGAGCGCACCCCTCAGCGCCGCGAACGGCTGCTCCAGGGGGTGCTCGTCGGTCCAGGTCATGCCGTCAGCTTAGTCGAACAAGCGTTCGAGAAGAAGGGTAACCTTCTGTCCCGCAACGGTTGCACGACGGTGTGTCGCCATCGTCCCCGCCGTGCCCGTTCGCCGGGGAAACGGCCGCGCGCCGAGGGGATGCGCCGCGCCCCTCAAGGAGGCGGCCTGTCAGGACGGTGGTTCCCCGTCCAGCCTGGAGGCCGGCGACCGCGCGGCACCTGCCCGGCAGGGCCGGATTCGCCGCCCTCCGGGTCCGGCACGACGTGCGCGGCAGGGCCCGCGGCGTGAAGGGGTTCCGGCACCGCGGGGTCGGGGTGTTCCGCCCCCTCTCGCGGGCCCTCGACGTGCGCGACGCCCCCGGTCAGCAGCTCGTCGTCTCGTGGAGGGTGCGGGCGCTGTCCGTCGCGACCCTCGTCGTCCCGGGCCGCCGGGCTCCTGCGCCACCCCCTGCTGTGGGTGGCCGTCCCGCAGGCGGACGCGGCCGGCACCGGCGCCGGGGTCCCCACGGTCCGACGCCTCACACCAGCGGCGGTCCGGCGACGGCGGCGATCGGCTTGTCGAGCGCGGTGCCGGAACCGTCGCGCCGCCCGGGCCCCTCGGGCAGCGCGACGGCGGTGCCCGTGGGGGTGGCTCCCTCGGCCGGGCCGTGCCCGGCCCACGCCAGCAGCAGGACGTCCTCACCGCGCGCGAAGCGGTGGCAGCGCACGCCGCCCGTGCCGCGCCCCTTGGCCGGGTACTCCGCCAGCGGCGTGACCTTGGCCGAGCCGAGCTGCGTGCCGGGTAGGGCGCCGGAGTCGCCCGCGACGGTGACGACGACGGCGTCGGCGTCGGCCGGGTCGGTCGCCGACAGCGACACCACCCGGGCACCGGGGGACAGGCGGATCCCGGCCATGCCCGCGGCCCCGCGGCCCTGGGGGCGCACGAGGGCGGCGGGGAACCGGAGGAGCTGGGCGTCCGAGGACACCAGGACGAGGTCCTCCTCGCCCGTGCGCAGGGCGACGGCGCCCACGACCTCGTCCTTCGTGCGGGCCGTGAGGTCCTTGAGCGCGATGACCTCGACCTCGTCGCGGCTGCCCAGGGGTTCGGGCACGACGCGCTTGACGACGCCGGAGGCCGTGGCGAGCGCGAACCCCGGGTCGTCGGGGTCCTCGACCCCCGCCACGGGCAGCGGGACCACCGTCAGGACGCGCTCGCCCTTGGCCAGCGTCACGAACTCCCGCACGGCGACACCGCCGCCGAGGGCGGGGCGGCCGTTGGTGGGCGGCAGGACGGGCAGTTCCAGGACGGGCACGCGCACCAGGCGCCCACCGGATGTCAGGACGCCCACGGAACCCCGCGCCGTGGCGGGCGCCGTGGCGACCACGAGGTCGTGGCGGGTGCGGCGCCCCTCGGTGCCCAGGGGTTCGGTGGACCCCGTGCGCGCCAGCAGTCCGGTCGAGGACATCAGCACGGTGCAGGGGTCGTCGGCGACCTCGAGGGCACCGGTCGCCCCGGCGGCGGCGCTCGCCCCGGACGGGCCGCCCGCGGCCAGCAGGACGGTGCGGCGGGGAGTTCCGTGCTCGGCCGCGACCTCGGCCAGCTCGTCACCGACGATCGTCCGCAACCGCACCTCGTCCGCGAGGATCGCGCGCAGCTCCGCGATCTCGGCGTTCAGCTCGGCCTGCTCGCGCTCGAGCTCCAGGCGCGAGAACCGGGTGAGCCGACGCAGCTGCATGTCGAGGATGTAGGACGCCTGGGTCTCGGACAGGTCGAACACCGCGACGAGCCGCTCGCGCGCGACGCCGGCGTCGTCGGAGGACCGGACGATCGCGATGACCTCGTCGATGTCCACGATCGCGACGAGCAGCCCGTCGACCAGGTGCAGCCGTTCCTCCTTGCGCCGCAACCGGTACGCGGTGCGGCGGCGCACGACCTCGAGGCGGTGCGCGACGAACACCTGCAGGAGTTCCTTCAGCCCCAGCGTCCGCGGCTGCCCGTCGACGAGGGCCACGTTGTTGATGCCGAAGGACTCCTCGAGCGGGGTGAGCCGGTACAGCTGCTCCAGCACGGCCTCGGGGACGAAACCGTTCTTGACCTCGATGACCAGGTGCAGCCCGCGGCTGCGGTCGGACAGGTCGACGACGTCGGCGATGCCCTGCAACCGCTTCGCGGTGACGTTGTCCTTGATCTTCTCCGTGAGCCGCTCGGGACCCACCCCGTAGGGGAGTTCCGTGACGACGATCCCCTTGCGGCGCGGGGTGATGCTCTCGATCGTCGTGGTCGCGCGGGTGCGGAACGTCCCGCGGCCGGTCTCGTAGGCGTCGCGGATCCCTTCCAGGCCGATGATGCGCCCACCCGTGGGCAGGTCCGGGCCGGGCACGAACCGCATGAGCGCGGGCAGGTCCGCATCGGGGTTGCGGATCAGGTGGCGCGCCGCCGCCACCACCTCGCCCAGGTTGTGGGGCGGCATGTTCGTGGCCATCCCGACGGCGATCCCCGCGGCCCCGTTGACGAGGAGGTTGGGGAACGCGGCGGGCAGGACGCCGGGTTCGGTGAGGCGGTCGTCGTAGTTCGGGACGAAGTCGACGACGTCCTCGTCCAGCCCCGTCGTCATGAGCAGCGCCGCGGGGGCGGGGCGCGCCTCGGTGTAGCGCTGCGCGGCCGGGCCCGCGTCCGGGGAGCCGAAGTTGCCGTGGCCGTCCACGAGGGGGACGCGCATGGTGAAGGCCTGCGCCTGCCGGACCAGGGCGTCGTAGATGGCCACGTCGCCGTGCGGGTGCAGCTTGCCCATCACCTCGCCCACGACCCGCGCGGACTTCACGTGACCGCGGTCGGGGCGCAACCCCATGTCCTGCATCATGTACAGGATCCGGCGCTGGACGGGCTTCAGGCCGTCGCGGGCGTCGGGCAGCGCGCGGGAGTAGATGACGGAGTAGGCGTACTCCAGGAACGCCTCCTGCATCTCCTGCTCGACCCCGATGTCCACGATCCGCTCGGGGACGTCGGGCGCGGGCGGGGGAGGAGTCGAGCGGGCCATGGCGACCAGTCTGCCGTGGCGCGGGCCCTCAGCCGGCCCAGGGCTCGCCGAACCGGCCGTCGTGCGCGGTGTCGGCCAGCGTGCGGTGCGGGCGCCGCGAGGGCCGCGACGCCTCGTCGGGCGCGCGGTGGCCCAGGCTCACCGCCGCCACGAAGCGGCGGTCGGCGGGCACGCCGAAGGAGGCGCGCAGCGCGTCGTGGGCGGCCGCGGGGACGCCGAACAGGCACGCGCCCAGCCCCTCGTCGACGGCCGCGAGCAGCAGCAGCAGCGCCGACATGCCCGTGTCCACGTCCCACCAGGGCACCTCCCAGCGCTCCGCGTCGCGGTCGGGTCCGGGCTTGTCCGCCCGGGCGTAGCGCTCGGCGTAGGCGCGCGGGTCCGCGAGGCACAGCACGACGACCGGGGCCGTGCGCATGCCCGTGAGCCAGCGGTCGCCCGGGCCGGGCCGGTCGGCCGTGGTGTCGGCCCAGAACCGCGCGCGCGCCGCGGGGGTGCGCAGCACGAGGAGGTCGCGGCCCGCGCTGCCCCCCGCCGACGGGGCCCGCAGGGCCGCCGCGAGGACCCGGTCCAGGACGTCGTCGGCCACGGGGCGCGCGGCGTCGTAGCGACGCACCATCCGCCGCCGGCGCAGGACCTCGTGCAGCTCCACGC
>NZ_JAAALN010000068.1 GCF_009906795.1 Kineococcus siccus
CCGCCGACCTGGGCGGCCTCCGCGGCGGGCACGTAGCGCACGACGATCTGACCGTGGTCGGGCTCCGGCGGCTCCGAGAGCAGCGAGCGCTGCAGGCCCTCGGCGAGGTCGCGCTGCTGCCGGTACAACCGAGCCGAGTCCAGCGCCAGGCCCGCGCGCGCCGCGACCTCCCCCGCGGTCGCGACCTCGACGTCGGTCAGCGGCACCCGGTCCGGCCCGGCGAAGAGCGTCAGCAGCCCGACCGTCCGGCCCCGCCCGCGCAGCGGGAACACCGACGCCGAGGCCGGGGCCAGCTCCCGCAGCAGCGCCACGGCCTCCCCGCCGGGCGTCAGGACGGCGGAGATCTCCTCGGTCGCCCGCGCCAGGTGCAGCGGGCGCGCCTCGCGCAGGGCGCGCAGCAGGTGGGCGCCGTCGCCGAGGTCGCCGATGCGGCAGGCCGTGTAGGCCTCGACGAGCGGCCGCAGCGCGGCGTCCCGGTGCCACCAGCCGACGTCGCGCAGGCCGCGGCGCAGGTCGACCGCGCGCCCGGAGCGTCCCGCCGACAGGGCCCCGGCGGCCGTGTCGTCGTCGACCAGCGTCACCACGCACCAGTCGCCCAGCGCGGGCACCACGAGCTGCGCCAGCCGGGCGACGGCCCGCTCGGCGTCAAGGGTGTCGGTCAGCGCGGTCGTGACCGCCGCGAGCAGCCCCAGGCGGGCGGCGGCCTCCTCGGCGGCCAGCTGCGCCTGCCGGCGGGCCGTGACGTCGAGCAGGTACACGCCCAGCCCCTCCCGGCCCGGCAGCGCGCGGACCTCGACCCACGCGTCGGCGGGGCCGGCGTGGGCGTCGAAGACGACGGGCTGTCCCGTGGAGACCGCGAGGCGGTAGTCCGCCTCGTGCCGGCCGCTCAGCGGCGCGGGGCACGTCGTGAAGAAGTCGTCGCCCAGCAGCTCCTCGCGGCTCCGGCCGACGAGCCGCTCAGCCTCCGCGTTGGCGTACGTGACCCGCCAGTCCGCGTCCAGGGCGAGGTGCCCGACCGCCATGGCGTCGAGGATCGCCTCGACCCGCTCCCCCGCCTGCCGGACCGCGGTGACGTCGTACACGGCGCCCAGCAGCCGCGCGGGCGTCCCGTCCGGTCCCGGCAGCGCCGACCCGCGCGCGGTGAGCCAGCGGTGGCTGCCGTCGGCCTCGACGACCCGGTAGTGGGCGGTGTACTCGCCCCCGCGCTCGGCGACCTCGCGCAGGCGGTGGACGACCTCCCCGACGTCGTCGGGGTGGACGTGGGCGTAGACGTCCTGCGGCCGGCCGCTGAACCCGGCCCGCGTCAGCCCGGACAGCTCCAGGAGCCGGTCGTTGGTCGTCAGGACCTCGGTGACGAGGTCGACGTCGAAGGTGCCGATGCCCGCGGCGGTCACCGACAGCTCCAGCAGCGCGCGGCTCGTCCGGTAGTCGTCGTTCAGCGCCGCGAGCTGCAGCTCGGCCGCGACGGTGGCCGCGACCTGCTGCAGCACGTCGACGTCGCGCTCGTCCCACGTCCGCGCGGCCGGGGCGAAGACGCAGACCGCGCCGACGACCGCACCGCCGTCCGCCGTCAGGGGCACCCCGAGGTACGACCCGACGGCGCCCGACGTCACGGGCGGCAGGTCCGCGACGCGCGGGTCCCTGCGGGTGTCGGCGATGGCCAGCGGGGCCCGGGAGGAGGCGGTCAGCGAGCAGATCGTGGCGCCGAGCGGCTTCTGCTCACCGGGGCGGCCCGCCTCGGGGCCGTACCCGCCCGCGATCGTCTCGACGTCGGTGAGCAGCGACACCTGCGCCGAGGACGTGCCCAGCAGCTGCGCCGCGAGCCGGGTCAGCCGCGCGAGGCCCGGCACGGCCCGCGGTGGCCGCAGCCGCCGGGCCGCGGCCGTGCGCGGGGCGTCGGCCACCAGCGCTCGCGCCGCCTCGGCGACGGTCGGGGGCTGCACCACGCACGTTCTCCTCACACCGGACGACCAGCGCGGTGCTCCGCCCACTGCGCCGCGAGCGTCCCAGTCTGGCCGATCCCGACACGACTCGTCGCGCACCGTGGCGCCGCACCGTGCCGGCGGACCGGTGCGGAGCCGCCGTCCGCGCGCGACGGACGCGGTCCCCGCCCGCCTACGCTGCTGACGTGGCACCACACGAGGACGCCCCGACCGCGACCGTGCGGCTCGTCGGCGTCCCGCTGCGCACGCGCGCCGCCTTCGGCGACTACACCGGGGGTCTGCTCCGGGAGCTCGCGCTCATCGAGATCGGCGCCGGCCGGAGCGCGTCGACGACCCTCCCGCAGCGCCTGCTGGACCTCGCGGCCGAGATCAGGACGACGTACGCCCCGTTCCAGGCCGAGGCGGCGGCCACGGCGCTGGCCGCCGAGGCCGCCGGTCTCGAGACCTGCGACCTCGGCTACACCGTCCCGCCGGGCCTCGGGCCCTTCGTCGAGCACCTCGCCGACGTCATGGACGAGGCCGACGACTACTGCCGCGACGCGCAGCACGTGCTGACCATGCCGCCCGCGCCGGAGGTGCACGCCTACCGCACCTGGGTCTTCACCGAGTTCGTCCGGCAGCTCGCGGGGCACGCGCCCCGGCCCTGGGCCGATGTCGCGGGCGGGCCGGCCGGCGGCCCGGTGCTCACCGGGCGCGCGGCGCCCGCGCCGGACCCCTCGCCGGTCTCCCGGTGCGGGCCGGACACGTGCGAGGTGATCGGCGAGCCGCTCGCCCTGCCGCCCGTCCCCACGTCGGTCGGCGCGGCCCGCCGCCACGTCCGCGCGGTGCTGCGCGCGGCCGGGGCCGGGGACGTCGACGAGGCCGCGGAGCTCGGCACGTCGGAGCTGCTCACGAACGCGGTGCTGCACGCCGCGACCCCGGTCCTGCTGACCGTGTGCCGCTCCGGCGCGGGCACCGTGCGCATCGCCGTCACCGACTCCTCGCCGCAGGCGCTGCAGCCGCGGCGGTCGGGGGCGACCTCGACCACGGGTCGCGGCCTCGACCTGCTCGACACCATCTCCCGCGACTGGGGCGTCGACGCCCCGGCGGCCCACGGGGAACCCGGCAAGACGGTGTGGTTCGAACCCGCCGCCTCGGGGGGCGAGGACGCACCGTCCTGACCCGGTGCCGCCGGCCGGTGGTGCGGAAACCCGTGGACACCGCCCGCGGCCCCGCAGCACGCTGACCCGCGTGCAGGGGATCTGGGACGACGACGCCGCGCGCAGCTACGACACCCCGGGGACGGGGATGTTCGCGCCGGACGTGCTGGGCCCCACCGTCGACCGCCTCGCCGCCCTCGCGGGGGCCGGGCGGGCGCTGGAGTTCGCGGTCGGGACGGGCCGGGTGGCGGTGCCGCTCGCCGCGCGCGGGGTCCCCGTCGCGGGTGTGGAGCTGTCGCGGCCCATGCTGGACGTGCTGCGGCAGAAGGTGGACGAGGCCGCGCTCCCCGTCGTCGAGGGGGACATGGCGACCACCCGGGTTCCCGGTGAGTTCTCGCTCGTGTACCTCGTCTTCAACACGATCTCGAACCTGCTGACCCAGGACGAGCAGGTGGCGTGCTTCCGCAACGCCGCCCGCCACCTCGCCCCGGGCGGGTGCTTCCTCGTCGAGCTGTGGGTCCCGGAACTGCGGTCGCTGCCCCCGGGGCGCCGGGCCACGGTCTGGGCGCAGGAGGACGGCTACCTCGGCCTGGACACCTACGACGTGCTGCGCCAGCGGGTCGTGTCCCACCACGTCCGCTTCGGCGAGGGCCGCGAGGCCGAGCTGTTCCGCAGTCCGCACCGCTACGTGTGGCCGTCGGAGCTGGACCTCATGGCACGGCTGGCGGGCTTCGTCCTGGAGTCGCGCGAGGCCGACTTCAGCGGCGCCGAGTTCACCGCGGACTCGCGCTCGCACGTGTCCGTCTACCGCCTGCCGGGCGCCCCCACCACCTGAGCGCCGCGGGTGCGGGCGGCCGTCGGGTCCCGCAGGATCGTCGCGTGGACCGCACCGTCGACCTGCTGGACACCGCCGTGACCCGGGCCTTCCGGCTGCTCGCCTCGCTGCGCTCGGCGAAGGCCGTGCACACCGTCGGCACGGTCGTCGACGCCGAGGTCGTCCGCCACGGGTCCAGCCCCGCGACCGGGGTGGGGTGGATCGACGAGCCGGGGGTCGACCGGGCGGTCGTCCGGTTCTCCCGGGGGGCGGGCCTGCCGGCCCCGCTGCCCGACGTGTTCGGCATCGGCCTGCGGGTCAGCAGCCCCGACGGCGACCCCTGGGACCTGCTGCTGGCCTCCAGCGCGGACCGCTGGCCCGCGCGGCGGTTCCCCCTGCCGAGCGGGCACTGGCGCCGGCCCACCTACTCCAGCATCTCCGCGTTCCACACCGACCGGGGCCTGGTCCTGCTGGGTGCCCGCTGGCGCGCCGGCCGCTTCCTGCTCGCCGTCGCCGACCCGCGCGGGCCCTGGCGGCCGTTCGCCGAGCTCCGGCTGCTGCAGGACCCGTCGACGGCCCCCGAGCGCGTCATCACCTACGACCCCGTCCTGCACCCCTTCCCCGGGCTGGACATGCCGGTGGGCTGGCAGCACGTGCGCGAGGCGGCCTACGCGGGGTCGCGTCAGGGCCGGTCCTGACCGGTCGCGGTCGTCCTCCGGAGCGGGCGGCCTGCGCCGTGACCCTCTGTGCCGCAACAATTTACCTTGACCCAGAGCCGTCGTTGGCCTAGAATCGAACACGTGTCCACTGCTCCCGCAGCCGCCCCCGGTGACGCGCTGGCGCGTCTCCGTACGGCGGTGGCGGACGTGGCGCGGTGCGTGGGGGCCGGGCCGGCGGACGCGGACCTCGTCGAGCTGATCGCCGGCGCGGAGCGGGCCAAGCGGGCGCTGGCGGCGGTGCAGGCCGAGGCGAGCGCGGCCCTCGGGGCGTCGGTGCGCGCGGCCGAGGCCGCCGCGGGGGTCCCCGCCGCGCGGCGCGGCCGATCGGTCGGGCCGCAGGTGGCCCTGGCGCGGGGGGTCTCCCAGCACCTGGGTGGCCGGCACGCGGGGGCGGCGCGGGCGCTGGTGGAGGAGCTGCCGGAGACGTTGCGGGCGCTGCGGTCCGGCTCGATCGAGGAGTGGACCGCGACGAAGGTCGTCCAGGCCACCGCGTGCCTCGGCCGCGAGGACCGGGCCCGGGTCGACCGGGGGCTCGCCGCGGTGTTCGCCCGGCCGGGGGTCGGGGCGGCCACGGTGATCGGCTCCGCACGGGCGCTGGCGCAGCAGGCCGACCCCGCGGCGGCGGTGGCCCGGGCCCGCAAGGCCGCCACCGAACGGTGCGTGTCCCTCCGGCCGGCTCCCGACACCATGACGTACCTGACCGCGCTGCTCCCCGTCGCCGAGGGCGTCGCCGTGCACGCGGCCCTGCTGACCGCGGTCCGGGAGCACGCCGCGACGCGCGCACCGGGAGACGACCGGGGCCGGGGCCAGGTCATGGCCGACACGCTCGTGGAGCGGGTCACCGGCCGGGACCCGCACACCGAGGCGGTCCCCGTCGTGGTGCACCTCGTCATGGACACCGACACGCTGCTGGCGGCCGGGACGGCGTCCGCGAGCGTCCCCGGGCACGGTCCCGTCCCCGCGCGGATCGCGCGAGAACTCCTCGCCACCGCCACCGAGGCCGGTCAGGCGTGGGTGCGACGGTCGTTCACCGCCCCCGACGACCACCGCCTCGTGGGTCTGGACTCCAGCGCACGGGTGTTCCCCGCGGGTCTCGCGGCGTTCCTCCGCGCACGCGACCAGCGGTGCGCCACACCGCACTGCGACGCCCCGATCCGCCACCTCGACCACGTCGAACCCCACGCCCGGGGCGGGGCGACGAGCGCGGTGAACGGGCAGGGGTTGTGCGAGGCGTGCAACCACACCAAGGAACTCCCCGGGTTCTCCGCCACGCGCGACCCGGTCACCGGCGTCACCGCCCTCAGGACCCCGACCGGGCACGCGTACGGGAGTTCCCCACCGCCGGTCCTCGGCCACCCCCTCCTGCCCGACGAGCTCGACCCCACCCGGGTCTGGCTGCGCCGCGTGCTGGGCACCGCCGCCTGACGGCGGGCTGCGCGAGAACGCCCAGGAACTCGTGCCAGAGTCTCCGCGTCGGCCGGACCACGCGGGACCGTCGTGCGGAGAGGGGACGAGTGGACCACGGAGCGGACACCCTCGGCCTGGACGGCACCTACACCGACCCGGTGTGGGGCGTGACCGTCGACCTCCGCCCCCTCGAGCGCGACCTCCTGCGCACCTGGTGGGTCCGGCGGCTGCAGTTCGTCGCGCACGCAGGCGCGGCCGCCCTGGTGACCACCCAGAGCGGGTCCCGGCTGGAGCACTCCCTCGGAGTCCTCGCCCTCGTCGCCCACTTCCGTGACGACGACGACGCGGGACGCGCCGCGGCGCTGCTCCACGACATCGGTCACCTGCCCTTCAGCCACACGGCGGAGGGAGTGCGCGGGCTCGACCACCACCACCTCGGGATCGAGCGCCTCGCCACGCTGGCGCCCCTTCTGGACCGCTACGGCCTCGACGTCCGACAGGTCGCCGATCGGCTGCGGCGAGCAGGGAACGGCCCGCTGGCGTCGGCGCACGGCATGCTCACCCTCGACCACCTGGACTCGTTCGTGCGCAGCGGCCACCGGCAGGGCCGGCTCCGGGTGAGCGGCCACGAGGTGCTCTCGCGGTCGCGCCTCCGCGGCGGAGCCGTCAGCACCGACGCCGACACCGCGGACGAGCTCGGTCGCCTGGTGGTCGCCGAGGCACGGTCCCAGCTCTCCCCGGCCAACGTGCTCGCCACCGGCCTGCTCCGCCACTGGACGGAGCTCGTGCTGCGTGGAGCGGCGCCGCAGGAGGTGTCGCGGGCCGCCGCCGCGACGGACGACGAGCTCTGGACCCTCCTGCGCACCGACGAGCGGACCCGCCACGACGTCGAGCGGTTCCGTCGCGACCCCGCCCGCTGGGACGTCGGTGGCGGTCGCCCGGGCACGACCGCGTACACCACCTTCCGCGTGCGGCGCCTGTACCTCACGCTCCCCCACGTCGAGGGGGAAGACGCTTCAGCGCAAGAAGCCACGCGCGCGGCCCGCACGTTCGGGCACCTCCCGGTGCCACCGCTGGACCACGTCATCTCCTGGCAGGACCCGGACGGCACGCCCTGGACGGGCCCGTCGAACCTGCAGATCGGAGGGACTGCCTGAGTACCGGAGTGCTGCTTCGACGTCACGCTCCCGCCGATCTGCGCGTGGTCGGTCGGACGCCCCCCTAGGGTCGCCGGGTGTCTCGACAGCAGTGCGTGGTCTTCGACCTGGACGACACCCTGGTCGCCTCCGACTCCTTCGCCCGCCTGCTCAAGCACCTACTGCGACGCTCGCCCCTGCGGCTGGTCCTGGTGGCGCTGACCGCCCCGGCGTGGTTGCTGCTCGGCGCCCGCAGCACAAGCCGACTGCACGCCGAACGTGTCGTCGTCTGGGCGGCCACCGTGGGCCTGCACCCGCACCGCTTCCAAGCGGTGGTGCGCGACTTCGCCGCCGAGCACGCCGGAGACGACGGTGGCCGCCGCATCGACGTCACGGTGCAGCGCCTGAAGGAGCACCTGGCCGCCGAGGACCGGGTCATCATCGCTACCGCCTGCGCCGAACCCCTGGCGCGCGAGATCTGCCGGACCCTGGGCCTGCTGAACGTCGAGATCGTCGCCAGCACTTTCACCACCCACCGCTGGCGCCTGCCGCACGCGGTGCGCGCCCGCGGTCACCGGAAGGTGCAGGCCCTGGTCGAGGCCGGCATCGACCTGCCCGTGGACCACGCCTACTCCGACAGCCTCAGCGACCTGCCTCTGCTCCAGGCCGCCCGCACCGCCCACCTGGTGCGTCCCTCCAAGCGGCACCTGCCCGTACTGCGGCGCGAACTGGGGCAAGACGTCGAGGTCATCCGCTGAGAACAGCCGACGGTCACCGAGCGGTGGCGGTGGCAGCATGAGGCATGCCCACAGACGGCGACGCCTCCGCACGTAGTGCCGACCAGCCCCTGCGCTTGATGGGTTTCGAGGTCGAAGCCCTGCCAGCCGGTGTGACTGCACGGGCCGTGGTCGCCGCCATCAAGACGGAGGACCCGAGCGGTTGCCAGACATGGACCGCTCGTACCTCAGCCGACGCCACCCAGGACATGGTCGCGGCCCAGCGGGTCATCAGTGCCGCCTCGCCCACGACTGGTGAGCAGAGCTCACGGACCACCACGCAACGGATGGTCGGGAAGGCTCTCGCCGCCACTGCCCGGGGGGCGGTCCTCTTCGCCACCTGGTTCTGGTGGATCACCGCCAGCCTGGTGGTGGTCGGCTTGCTGGTCGGGGCCGTCAACGTGACCTTCTCCGAGGGCGGCTCGTGGTGGTTCGGGCTGCTCTTGGGCGGCGCGGCTGCTGCCGTGGCCGCGAGGTGGGGCCTTCATGCTCGGAAGGTGCACAGAGCGACGTCGCGTCGGCTCAGCTGCCCTTGACCCTGACCCGCCGGGGCGGCCGCGGACGGTTCACGATCTCAAGAGGCTCGCACACCTGGTACCACGGCGGTACCATCCGTGCGTGGCCATGAACCTGCGACTGACCGACGAAGAGGCCGAGGCCCTGCGCCGACGTGCGGAGCAGGAAGGGCGCTCCATGCAGGAGGTGGCCCGCGCCGCTATCGGTGAGTACGTCTCCGACCGTCCCGCCCGCCTGCGCGCGGCCATCGACCGGGTGCGTACCGAAGACGCTGAACTCCTCGCCCGTCTGGCCCGGTGAGCGAGCGAGGTCGCCCGATCGATCACCTGACCACTGAAGACCTCCTCGAGATCGCCGCCGGTGTGATCGAGGGCGTGCAGGTCCGTGATCTGGGCCTGATGGCTTCGGCCGCCGCGCGGCCCCGCACCACCGTCTTCGGCCGTGAGGCCTACCCGAGGTTGCCCGATCAGGCCGCGGCCCTCATGCACTCCCTGTCCCGCAACCACTCCCCGGTCGACGGCAACGAGCGCCTTGCCTGGTCAGCCACCCGCGTCTTCTGCCTGCTCAACGACACCGACCTGGTCATGGACGTCGACGACGCCGAGCAGATGATCCTCGCCGTGGTCGCCGGTGACCTCGACGCCGCCGAGCTGGCGGTCGTGATCGACCAGCACCTCCGATAGAGACGTGCCTCATCCCCGGCGACCCTCTCAAGAGACGCGATCGACTAGGTACTTGGCGGCGACGAGTCCCAGTCGCTCATCCGACTCACGCAGCGCATTGATCAGGGCCATCCGTCCTGCTGACGTGCTGAGATCCAACCCACGATCCGCAGCAAGATCACGCAGCCGCGACGGATCCCACTCTGCTTGCGCAGACGCCTCGCCGGTCGCACGGGTTCTCGCGACTTGCTGGGTGGCGGACCTCGGTCGCCGGTGACGCACCGTCGTAACCAGCATGACCGCGGCCCACACCATCAGCACCACGGAGCCGACGAACCACCACCACTGTGCCCGCATCGCGCGGTCGATCACCGTGATGACGAGGCAGGCCAAGAAGACGGAGTACCCCAAGACCAAGAAGCGGTAGTACCTCAGCGGTGTGACAGGAGCGCGGGTGGGCACCCTCTGAGCATCCACCACAGACCGCTCGCGCATCATCGCCTAGACGGGTCAGTGTCCCGTCGTACGCACTACCGCGGTGGACTCTGTCGCTTCGACGGGTCGTTGACTCGGCGCTCACGACGCGCTGCGTGTGCCTCCGGTGTGGCGAGGACGTCGCGCGCTCGGCGAACTCTCGATCTCCTGGGCTTGGACCACGCCAAGCTGACAGGCTGCCCTCCGTGCTGTCGAAGCGGTGGGCCAACGAGCCCCGCTGGATGCGGGCGACTTCTGTCGCCTTGATCCTCCTGCTGGCGTGGGGAGGTCTGCAGCACCTCCTCGACTTCCTCATCGCCGGCTGGGCGCCTTACGCCTACGCTCCCGACTGGCTCGCCGCCTACTGGAGTGCCCTTCTCCTGCTGGATCCCCTGGGCGCGGTCCTGATCGCCCGCCGTCACCGCGCCGGCTTGCTCCTGGCTCCGACGATCCTGCTCACCGACGCAGCCGCCAACGGCTACGCCATCTACGTCCTGGAGCTCGGCGGCCCTCTGGCCCCGATCGGGCAAGGCGTCGTCACGGTCCTGGCCGTTATCACGGCCGCCCTAACCCCACGGATGCTGGACTCGGATCGCCTCCCCATCTGAAGCGGTTCCTGGCAGAAGCGTCAGGAGCGGTGCGACGTCACGGTCATGCCTCGCTGCGCGTGACCCGCTGCGCCGTTCTCGCGGCGGCTGCTCGACACAGGGCTGCTCGTGCCGCGACCGTCGCCTCTGGCGATCGTGGGCTGTGACGGGCGTCAGTGATTGCGGCGACCTAGCTCGCTAGGCCAGGTCTGCCTTCCCACATCCGCAGATCCGAAGGGACCCTCGACAGTCGACCGCCGCGGACCCGACGCGACGGGTGCCGGTCGTCTGCGCGAGGCGCCCCGTGCACGCGGTGTCCAGTCCTCGTTGGGCCTGCGGTCACAGCCGCCTCCTAGGTTTCGGCGCGCAACCGCTCCCCCACCCCGGAGGTCCACCGCATGCGCCGCTCCCTGCCCGTCCTCGCCGCCCTCGTCAGCGCGGTCCTGCTGCCCGTGGGTGCCACCGCGGCGACCGCGGCCGCTCCGGCCCCCGTCGCCCCGATCACCGCCACGCCGCTGCCGCAGGCCCACGCGCACAACGACTACGAGCACGACCGCCCGCTGTTCGACGCCCTGGACCAGGGGTTCACGAGCGTCGAGGCCGACGTCTACCTCGTCGACGGCGAGCTCCTCGTCGCGCACGACCCCGAGGACCTCGACCCGGCCCGCACGCTGCAGGCGCTCTACCTCGACCCGCTCGAGGCGCTCGCCGAGGCCGGCGACGGCTCCGTGTACCCCGGCCACGACGCCCCCGTGCAGCTGCTCATCGACATCAAGACCGAGGCCGTGCCGACCTACCGCCGGCTGAACGCCGTCCTGGCCGGCTACCGCAGCACGATGACGCGCTTCACGATGACCGACGACGGCTACGACGCCGAGCCGGGCGCGGTGACCGCCGTCGTCTCGGGCAACCGCCCGCTGGACCTGATGGCGCGCCAGCACGTGCGCTACGCCGGCTACGACGGCCGCTCGGGCGACCTGGCCAGCGGCGCCGACCCGCAGTTCATGCCCCTCGTCAGCGACAACTGGAACAACCTGTTCACGTGGCAGGGCGTCGGCGAGATGCCCGCCGCGGAGCGCGCGCGCCTGCAGAGCGCGGTGGACGCCGCCCACCTCGCCGGGCGCACCGTCCGGTTCTGGGAGACCCCGGACGCCCCCGGCCCCGAGCGCGAGGCCGTGTGGGCCGAGCTGGTCGCCGCGGGCGTCGACCACATCAACACCGACGACCTCGCCGGCCTGCAGGAGTTCCTGCTGCGCTGACGCTCACGCCGGGAACCCGATCGCGTGGGTGTCCGTGAACTCCCGCAGGCCCTCCAGGCCCATCTCCCGGCCCATGCCGCTGTGGGCGACGCCGCCGAAGGGTGCGCGCTCGTCGAGGTGGGCGGCCCCGTGGGCGTTGACGAAGGTGTACCCCGACCGCAGCTGCCGGGCCAGGGCGGCGGCCCGGTCGGGGTCGCTCGTCCACACCGACGAGCAGAGCCCGAACATCGACCGGTTGGCCCGGGCGAGCGCGTCGGCGTCGTCGTCGAAGGGCAGCACGGGCAGGGTCGGCCCGAACTGCTCCTCGGCGACCACCCGGGTGTCGTCGGCGGGGTCCAGGACCAGCGAGGGCCGCAGGAAGTTCCCCCGTGAGAGGTCGGCGCCCGCGGCCGCCTCACCGCGCTGGCGGACCTCGGCCCCGGTGGAGCGCGCCTGGTCGAGCAGTTCCTGCACGTAGGCCTGCTGGCGGGCGTCGTGCAGCGGCCCCATCGTCACGCCCTCGTCGAGCCCGTGGCCCAGGCGCGTCGCGGCGAGCAGC
This sequence comes from Kineococcus siccus, assembly GCF_009906795.1. Classification (GTDB taxonomy): domain Bacteria; phylum Actinomycetota; class Actinomycetes; order Actinomycetales; family Kineococcaceae; genus Kineococcus; species Kineococcus siccus. Next base: position 11,971 of record NZ_JAAALN010000068.1, read on the forward strand.
GCGGTGAGCCCCTCCACGACCTCGTCGTAGCGGGAGCGGTGCACGTAGAGGCGCTTCACGGCCATGCACACCTGACCGGTGGTGTCGAAGGAGCCGGTGAACAACCGCTGCAGGGCCTCCTCGCCGAGGTCCGCGTCGTCGAGCACCAGGGCGGGGTCGTTGCCGCCGAGCTCGAGCGTCACGCGCGTCAGGGTCGCCGCGGCCGCGGACATGACGCCGCGGCCACCGCGCAGGCTGCCGGTGAAGCACACCCGGCGCACCCGGTCGTCGGCGACGAGCGGGCCGCCGATCTCGGCGTCGGTCCCGGTGACGACGTTGAGCACCCCCGGCGGCAGCGAGGCGGCGACCCGCTGCACCGTCAGCACCGTGGCCAGCGGGCAGGAGGGCGGCGGCTTGACCACGACGGTGTTCCCCGCCAGCAGCGCGTAGGGCAGGGACGCCGCCAGGATCGCGAGCGGCCAGTTGAACGGCACGATGATCGTCACGACGCCCAGCGGGACGTGGGACACCTCGGTCCGGTGCGGCGGCCCCGGCAGCGTGGTCACCGACCCGACCTGGTCGGCGAGCGCCGCCGCGAGGTGGAAGCGGTGGTCGAAGACGAGGGAGTCGACGAAGGACTCACCCCGCACCTTCCCGTTCTCCCGGGTGAGCACCTCGGCCGTGGCCGCACGGTCGGCCTCCAGCGGGGCGAGCGCGGCGAGCAGCAGGCCCGCCCGGTCCTGCGGGCTGCGCCGCGACCACTCCCCGGACGCGCGGTGCGCGGCGGCGACCGCGGAGCGGGCCTGCTCCGCGCTCGCCGCGGCCGCGTGACCCACCACGGAACGCCCGTCGGCCGGGTCGAGCACCTCCAGGCGCCCGGCCGAGCCCTGCTCCTCCCCGTCGACGTAGATCCCGGTCGTGATCTCGGGCAGCTGGTCCAGCGACGTCATCGTCCGGCTCCTCGCCAACGGGGTCGGCGCGGGCACCGTCGCCCGGACCTGCCCCCGACGCTAGGCGGGAGCAGCGGAGGGCGCACCGGGTCATCGACCCGTCCCGACCCTCCCGCCGCGGCCGGTGCGGCTACGTCGAGTGTCGCGGCTCCCGGTGCGGGCCCCGGCGAGGTCCGTGGAGAGGCCGGTCACCAGCCCCAGCCGCGGCGGGAGCCCAGCTCGTGCACCGCGCGGTCCAGCGCGGCGGCCACCCGTGCGCGGTCGGTGTCGGCGTGCGACAGGCGCAGCCGGCTCACCACGTCGCGGCCCTCGGTGAGCAGCCCGCCGCGTCGGTCGGCCTCCAGGACCACCTCCACGCCCTGCGGGTCGGCGAGGAACGTGACCTCCAGCTCGCCGACCTTGCGCACGTGCGCGGGCGGGGCGAACTCCAGCTCCTGGTAGAAGGGCAGGTCCGAGCCGCGCACGCGGCCCTTCTCCACGTCCGCGTGCCGGAAGCGCCAGCCCAGCGAGGCGAGCGCGTCGAGCACGGCCTGCTGCACGGGCAGGGGCGCCACGGTCAGGCCGTCCAGGTCACCCGGGTCGACCGCACCCGCGACGACGAGCCTCGTGACGACCCCGACGTGCACGCCGCGCAGCGTCCAGCCGCCCACCGCCGTGATCGGCGTCTGCCACGGCAGGGTCAGGGAGAACGGCAGCTCGGTCCGCTGCCCGGGGACGGTGGTGAAACCGGCTCCGACGCGGGCGCTGCCGAAGACGACGTCCTCGCGCCACTCGGAGTCCCCGCTCTCCACCTCGACGCGGGCCTGCAGGGCGACGACGACCTCCTCGACCTCCTGGGCCACCGAGCCGCCGACCACGACCACGCGGCCGCCGACACCTCCGCCCGGCTGGGCCACGTCGCGCTCCAGCACCGTGTCCACCGACGCCGCGCCCGCACCGAAGCGCGCCGCGAGGTTGCGCAGACCCATGTCGTCCTCCGTCCCCGGACCGCCGGCCGGCCCCCTGACGTGACCGACGGGCGAGGCCCGCGGGGCGTTCCCCGCGGTCGCCTGCGCGACTCAGTCGTCGGCCGCGGCCTCGTCGCTGCGGCCACCGGCCCCGCCGCTGAGGTGGTGCGCGGCGACGACGAGCGGGAAGTGGCTGAAGGCCTGCGGGAAGTTGCCGAGCTGCCGCTTTGAGACGGGGTCGTACTCCTCGGCCAGCAGGCCGAGGTCGTTGCGCAGCGCGAGCAGCGTCTCGAACAGGGCGACGGCCTCGTCGGTGCGCCCGATGCCCTGCAGCGCGTCGACGAGCCAGAACGAGCAGGCGAGGAACACGCCCTCGGAACCCGGCAGGCCGTCCTCGGCCTCCTCCACCTTGTAGCGCAGCACCAAGCCGTCCTGGGTCAGCTCCCGCTGGACGGCCTCGATCGTCGCGACGACGCGGGGGTCGTCGAACGGCAGGAAGCCGACGCGCGGGATGAGCAGCAGGCTCGCGTCGAGGGAGTCGGAGCCGTAGGACTGGGTGAACGTCCCGGTCGTCGGCGACACCCCGTGGGCCAGGACGTCGGCGCGGATCTCCTCGCGCACCCGCCGCCAGCGCTGCACCGGGCCGGCCAGGCCGAACTCCTCGGCGCTGCGGACCATCCGGTCCGCGGCGACCCACGCCATGACCTTGGAGTGGGTGAAGTGCCGCCGCGGACCGCGCATCTCCCAGAGCCCGTTGTCGGGTTCCTGCCAGCGCGCCTCGAGGTGGTGCATGAGGGCCTTCTGCAGGTTCCAGGAGTCGTCCTCGCGCTCCAGGCCCGCCTGCCGCGCCAGGAACAGGCTGTCGAGGACCTCACCCCACACGTCGAGCTGCAGCTGCCCGGCCGCGGCGTTGCCGATCCGCACCGGCGAGGAGCCCTCGTACCCCTTCAGCCAGGGCAGCTCCAGCTCGGGCAGGCGGCGGGTCCCGTCGAGCCCGTACATGATCTGCAGGTCGCCCGGGTCCCCCGCGACCGTCCGCAGCAGCCAGGCGCGCCAGGCGGCCGCCTCCTCGAGGTGGCCCGACAGCAGCAGGGCCTGCAGCGTGTACGTCGCGTCGCGCAGCCAGCAGTAGCGGTAGTCCCAGTTGCGGGAGCCGCCGAGCTCCTCGGGCAGCGACGTCGTGACGGCCGCGACGATGCCGCCCGTGGGCGCGTAGATCATCGCCTTGAGCACCGTGAGGGAGCGGGACACGGCGTCGCCCCAGACGCCGCTGAGCGGGACGGCCGTGGTGGCGCTCCACTCCGACCAGAAGTCCAGGGACTCCTGCAGCGCGTGGTACGGGTCGGGCCGGTGCGGCATCTCCTCGTGGCTCTTGCCCCAGGTCAGGACGAAGGGGACGCGCTCGCCCTCGCGCACCGTGAAGTCGGACACCGACGTCAGGTCGCGGCCCTCGATCTCCGCGGTGGACCAGAACCACACCGAGTCGGGACCCGCCACGGCCTCCAGCTCGTCACCGCGCCGGCGCACCCACGGCACGATCGAGCCGTAGTCGAAGCGGAGCGCGAGCTCCGAGGACATCCGGACCTCACCCTCGAGGCCCTCCACGATGCGGATGACGTCGGGGTGGTTGCCGCGCGGCGGCATGAAGTCGGTGACCCGGACGGTCCCGTCCGGGGTGTCCCACTCCGTCTCCAGGACGAGCGAGCTGTCGACGTAGCGGCGCCTCGTGCAGGCGCCCCCGCCGCTCGGCCCGATCCGCCAGCGCCCCGCGTCGGGGGTGTCGAGCAGCGCCGCGAAGCACGCGGGCGAGTCGAAGCGCGGGAAGCAGAGCCAGTCGATCGAACCCGTCCGGTCGACCAGCGCCGCGGTGTGCAAGTCGCCCAGGAGGGCGTAGTCCTCGATCCGCGCCATGCGGGTCATCTTGCCGTCGCGCGTGAGGTCTCAACGACCGGGGCGCGCCGGGACTGGGCCGATCAGCGCAGGTGGCCCTTGCGGACGACGTTCAGGGCGGTCGGCCGGACGACCCGGAGGTGGCCCGTGGCCTGGGGGGTGCGGGTGCCGGAGACGACCACCGTCACCGTGCTGGACACCGTGGTGACCGACGGCGTGGTCGTCGACGGGGTGGGGGCCGCGGAGGCTGCGGGGGCGAGCGCGGCCGCTCCGGTGAGGAGCGCACCGCTGAGGACGGCGGTGGCGAACGCACGGGACAGAGACACGGCGGGGCTCCTCGAGGCTGGGGTTCGGGGACTCTCAGTGACTGACTCCCCAGGCTTCGGCGTGCCGGCACGCGGGCTTGAGCGTCGAGAGACGTCAGATGTCGTCACTGGCAGTGACACCGGCCGCCGCGCGCCCGGCCCGCGCCGGGAGCTCCGCGACCTCCTGACCACCCGCGACGAGCTCGGCGAACCGCGCCGCGCCGACGTTGCCGCCCGACAGCACCGCCCCGACCCGCTGGCCCGGCTCCGTCCCGCGCCCGAACAGCACCGCGGCCAGGGCGCACGCGCCGGACGGCTCCAGCACGACCTTCAGGCGGTCGAAGGCGAAGACGAGGGCGGCGCGCAGCTCGGCGTCGGAGACGAGCACGACGTCGTCGACGAGTCGGGAGTTCACCGCGAAGGTCAGCTCGCCCGGGACCTCGGCGGCCTGGCCGTCCGCGATCGTGCGGGGCACCTCGATGCGCACGCGGTGCCCGGCGCGCAGCGAGCGGAGGGTGTCGTCGCCGGCCGCGGGCTCCACGCCGACCACGCGCGTGCGCGGGTGCAGGCCCTTCACGACCGTCGCGCTGCCGGCCATCAGGCCGCCGCCCCCGACGGGGACCAGCAGGACGTCGAGCTCGCCGACGTCCTCGAGCAGCTCGAGCGCCGCGGTGCCCTGACCGGCCATGACGCCGTGGTGCTCGTAGGGCGGCACCACGGTCAGCCCGCGCTCGGCGGCCAGCGCGCCGCCCAGGGCCACCCGGTCGCCCGTGTACCGGTCGTAGGTGACGACCTCGGCGCCGTAGCCGCGCGTCGCGGCCACCTTCACGGCCGGGGTGTCCTCGGGCATGAGGATCGTCGCGGAGGTGCCCACCATCGCGGCCGCGAGCGCCACGGCCTGCGCGTGGTTGCCCGAGGAGTAGGTCGCCACCCCGCGCTGGAGCTGCTCGCGCGACAGGCGCGACACGACGTTGTAGGCGCCGCGGAACTTGAACGCCCCGATCCGCTGGAGGTTCTCGGCCTTGAGGTGGACGCCGCACGCGGTGAGCTCGTCCAGCTGCCGCGACGTCAGGACGGGCGTGCGGTGGGCGACCCCCGCGAGCTGCCGGGCCGCGTCGAGGACGTCGTCGAGCGCGAGACCACCCGCGGCCGCGCCGCTCACGGTGGGCCCGGGAACGACGGTGCCGCCGGGAACGACGGTGCCGCCGGGAACTGCGGTGCCGCCGGGAACGTCAGGCACATCTCCACCTCGTCCGTCGTCTCGTCCAGGCTGTACGGGACCCGCAAGCCGGTGTCCACGAAACCACGACGGCGGTAGAAGGCCCGGGCCCGGGTGTTGTCCTCGTGGACGTGCAGCAGCAGGGTGCCGCGCTCCGCCTGCCGGCCGACCCACGCGACCGCCGCGTCGAGCAGCGCGTCCGCGACGCCCGCGGCCCGGCCGCGGTGGCCCGGCGCCACGAACACCGAGACGAGGAACGGCCCCTCGACGGGGTGCACGAACGCGGACATCGTCCCCAGCCAGCGCCCGTCCTCGGCCACCGCGGCCCACCCGGCGTTGCCCGGTGTGGCGCAGCGCCGGGCGCGGAAGCGCCACTCGGCGTCGTCCAGGGCGAGCGCGTGCTCGAGGGTCTCGCCGAACGCGAGGGGCGTGTCCGCGAGCATCTCGAGGCGGACCGCGCGGTAGGCGCGCCAGTCCTCCTCGCCGATCGCGACCACGCGGACGTCCACGGCCCGCAGCGTAGGTCCCCGCCCGGGGCGCCGACCGGCAGGATCGGCGGGAGCCGCCCGTCCGACCCACCCCGGGAGCCCCCGTGACC
>NZ_JAAALN010000069.1 GCF_009906795.1 Kineococcus siccus
CCCTGCGGCCCGGCCCCGGCCGCACGGTCGCCGTCATCGGTCCCAACGCCCTCACCCCCTGCCTGCAGGGCGGGACGTTCGCGAAGGTCACCCCCTCCACCCCCCCGGTGTCCGCGGCGCAGGCGATCGCCGACGCCCTCGGTGCGGAGCAGGTCAGCGTCGCCGCGGGCTGCGCCCCCGGCGGGTTGCTGCCCTTCGCCGAGGTGGTCCTCGAGGGCTTCCCCGCCGGGGCGCAGGAACCCCGGGCCCGCGAGGTCCGCCCCACGTCCACGTTCGTGTGGTTCGGCGACATCCCGGGGATCGGCGGCCCGGGGCTCGGCGGCCGCGTCCGGCTGCGGACCGAGTTCGTCGCCGCGGTCGACGGGACGCACGAGCTGCACCTGGGTGGGACGGGGAACGGGACGCTCACCGTCGACGGTCGCCGTGTCCTGGACTGGCGGGCGCCCGATCCCGCCGACGTCATGGGCGTCGTGGCCCGCGCCGACACGATGGGCACGCGGGTGGACCTCGTGCGCGGGCAGCGGGTCCGGATCGTCGGCGACGTCCACCTCGTCCCGGGACGGGTGCAGTCGGTGACCCTCGGGTACCGCTCGCCGGCACCTCCCGGACTGCTCGACGAGGCCGTCGCGGTGGCGCGCGCCGCCGGGACCGTGGTGCTCGTCGTGGGCGACGACCGCAAGGCCTCGCGGGAGAGCGCCGACCGCGACGGCACCGCGCTGCGCCCGGAGCAGCTGGAGCTGCTGCACGCGGTGACCGCGGTCAACCCGCGCACCGTCGTCGTCCTCAACGCCGCCCACCAGGTCGACACCTCGTGGGCGGAGCGGACCGCGGCCGTCCTCGTCCCCTTCTACGGCGGTGAGGAGTTCGGCCCGGCGCTGGCCGAGGTGCTGACCGGGCGGCGCGAGCCGAGCGGGCGACTCCCGCTGACCTTCGCCCGCTCCGACGCGGACTACCCCGGCGCCGGCGTCTCGCTCGACGAGGACCTCGTGCTGGACTACGGGCGCGTCGAACCGGCCGGGCCGGGGCACTTCGCGCGGCACGGGCTGGTCCCGGCGTTCGCCTTCGGTGCCGGCCTGGGCTACACGCGGTGGCGGCTGGGCGCGGTGCACGTGCGCGACGTCCCGGACCCGGGCGAGGTCGAGGTGCGCTGCGAGGTGCACAACACCGGCGAGCGGGCGGGCAGCGACGTCGTGCAGGTCTACGCCCGCGCCCCCGGCGAGGACCACGACCGGCTCGTGGGTTTCCGTCGCGCGCACGCCGGAGCCGGGGCGAGCGCCGACGTCGTGGTGCGGCTCGGTGACCGCGCGTTCCGCCGGTGGGACACCGCACGAGGGTCCTGGGTGGTCCCCGCCGGGGTGCACCACCTCCGGGTCGCCCGCTCGGCGACCGACCCCCTCGCGCAGCACGTGGAGGTGCTCCGGTGACCCGCTACCCCGCCGACGTCGACGTCGTGGTGATCGGCAGCGGCCCCGCCGGTGCGGCCTGGGCCCGGGTCCTGCACGAGCGCGCGGCACGGCTGCGCGTCGTGGTGCTCGAGGTCGGCCCCGTGCTGTCCTCCCCGCCGGGCGACCACGTCAAGAACATCGCCGACCCCGACGACCGCCGCCGCGCGCAGCGGGCCTCCGAGGGCCCCGGGGCCGGCGACGGTCCGGGGGCGGCACCGGACGGGCGCCGGGCCCGGCCGGGCACCTTCCTGCTCCCCGACGGCTTCGCGGCCGGGGGAACCGGCCTGCCCGCCGCCGCCATGTCGAGCGGCGTCGGGGGCATGGGCGCGCACTGGACGGGCGCGTGCCCGCGTCCCGGCGGCAGCGAGCGCATCTCCTTCCTGCCCGACCTCGACGCCGACCTCGACGAGGCCGAGCGTCTCCTCGGGGTGAGCGCCGCCGCCCTGGCGGACGCACCCCTCGCCGCGGACGTCCGCGCGCTGCTCGGTGCGGTGCTGGACGACGACCGCCCGCTCGACCGACGGGTCCAGCCCATGCCCCTGGCCGTGCAGGCGGACGGCGACGGCGGGCTGCACTGGTCCGGCCCCGCGGTCGTGTTCGGCGACGTGCTGCGGCAGGGGGTCTCCCTGTTCCCCGACACCCTCGCCCAGCGGGTCCTCCTCGACGACGGCCGCGTCACCGGCGTGCGGGTGCGGGACGTCACCACGGGTGCCCAGACCCGCATCGCCGCGCGGGTCGTCGTGGTCGCGGCGGACGCGCTGCGCACGCCGCAGCTGCTGTTCGCCTCCGGGGTCCGGCCGCCCGCCCTGGGCCGCTACCTCAACGACCAGCCGCAGGTCCTCACGGCCGTCCGGCTGCGCGAGGACGTCCTCGCGGGCGCCGCCCTCGAGCCCGGGTCGGGGACGGCCCTGGCGCAGGGCAGCGGGGTCAGCTGGGTCCCCTTCGACGACGACCGGCACCCGTTCCACGGACAGGTGATGCAGATGGACGCCTCGCCCGTGCCCCGCCCGGACCTCCCCGCGGACCGGCCCGGCGCCTACGTGGGACTGGGCTGGTTCTGCGCCAAGGACGTCCGGGCCGAGGACCGCGTGGAGTTCGCCGAGGACGCCGTCGACGGCTACGGCCTGCCCGCCCCGCGCGTCCACTACGCCCTGACCGCCACCGACGCCCGCCGCCTCGCGGCGGCGAAGGACGCCGTGGTGCGCGCCGCCCGGGTCCTGGGCGAACCCCTCGACGACGCACCGATCGAGCTGCCGGCCGGGAGTTCCCTGCACTACCAGGGCACGACCCGGATGGGGCAGGCCGACGACGGGACCAGCGTCTGCGATCCGAACGGCGAGGTGTGGGGGACCCGCGGCCTCTTCGTCGCCGGCAACGGGCTCATCCCGACCGAGACGGCCTGCAACCCCACGCTGACCGCCGTCGCCCTGGCGGTGCGCGGGGCCCGCCACGTCGCCGCCTCGGCGGCGGCGTGGACCGGGGAGGACGCGACCCGGGGCTGAACTCCGGGGGGACCTCGCGCCCGGGGCCCCCGGGGTGGGCGGCGGCTCAGCTCGCGACGGCCTGCCGGCCGAGGTCGTCCCCGACGCCGGCGCCGTCGCGCGCCGTCTCGGCGACGAGATCGGGCGACAGCTGTGCCGCCGCCCGGCGCACGAGTCCGCGGAACCACCGGTGCCCGGGGTCGTCGGTCCGCTGCGGGTGCCACCACGCCGCCTCGTGCAGCCGGACGACCGGCAGCGGCACGCGCACCCGGTGCACCAGCGCGAGGTCCGCGGCCCGCGAGACCAGCCGGTCCGGCACGAGGGCGAGCAGGTCCGTCCCGGCGATGCTGAACGGCAGCAGCGCCAGGGTGTCGGCGACGAGGTCGACGCGAGCGCCGGTCACCAGCTCGTCGACCCGGCGGTCGGCCGCGGTCCCGCCGGACCCGGCGAAGGCCCGGGCCCAGCGGGAGTGGCGCAGCTCGTCCAGGGTCAGGACCTCGCCGTCCGGGTGCGGGCGGCCGGAGATGCACGTCCAGTGGTCCTCGAAGAGGTCGGTGCTCGGGACTCCCGAGCACTGACCTCGGGGGGTGAGCAGCAGGTCCACCGAACGCAGCGCCGTCAGGGGCTGGTCGACGGCGTTCTGGTCGACGCTGGTCAGCCGCAGCTTCACGTTCGGGGCGGCCGCACGGAGCATGGGCATGAGGTGCGGGGCCAGGACGGCGATCGCGTAGTCGGAGGAGATGACGACGAACTCCCGCGTCGAGGTCAGCAGGTCGAAACCCGGGTTGGGGTGCAGCGTCTCCTCGGCCATCTGCAGCACCTCGCGGACGCGCACCGAGAGGGTCTCCGCGAGCGGGGTGAGTTCGTAGCGGGCTCCGACCCGCACCAGCAGCACGTCGTCGAACTGCCGTCGCAGCCGGCCCAGGGCGGCGCTCATCGCCGGCTGGCTCACGCCGATCCGCGCTCCCGCCCGCGTGACGTTGCGCTCGGTCAGCAGGGCGTCGAGCGGGACCAGCAGATTGAGGTCCGAGTTCAGCAGGTTGACCACAACGACCCTCCACGACTTCGCCGTCGCTCACCCCTGACCTCCCGGGCAGGGACCGTGGCCGGACCGTATCAGATCGAGTGTTCTGATTCTAGACCGTCGCCCTCACCTCCACCCGTGCGCGGGCAGCAGCAGCACTGCCAGCCCGCCCGGCGTCCGCGCGGGGGCCGCGCCGCGTCGCGGCGCTCGCGGGCCGTCGCGCAGCACGAGCCGCGGCCCGGCCGCCGAGGCGGCGACACCGGGTTCCCCCGCGTGACCCGAGCGCAGGACCGTGCGACCACGCAGCCCCAGCAGCTCGGCGAGGCTCCGCCCGCCCGCGGCGCCGCACGCGAGGTCGACGTGGTCGATCAGGGGCGGCCGCGCCGGGCAGCTGTCCTCGGGACCGTCGTGCAGCGGGCAGCCCGACGCCGAGCCGCCGGCCCAGTCGCGGTCCCGCTCCCAGCGCAGCTCGGTCCGCAGCCCGTCGGGGTGCCGGACCTGCAGACCCGACGGCGTGCTCTCCACCGCGTCGAGCCCCGGCCGGCCGCCGACCGCCCCGAGACGCACGGCCGCGGCCGCCAGGCCCCCGGGCGAGGCCGCCTGCCACTGCAGGCGCTGCACCCGCGGTCGGGGTCCGGCGACGAGGTGGAGCGTGCAGCCGTAGGGGTCGGCGCACGTCCGCACGCGCGGGTCGGCGCCGGCGCCCGCGGGGCGCCGCAGCCCCAGGCCCACGAGGAAGTCCGCGTCGTCGACGGGCGTGGGGGTGGCGACCTCCACCTCGACCAGGCGCGCCGCCCGCTCGAGGACCGGGAACCGTGGACCGGTGGGGACCACGGGGACGGGGGCGGGCACCGCTCAGCCCTTGACGCCGCCGGCGAAGCCCTGCATGAACTGCTTCTGCGCGAACACGTAGGCGGTGAGGATCGGGACCATGGACAGGATGACGGCGGCGAAGACGACGTTCCACTTCGACACCAGCGCACCGACGAAGCTGTAGACCACCACGGGCAGGGTGACCGCGTCGGAGCCGTTGAGGAACACCAGCGACGTGAAGAAGTCGTTCCAGACGATGAGTCCCGCGAAGATGGCCACCGTGCCCGTCGCCGGGCCCAGCAGCGGGAACACGATGCGGCTGAAGATGGTGAACCTCCCGGCCCCCTCCATCTGCGCCGCCTCCTCGTACTCCTTGAGCAGCGAGCGGGTGAAGCCGGAGTAGAGGAAGACCGCCAGCGGCATCAGCATCCCGGAGTACAGCAGGACCATCCCCGTGCGGGTCCCGAGCAGGTCCAGCTGCCGCATGCCGCTGTAGAGCGGCACGAGGGAGAGCTGGCTCGGCAGGACGATGGCCAGCAGAACGGCGCCGAAGGCGACCCTGCTGAGGCGTGAGGTGATGCGGGTGAGGGTGAACGCCGTGATCGAGCCCAGGGCGATCAGGACCAGCACCGTCCCGCCCGTGATGACGGCGCTGTTGATCGCGCCGCGCAGGAGGCTGTACTGCCCCTCCCCGCCGACGGCCTCGGCGAACCCCGACCCGCTCACGGGGTCGGCGAGCGTGAACCCGGACTCGGCGATGGAGTCGCCGCTGGTCTTGAGGGACACGTTGAGCAGGATCAGCAGCGGCAGGACGAAGACCAGAGTGACGAGCACCATCCCGATCTCCCGGCCGGCGGTGCCCTTGGAGTAGCGGAACACGTCAGTCGTCCCCCTTCTCGCGGAGCAGGAGCATCTGCACGCCCGCGCAGATGAGGACCAGCACGGTCATGACGAGGGCCATGGCCGCGCCGAACCCGAAGCGGCCGTTGACGAACGTCTCCTTGTAGATGCTCGTGGCCAGGGTGTCCGAGGCGCCGAACGGGCCACCGCCGGTCAGCGCCTGCACCTGGTCGAACACGCGCAGGCCCTGCACCAGGATCAGCGTGGAGGCCACCACGACGGTCGGTCGCAGGGCCGGCAGCGTGACGTGCCGGAACCGGTCGAACGGGCCGGCGCCGTCGATCGCCGCCGCCTCCTCGGACTCGACGGGGACGTTGGCCAGGCCGGCGATGTAGATGACCATCGTCAGGCCGACGTGCTGCCAGACCATCACGACGATGATGGCCGGCACGACGGTGCCGGGATCGCCCAGCCACGTGCGCTGCAGGCCCTCCAGGCCCACCGCGCCCAGCACCTGGTTGATCGGGCCCGTCTGCTGGAAGAGGAACTTCCAGACGTAGGAGACCGCCAGCGGGCTCAGGACCACCGGCGCGAAGAGCAGGACCCGCAGGACGTAGCGGGTCTTCAGGGTCCGGTTCAGCGCCACGGCGAAGGCCATGCCGATGACGTTGGTGAGGACCAGGAAGGAGATCGCGATGACGAACGTGTTCGTCAGCGCCGTCAGGGGCGCCGCGCCGGTGAAGATCTCCCGGAAGTTCGCCCAGCCGACGAAGCTGCGGACGCGGAACCCGTTGAAGTCCGTGAACGCGTAGCCGGCCCCGGCGACGACGGCGGCGTAGTGGACGAGCGCCACGACGACGAGGGCCGGCAGGGACCACCACCAGGCCGCGACGCGGGAGGCGCTCAGCCGGCGCCCGCTGCGCGAGGAGGGCGGCGACGGCCGGGCCGAGGCCTCCGCCGGCGGAGGCGTCGCGGGGCTCGTGAGCGCGGCACCGCTCACGAGGGTCGCCCCGGTGCGCGGCGCCGGGCCGGGACCTGGCCCTGGAACGGCACCTGGCCCGGGCTCTGGAACGGGATCTGGAGCTGGAGTCGCACGTCGTCTCCCGGACATCGTCGTCGTGGGCTCGCGCCCGGAGGTGGTCGGTCGCGGGTGGGTCGTGGACCTCGCGACACCCGCAGTCTCGGGGAGGGACGGGGAGCGACGGAAACAACGTCTCGGTATACCGGGGTATCCCCCATCGCGATGCCGCGCAGCCCCCCGCCGCCGCGGCGGGGGAGGCAGGATGATCCGCGACGGTGGGGCTGAGGTGGACATCGGCCGGCGCAGCCGCACGAGGGCGCGACGGCGGGGTGGCTCCACCCGTGAAGTCCGTCGCCGGGCTGCGCCCCGACGAGGCCGAGCTGCGGCCCGACGGCCTCCTCGGGGACCGGGGGCACGTGCTCGTCACCGCCGACGGCACCGTGCTCACCGCCAAGACGGCCCCCCTGCTGCGCACGCTGGACCTCGGCGGCAGCGCCGCCGACCCCCTGCTCGCCGTCCCCGGCGGTCGCCCGGGCGACCTCGAGGCCGTCGCGGCGCTGTTGGGCAGCGGGCCCGTGCGGCTGCGCGCCGACCCCGCGGGCGCCCGCCAGGTGGCCCCCGTGCACGTCGTGACCCGGGCCCAGCGCGAGGACCCCGCGGCCGGCGACGCCTCGCGCGCCAACCTCGTCGTCGACCTGGGCGGGCCGGGCGAGCCCGCCGCGGGCGCGGAGCTGGTCCTCGGCGACCCGGACGCCGCACCCGTGCGGCTTCGCCTGGGCGCCCGCCCCCGGCACTGCGCGGGCTGGTTCGCCGAGGTCGTCGTCGGGGGCACCCTGCGCCGCGGCGCGCCCGTCCAGGTGCTCCCGGCGCACGGATAGAGTCGGCGGGCCGGGACGACCGTCCCGCCGTCCGCACGTTCCCGGAGGCCCGCGTGTCCGCGCAGCTCACCGTCCACCGTTCCGGCGAGCCCGTCGTGGTGGCCGTCGGCACGACGGCGGCGCAGCTGTTCGCCGACGACCGCGACGTCGTCGTCGCCCGCGTCGACGGGGAGCTGCGCGACCTCAGCCACGTCCTCGCCGACGGCGAGGAGGTCGAGGGCGTCCTGATCTCCTCCGAGGACGGGCTGGCCGTGCTGCGCCACTCCACCGCGCACGTCATGGCGCAGGCGGTGCAGCAGCACTTCCCCGAGGCCAAGCTCGGCATCGGCCCGCCGATCCGCGACGGGTTCTACTTCGACTTCGACGTCGAGCGCCCGTTCACCCCCGAGGACCTCAAGACCGTCGAGAAGACCATGCAGCGCATCGTCAAGGAGGCGCAGCGCTTCGAGCGCCGCGTCGTCACCGACGACGAGGCGCGCGCCGAGATGGCGGACGAGCCCTACAAGCTGGAGCTCATCGGGCTGAAGTCCTCCGCGGGCGACGCCGCCGACGGTGCCGACGCCGAGGTGGGCGCGGGCGAGCTGACCGTCTACGACAACGTCCGGCGCGACGGCACGGTGGCGTTCAGGGACCTGTGCCGCGGCCCGCACCTGCCGACCACGCGCCTGTCGGGCAACGGCTACAGCCTGCTGCGCTCGGCGGCCGCCTACTGGCGCGGCAGCGAGAAGAACCCCCAGCTGCAGCGCATCTACGGCACCGCGTGGCCGACGAAGGACGAGCTGAAGGCCTACCAGGAGCGCGTGGCGGAGGCCGAGCGCCGCGACCACCGCCGCCTCGGGGCCGAGCTGGACCTGTTCTCCTTCCCCGACGAGATCGGCTCCGGCCTGGTCGTCTTCCACCCCAAGGGGGGTGTCGTGAAGCGGGAGATGGAGGACTACGTCCGCCGCCGCCACATCGAGGAGGGGTTCGACTACGTCGGGACCCCGCACATCAGCAAGGGCCAGCTGTTCGAGACCTCGGGGCACCTGCCCTACTACGAGGACACGATGTTCCCGGCCATGGAGCTGGAGAGCTCGAAGTACTACCTCAAGGCCATGAACTGCCCCATGCACAACCTGATCTTCCGCTCGCGCGGTCGGTCCTACCGCGAGCTGCCGCTGCGGTTCTTCGAGTTCGGGTCCGTGTACCGCTACGAGAAGAGCGGTGTCGTGCACGGCCTCACCCGCGTGCGCGGGCTGACCCAGGACGACTCCCACAGCTACGTCACGACCGAGCAGGCGCCGTCGGAGATCCGCCACCTGCTCGACTTCGTCCTCGGGCTGCTGCGCGACTTCGGCCTCGACGACTACTACCTGGAGCTGTCCACCCGCGGGGACTCCGAGAAGTTCATCGGCTCCGACGAGGAGTGGGCGCAGGCGACGGCCGTGCTCGAGGCGGCCGCGCTCGAGACGGGCCTGGAGCTCGTGCCCGACCCGGGCGGGGCGGCGTTCTACGGACCCAAGATCTCGGTGCAGGCCCGCGACGCCATCGGCCGGACCTGGCAGATGTCGACCATCCAGTACGACTTCAACCAGCCCGCGCGCTTCGGCCTGGAGTACACCTCGGCGGACGGCTCCAAGCAGCAGCCCGTGATGATCCACTCGGCCAAGTTCGGGTCGATCGAACGGTTCTTCGGGGTGCTGACCGAGCACTACGCGGGCGCCTTCCCCCCGTGGCTCGCGCCCGTCCAGGTGGTCGGCATCCCCGTCGCCGACGCGCACGTCGACCACCTGCAGGCGGTGGCCGCGCAGCTGAAGGCGCGCGGGATCCGCGTCGAGGTCGACGCGGCCGACGACCGGATGCCCAAGAAGATCCGCACCTGGACCAAGCAGAAGGTGCCGTTCCTGCTCATCGCGGGGGAGGAGGACGCGGCCAACGGTGCCGTGTCCTTCCGGCTGCGCGACGGCAGCCAGGACAACGGCATCCCCGTCGACGAGGCCGTCGAGCGCATCGTCGACGCCGTGCAGCGCCGCGTGCAGGTCTGAGGGTGGCCGACGCCCCCGCGCCGCCGCCGCGCGAACCCCTCGTGGAGGCGGCGGCGTCCTTCGCCGGCGACCCGGACTCCTTCGAGCGGCTGTGGACGCCGCACCGCCTCGCCTACATCACGGGCGAGCGCAAGCCCGCGGACCCGCACGACGTCGCGCAGTGCCCGTTCTGCCGGGCTCCCGGGCTCGACGACGCCGAGGGGCTCGTCGTGCACCGCGGCGAGACGGCGTTCGTCGTGCTCAACCTCTTCCCGTACAACCCCGGGCACCTGCTCGTCTGCCCCTACCGGCACGTGTCCTCCTACGTCGACCTCGGCGCCGAGGAGCTCGCGGAGTTCACGGCCCTGACCCGCGCCGCGGTCCTGTCGCTGCAGGCCGCCTCGAACCCGGCCGGGTTCAACCTGGGCATGAACCAGGGCGGGGTCGCGGGCGCCGGCATCGCCGCCCACCTGCACCAGCACGTCGTGCCCCGCTGGGAGGGCGACGCGAACTTCCTGCCCGTGGTGGCCCGCACCAAGGCGCTGCCCGAGCTGCTGGAGGACACCCGGCAGCGCCTCGTCGCGGCCTGGACGACGGTGGCGCCCGCCTGAGGGTGGGCGTGCCGCTGCGGCGCCTCCGGTCCAGGATCGGGGAGCATGACCCGCGGCCCCGCCCTCACGACCCCCGACGGCCGCTACCTCGTCGTCCGGGGCCGGCTGTGGCGCTGCTCCGACCCGGGTCTGGACCCCGAGCGCCGCCAGGAGCTCGTGGACCGGCTGATGGCCGCGCGCCGCGACAAGCGGGCGGCGATGGCGGCCGACGACGCCGCGGCCCGCGAGGACGCGCGCTCCCGCGTCGACCGCGCCAAGCACGAGCTGGGGGAGCGGGGACCGGTGTGGTGGGACGACGGCCGCCCCGACCTCACCCGGCACCTCGTCGAGACCACGGACTACGCGGCGTGGTACGCCACGACGCAGGGGTAGGACGCGAGGTCACGCCCTCGACCGCCCCGCTCCCGACCGCCCCGCACGCGGCAGCCGCTCCAGCGGCACGAACGCCAGCAGGCACACGACCGTGGGGAGGAAGTGGATGCCGATGGTCAGGTACGTGCCGACGTGGAAGAGCACCCAGAACGCGACGGCCGCGGCGAGCGCGCGCCCGCGCAGCCACAGCAGGACCGGGCTCAGGAACTCCGCGACCAGCACGCCCCACTGCATCACCAGGACCAGGTGCGGGACCGCGAGCAGCGCGTCGGTGAGGTCGCTGCCGCGGCGGGAGAACGCCCACGTGAAGATCGCGCCGTTGGCCCAGTCCCAGCCGCCGAAGCGCATCTTGGCCAGGGCGGCCAGGAAGTAGGTGCACACGGTCGCGACCTGCACGCAGCGCACCGCCCAGCCCGCGGCCTCGCTGCGCACCGCGGCGTCGCGGGCCGGGCCGACCGTCGGCAGCACGAGCAGCGCGACGAGCAGCGCCACGTGGTCGTGGTCGATCTTGGAGTAGCTGAAGGCGTTGCTCGTCCACTCCAGGTAGGCCGCGGCGCACACCCAGCCCGCGGCCCGCGGCAGTCGGCCCAGCGCGGCCACCACGGCGCTCGCGACGAGGACCACGAGCACCACCCGCACCGACGTCTCGGTGGGCGCGGGCAGGTCCAGCAGCCGCCGCAGCAGGATCGGCCGGTAGAGCTGCGCCGGGACGTCGCCGTGGTCCAGCGGCCAGGTCGTCAGGTGCAGCGCGTCGAGCACGACGAAGGCGTAGAGCACGAAGCGCAGCACCGCGATCCGCCCGAGGGCCACGGGCGGCGCCCACCACGAGCGCCACCTCGAGCTGGACCTCGGGCTCTGGGCCGAGCCCGCCGGCACCGCGGCCTGCGCCGGTCGCGCCGTCACCGGCAGCACCCCAGCGGGTGCTGCGGGTCCGGGACGTCCCACGCCGAGAGCAGCACGTCCTGCGGCGGCCCGACCACCTCGCCGGCCACGAGCCGACTGACCGTCTGGCGCAGCTCGAGGCGCGCGTAGCGCGGGCGGCCGGGGTGGCGCTGCGCGGCGGCCGCCGCCACGGCCTCCAGCAGGGCCGGGTCGTCGACGAAGCGCCCCAGCTGCCCCTCCACCTCGGCGCGGCGCAGGCCGACCCCGCCCGGGGTCAGCGGGACGACGGTGCGCGTGCCGGCCGTCGTGACCGCCTCGATGCGCGTCGAGCGGATCTCGCCGTCGAGGTCGACGGCGAAGGCGTACTGCGACATCGGGGCGAAGGGCCACCGGTCGTCGTTGCCCTGCACCGTGCCCAGCACCAGCAGCACGAGGAAGGCGACCGCGACGGCGCTGCGCCAGGCGAGACCGGCGCGCGGCAGGCGGCGGATCACCGGGGCGGGGTCGAGCACGTCGGCAGCCTAGGCAGCTGCGCTCGCGCCCGCCGGGAGGCGCGGCCGCCCCGGCGTGCGCGCTCGGGCGGCGCCGGACGAGGCCCTAGGGTGAGGGCGCCTCGGCAGCGACCGCCGGCCCCGCCCGCCCCCGCACAGAAGACGGACCGATGCTCAACCGCTTCGCGCGCGCCTTCGCCACCCGGGTGTTCACCCCCGTCGCGCACCTGCTGCTGCGGCTGGGGGCCGGGCCCGACCTGGTCACGGCCGTCGGGACCGTGGGCGTCTGCGTCAGCGCGCTGGTCCTGTACCCGCGGGGGCACCTGCTCTGGGGCAGCCTCGCGGTGGCCGTCTTCGCCCTCTCGGACACCGTCGACGGGATCATGGCGCGCGCGTCCGGCCGGTCGGGGGCCTGGGGCGCCTTCCTCGACTCCACGCTCGACCGCTTCGCCGACGCGGCCGTCTTCGGGGGGCTCGTCATCTGGTACGCCCGCGGCGGCGAGCACCAGCCCACCGCGGGCCTGGCGCTGCTCTGCCTGTGCCTCGGCAGCATCGTCCCCTACGCGAGGGCGCGCGCCGAGGGGCTCGGGATGCGGGCCGACGTCGGCATCGCCGAGCGCTCCGACCGGCTCCTCGCGGTCCTCGCGGGGGCCGCGGCCGTCGGGCTCGGGGCGCCGCGCGTCGTGCTCACCGTCGTGCTGGCGCTGCTGGCCGTGGCGAGCCTCGTGACCATCGGCCAGCGCATGGCGCTCGTGCGGCGGCAGGCGCTGGCCGGGCCGCCGGCCGCGTGAGCCGCGCGCGCGACGCCGTCACCGCCGCGTCCTTCCGCGCCGGCTGGCGGCTGCTGCGCGTCCTGCCCGAGGCGGTCGTGCTGGCCGGGGCCGAGCAGGTCGCCGGCCGCCTGCACCGCGGCGACGGGCCCCGCGTGCAGCAGCTGCGCGCGACCCTGCGGCGCACCCGCCCCGACGCCTCCACGGCCGAGCTGGACGCCCTGGTGCGGGCCGGGCTCGCGTCCTACACGCGCTACTGGTGCGAGACCTTCCGGCTGCCGTCGTTCTCCCGCGAGCGGATCCGCCGCACGGTGAGCGCGAGCGGCGACGCGCCCGTCCGGGCCGCCCTCGCGGAGGGCCGGGGCGTGGTGCTCGCGCTGGCCCACCTGGGCAACTGGGACCTGGCGGGCGCCTGGGCGACGCTGGAGCTGGCGCCCGTCGTCACCGTCGCCGAGCGCGTGCGGCCCGCGGCCGTCTACGACGCCTTCCTCGCCTTCCGCGCCTCGCTCGGCATGACGGTGCTGCCGCTGGGGGACCCCGCGACGTCCCCGACCCTCGTGCGGCGGCTGCGCGCAGGCGCGCTGGTGCCGCTGCTCGCCGACCGCGACCTCACCGGTCACGGGGTGGGGGTGCGCTTCCTCGGCGAGGAGCTGCGGATGGCCGCGGGTCCCGCGACGCTCGCGCTCGCGACGGGCGCGGCCCTGTTCACCGCGGCCGTCACGTCGGTCCCCCTGCCGCCCGGGCACCCGGGGCGGCGCACGGGCGCGCGGTGGGGGGTGCACATCGCCTTCGGCCCCGCCCTCGAGGTCCCGCCCACCGTCGCGGTCCCGCCCGGGGGCCGCGGGCCGCAGCGGGCCGCGGCCGTCGCCGCCCTCACGCAGGCCTGCGCCGACGGGCTCGCGGCGGCCGTCGCGGCGCACCCGCAGGACTGGCACGTCCTGCAGCCCGTGTTCACCGCCGACGTCGAGCGCGTGCGGCGGGCGGCACCGTGAGGATCGGTATCGTCTGCCCGTACTCCTTCGACGTCCCCGGCGGCGTGCAGTTCCACGTCCGCGACCTGGCGCAGCACCTGGCCTCCCTCGGCCACCACGTGCGGGTGCTCGCCCCCGCCGACGACGACGCCGTCCTGCCCCCCTTCATCGACAGCGCCGGCCGGGCGGTCGCCGTGCCCTACAACGGTTCCGTCGCGCGGCTCGCGTTCGGGCCGCTCACCGCGGCGCGCGTGCGCCGCTGGCTCACCGAGGGCGGGTTCGACGTGCTGCACCTGCACGAGCCGCTCGCCCCCAGCGTGTCCCTGCTGGCGCTGTGGGCGGCCGAGGGACCCGTCGTCGCGACGTTCCACACGGCCAACCTCCGCTCGCGCGCCATGCAGGCCGCCTTCCCGCTGCTGCGCCCCAGCCTGGAGAAGGTCGCCGCGCGCATCGCCGTGAGCGAGGACGCCCGGCGCACCCTGGTCGAGCACATCGGCGGCGACGCGGTCGTGGTGCCGAACGGCGTGTTCGTCGACGACTTCGCCGGCGCGCAGCCCCGGCCCGCGTGGACCGGTACGCCCGAGGCCCCCGTGGTCGCCTTCGTCGGGCGACTGGACGAGGCGCGCAAGGGGCTGCCGGTGCTGTGCGAGGTCGTCCCGCGCGTGCGGGCCGTGCTGCCCGGCGCGCGGTTCCTCGTCGCGGGCCGCGGCGACCTCGCGGCCGCGCGCGCGCTGCTGCCCGACCCCGCGGGTGTCGAGTTCCTCGGGGCCGTCGACGACGCCGGCAAGCAGGCGCTGCTGGCCTCCGCCGACGTCTACCTCGCCCCGCACACCGGCGGCGAGAGCTTCGGCATCGTGCTGGTCGAGGCCATGGCGGCCGGCGTCGCCGTCGCGGCCAGCGACCTGGGGGCCTTCCGCCGCGTCCTCGACGACGGCGACGCGGGGGTCCTGTTCGCGACCGGCGACGCCGACGCGGGGGCCGCGGCCGTCCTCGGCCTGCTCACCGATCCCGCCCGGCGGGCCCGGCTGGCCGCCGCCGGGCAGCGCACCGCCCGTCGCTACGACTGGCCCGTCGTGGCGGCCGACGTCCTGGCGGTCTACGAGACGATCCGCACGGGTCTCGCCGCGCACGCCCGCGTGGTCGCCGACCGCCGCCTGCCCGCCCCGGGCGCGCCCGACGGGAGCGGGGGGTGAGCTCGCTCGCCTGGACGCTGGTGGCCCTGCTCGTCGTCTGCGCGCTCGCGGGCTACCTCTCCGCGACGGCCCAGCGCCTCGACCGGCTGCATCACCGCGTCGAGACCAGCCGCGCCGGGCTCGAGGTGGAGCTCACCCGCCGGGCGTCGGCGGCGCTGGAGCTCGCGACGGGCGGGGAGCTCGACCCGGCCACGTCGCTGATCCTCGCGGACGCGGCCACCGCGAGCCTGGACGCCCCGCGCACCCCGGCCGCCCTGCGCGACGCCACCGACGCCGACGACGCGGCCCGGTGGACGGCGGAGAGCGGCCTGACGCGTGCGCTGGGCGTCGTCCTGCCCCCGGGGCACCCCGCCGCGGGCCGCGTGCGCGACGCCGCGCACCGCGTGGAGCTGGCCCGGCGCTTCCACAACGACGCCGTCGTGCAGACCCGCCGGCTGCGGGCCAAGCGCGTGGTGCGCTGGGCGCGGCTGGCGGGGCACGCGCGGCTGCCCGAGACGGCCGACTTCGACGACGGCTCCGCGGGCGGCGGCCCCGAGGAGGCCGCGGGGCGGAACGTACGATGACGGCGCAGGTGACCTCCCCGGAGGCCGCCGCCGACGCCCGGTCCTCCCGGGCGACCGACGAGACGAAGCGCGAGGCGGACCCACCGTGAGCACCGACGTGAGCAGCGACCCGAGCACCGCGACCCCCGCCGTGGGGACGGCGCGCGTCAAGCGCGGCATGGCCGAGATGCTCAAGGGCGGCGTGATCATGGACGTCGTCAACGCCGAGCAGGCCAGGATCGCGGCCGACGCGGGCGCCGTGGCCGTCATGGCCCTGGAGCGCGTGCCCGCCGACATCCGCGCCGAGGGCGGCGTGTCCCGCATGAGCGACCCGGACATGATCGACGCGATCATCGCCTCGGTCTCGATCCCCGTCATGGCCAAGGCCCGCATCGGCCACTTCGTCGAGGCGCGCGTCCTGCAGTCCCTGGGCGTCGACTACATCGACGAGTCCGAGGTCCTCACCCCCGCCGACTACGCCCACCACATCGACAAGCACGAGTTCACCGTGCCGTTCGTGTGCGGCGCGACGAACCTCGGCGAGGCGCTGCGCCGCATCACCGAGGGCGCGGCGATGATCCGCTCGAAGGGCGAGGCCGGCACGGGCGACGTGTCCAACGCGACGAAGCACATGCGCACGATCCGCGCCGAGCTGAACCGGCTGCGCTCCATGTCGCCCGACGAGCTGTACGTCGCCGCGAAGGAGCTGCAGGCGCCCTACGAGCTCGTCCGCGAGGTCGCGGCCGCGGGCCGCCTGCCCGTCGTCCTGTTCACCGCGGGCGGCATCGCCACCCCGGCCGACGCGGCGATGATGATGCAGCTCGGCGCCGACGGCGTGTTCGTCGGGTCCGGCATCTTCAAGTCCGGCAACCCGGCGCAGCGCGCCGAGGCGATCGTCAAGGCCACGACGTTCCACGACGACCCCGACGTCATCGCCAAGGTGTCCCGGGGCCTCGGCGAGGCCATGGTCGGCCTCAACGTCGAGGCCATCCCCGAGCCGCACCGGCTGGCCACCCGCGGCTGGTGACCTCCTCTCCCGCAGCGGATCCGCTCGGCCCCGAGTGGGCCGTGGAACCCGACGGCACCCGCACGCGGGCCGCGTCCCGCGTCGTCCTGCTGGACGGCGCGGGCCGCGTGCTGCTGGTGCGGGGGACCGATCCCGGGCGCCCCGGGCAGCGGTGGTGGTTCACCGTGGGCGGCGGTCGGGCCGCCGGCGAACCGGCCCGGGAGGCCGCCGTGCGGGAGCTCCTCGAGGAGACGGGGCTCGTGGCGGAACCCGAGGCGCTGCAGGGTCCGGTCTGGGTCCGCACGGCCGAGTTCCCCTTCCTCGGGCTGCCCTGCCGGCAGACCGAGGAGTTCTTCGTGCACCGCGTCGACGAGGGCACGCCCCTGACCCGCGGCGGCTGGACGGCCCTGGAGCACGCCACGCTCGACGACGTGCGCTGGTGGCACCCCGACGAGCTGGCGGACCTGGTGGCGAGCGGCGTGGCCGTGTACCCCGTCGACCTGCCCCGGCTCGTCGCGGGGCTGCCCGCGCACTGGGACGGCCCACCGCTCCCCGTCGAGTGACGGCCGTGCGGCTCAGCCGCGTCGCAGGCTCGCGAACACGTCGTCGAGCAGCACCCCGCCGGGGGCGCGCCCGCGCTCGGTGAACCACTCCCGGCCCAGCGCGCGGCGGAACACGGGCCGCGGCAGCAGCAGCAGCGCCCCGATGCCGCGGATCCCGCGGCGCCCGCCGGTCTCCGACTGGCTCGCGTGCGCCGCGAGCGACGCCCGCTTGGCCGCCGCGTGCGCGCGCACGTCCACCCGGTGGGTGAGGTCCGCCCGCGCCGTGAAGCCGTCCGCGACCCGGTCCGCCGTCACGTCGCCCACCAGCCCGGGGACGCGGGCCGCGAGGCGCAGGGCCCGCCGCACCCACGTGCGGTCGACGGTGGCCTCCAGCACGACGGGCGTGCCCGCGAGCGCGGCCGCGGCCACCCCGATCCGGTGCACGTGGACATGGTCCGGGTGGCCGTAGCCGCCGTGCGCGTCGTAGGTGGTGAGCACGTCGGCGCGCTCCTCGCGCAGGACCGCGGCGACCTCGGCCGCGAGGCCGTCCACGGGCAGCGCGCTGAAGACCGGGCCGGACGGACCGGCGCCGGCACCCGCCGGCACGAGGTACCCGCTGTCGCGGTGGCCCAGCCGCACGACCCGCGCCACGCCCAGGGCCGCCGCCGACGCGGCCAGCTCCCGCGCCCGGCGCTGCGCGAGAGCGGCCCCGGGGGCCCCGTCGGCGAGCCCGGCCGCGCCGTCGGTGGCCACGACCAGCACCGTGCGGTGCCCCTCCGCGGCGGCCCGCGCCAGCGTGCCGCCGGTGAGCAGGGCCTCGTCGTCGGGGTGGGCGTGCAGCGACACCAGCACGTAGCGGGGAGCCCGGTCGTCGACCACGCGCGGAGCCTGGCACAGCCGTCCGCCCCGCCGCCCACCCCGACGACG
>NZ_JAAALN010000006.1 GCF_009906795.1 Kineococcus siccus
ACGCTGGTCCCCCCGCTGCCGAGCAGGCTGCGCGTCAGGGTCTCCGCGTCGGAGAGCAGCTCGTCCAGGGCCGTCGCGAGGTCGGCGTCGGACACCTCCCGGTCGTCGGTGGCCGCGAGCAGGACCGCGCGGCGCAGCAGCTCCTTGGTGAAGGACGCGGTCACCCCCGCGCTGCGGGCGGCCGCCGCGTCGAGGGCCGCCGCGGACAGCGGCAGGTCGCGGGCGTACAGCGCCAGCAGGGACCGCCGCGCGGCCTCGTCCGGCAGCGGGACCTCCACGGCGAGGTCGACGCGGCCGGGACGCTGCGCGAGCGCCGTCTCCAGCCGGTCGGCGCGGTTGGTGGTCAGCAGGAACGCGACGTCGGCGTCACCCTCGAGGCCGTCCATGGCGTCCAGCAGCTCGAACAGCAGCGGCTGCTCGCCCGGGTGCGTGCTGCGGTCCTCCGCGACGAGGTCGCAGTCCTCCAGGACGATGAGGGCCGGCTGCAGGGCGCGCGCCAGGTGCGCGGCCGTCGTGACGTGCGCGAGGGCGCGGCCGGACAGCAGCACGGTCGTCGTCCCGGGCGTGCGGGACAGCAGGTGCCGCACGGTGAGCGTCTTGCCCGTGCCGGGCGGGCCGTAGAGCAGGACCCCGCGCTTGAGGTGCTGGCCCGCGGCGGTCAGCCGCGCGCGCTGCGCGCCGACCCCCACGACGTGCCGGGCGATGCGCTCCAGCGCGCCGGGCGGCAGCACGACGTCCCCGGCCGCGACGTCCGGGCGGCGCAGGAACGTGATGCCGCCGCTGGAGGGGTCGTAGGGGGACCCGCTGAACGAGACGACCTGCCCCCGCAGGACGCTGCGCTCGAGCATGAGCCGGCGCACCTCCTCGAGCAGGCGGGGTACGACGTCCGGGTCGGCCGCCACGACCTCCAGGCCCGGCTCGCGGCCGTACTGGCGCTGCGCGGCGCGCTGCAGCACGGCCACCGGCACCCCATCGAAGCGGAGCAGCCGCACGCCGAACGCGACCGCGCGCCGGTCGGTGTCGGGCCCCGTCGGCAGGTTGACGTGGTCGACGGCCGCGGTCGAGAAGCGGCCGTAGGTGTTGCCCAGCAGGTCGCCGAAGCTCGAGTGGTGGCGCTGGTCGCCGCCGCCGACGCCGACGACGCGCTCCCCGCCGCCCGCCTCGGCCACGACGCCCAGGGCCACGTCGGCGTCGACGAACTGGTGCTCGAGCACGTCCTCGCGCACGACCGGCTGCTGCGTCACCGCCGTCCCCAGGTGCTCCGCGACGACGTCGGCGAGCGCGGGCTCGCCGTCGGCGGGTTCCGCCCGCGCCCGGTGGACGACCTCCTCGAGGAAGGTGCGGAAGGTCGTGACGAACTGCTGCTGCTCGGGGTCCACGGCGATCATCATGGGGGCCCGCGCGGGCTGCGCCCAGGGGTTTCCGCCCACCGGGCGGGGGCGGCGCCGGGGCCGCGGGGACCCGACGCGTGGCCTAGGGTCGCGCCTGTGGACCGCACGAGCCTGCGACTGATCCGTCGTGAGCACATCGACCTCTGCCGGGTCGGCTCGTCCTCGTGTCCGGGCTCGTCCCGGTCGCGGCTGCGCCCCTGACCCTCGCCCCGGCCGCTGCAGGCCGGGCCGGGTCCCCGCGGTGCCGCGCCGGGCGGCGCCCGTCCGCACGCCGCGGCCGGGCGCCGGACCCCCGCCCGAGCGGAGCCCGAGGAGGACCATGACCACCCCGACGTACGCGGTCGGCACGGCGCTGGACGGTGCGGGCGACGCCCCCGGAGCCTGGCGCCTGCCCA
Organism: Kineococcus siccus; assembly: GCF_009906795.1. Taxonomy (GTDB): domain Bacteria; phylum Actinomycetota; class Actinomycetes; order Actinomycetales; family Kineococcaceae; genus Kineococcus; species Kineococcus siccus. The sequence continues at coordinate 1,787 of NZ_JAAALN010000006.1, forward strand.
CCGCCCCCGACCTGACGGCCTTCGACGGCCGGGCGGCGCGCGACGCCGCGCTGCTCGCCGAGGCCGCCGGCCTGGTCTTCGCCACCCTCGACGACGCGCTCGCGCTGCCGGAGCCCGCGCCCGGCCGGCTGCGCGGCCGCCTGGACGCCCTCGCCACCGCCTGCTGGCTGGGGCCCCAGACGTCGCGCCTGGGATTGCTGCCGACGGTCACCCTCACGCACACCGAGCCCTTCCACGTCTCCACCGCGACGGCGACGCTCGACCTGGTGAGCGAGGGGCGCGCCGGGGTCGTCGTCGACGTGTCCACCGACGCCGCCTCCGCCGCCGCGATCGGCCGGCGCGCGCCCGCCCCCGCCGACCTCGTCTGGGCGCAGGCCGAGGACGTGGTCGAGGCGGTCGCCCGCCTCTGGGACAGCTGGGAGGACGACGCGGTGGTCCGCGACGTCGCCACGAGCCGGTTCGTCGACCGCGAGCGCCTGCACCACGTCGACGCACCCGTGCGCGCCGCCGACCCGGGGCCCGGCGGCCCGACGGGGGCCTTCACGGTGCGGGGGCCGTCGATCGTGCCGCGCCCGCCGCAGGGCCGGCCCGTCGTGGCCGTGCGCGTCCCGGTCGCCACGCCGGCCGGGGCGGCGCGGCTGCGCACGGCCGCCCTGCGGGCCGACCTGGTCCTGCTGACCGGCGCCGACCTGGCCGGCACGCGCGAGGCGGCGCAGCGCGTCCGGGCGGCCGCGGCCGGGCTGGGCCGCGAGGTCCGGGTGCTGGCGAGCCTGCGCGTCGTGCTCGGCGACGACGACACCGCCGCCCGGGGCCGCGCGGAGGAGCTCGACGCGCTCGGCGCGGACGGGGTGCCGGCGTTCGTCGGGACCGCCGCGGGTCTCGCCGCGCAGCTGGAGCGGACGTCCGCCGCGGTCGGCGGCTGGCTCGACGGCGTCGAGCTGCGGCCCGCAGCGCTCGCCGAGGACCTCCCCCGGATCGCCCGCGACCTCGCGCCCCGCCTGGCGGCCTCGGGGCTGCTGGCCACCGCCGGACCGGGCGCGACGCTGCGCGACCGGCTCGGGCTGGCGCGGCCGGCGAGCCGCTACGCCCGCGCGGCGGTGTCGTCGTGAGCGCGCCGGCGGGCCGGCCGCTGCACCTCGCGGCCTTCTTCCAGGGCGTGAACCACACGACCGTGTGGTCGGACCCGGCGGCCGGCAGCCAGGTGGCGTTCTCGTCGTTCGCGCACATGGCCCGCACCGCCGAGCGGGGCACGTTCGACTTCTTCTTCCTGGCCGAGGGGTTGCGGCTGCGCGAGCAGAAGGGCCTGATCCACGAGCTGGACGTCGTCGGGCGGCCCGAGTCGATCGCGGTGCTGAGCGCGCTGGCGGCCGTCACGACGCACCTCGGGCTCGCCGCCACGATGAGCACGACGTTCAACGAGCCCTACGAGCTCGCGCGCCGGTTCGCGACGCTCGACCTGCTGAGCGGCGGGCGCGCGGGCTGGAACGTCGTCACGTCCTCCGACGCGTTCACGGGGGAGAACTTCCGCCGCGGCGGCTACCTCCAGCACCACGAGAGGTACTCCCGCGCAGCGGAGTTCACCGAGCTGGCGCGGGCGCTGTGGGCGTCGTGGGAGCCGGGCGCCGTGCTCGGCGACCGCGCGCTCGGGCGCTTCCTGGACGACGCCCGCGTGCACGAGGTCGTCCACTCCGGCCCGCAGTTCGACGTCCGGGCCCGCGCCACGCTGCCGCCGAGCCCGCAGGGGCGGCCCGTCGTCATCCAGGCCGGCGACTCCGAGGAGGGCCGCGACTTCGCCGCGTCCACCGCCGACGTCATCTTCAGCCGGCACAGCACGCTCGAGGCGGGCCGGGCCTTCGTCGCCGACGTGCGCGGCCGGGCCGTGCGCTCGGGCCGCCGGGCCGGCGACGTGAAGGTCCTGCCCGCGGTGTCCTGGGTCCTCGGCGCGAGCGCGCGGGAGGCCGCCGAGCGCGCCGAGCAGATCCGCTTCCAGCAGGTCACGCCCGCCACCGCGATCGCCTTCGCCGAGCAGGTGTGGAACCGCGACCTGTCCGACTGCGACCCCGACGGCCCGCTGCCCGACGTCGAGCCCGTCGAGGGCGAGCTGCTCTCGCAGGGCCGGGCCGCGTCGCGGCGCATCGACCGCGCCGCCGTGAGCGCGCAGTGGCGGGAGCTCTCGCGCACCCGCGGCCTGACGCTGCGCGAGACGGCGGCGGAGATGTCCAGCCACCAGAGCTTCGTCGGCACCCCCGAGCAGGTCGCCGACGAGATGATCGCCTTCGTCGACGCCGACGCGTGCGACGGGTTCGTCCTCACCCCGCACCTGAACCCCCACGGCCTCGACGACTTCGTGGACGAGGTGGTGCCACTGCTGCGCGAGCGGGGACGGTTCCGCACCGAGTACACGTCGACGACGCTGCGGGGTCACCTGGGCCTGGAGGGCTGACCGGGGCGCCGCGACGCGTCCGCCGGGGACGCGGCGGCCGGACGGGACGGGTGGACGAGCCGGCCTGTAAGCCGGAGACCGTTCACGCCGAGGCCGTGACCTGCGGTGATACAGGACTGCATCGTGCTGACCTGCGGTTTCACTTGTCGACGCTTGCCGTCTGTTGGTGGTGCTAGTCGCTCTCCACTGGACCAGAACTGGACCAGCTAGCGGCGCCTGATGCACACCACATGCACCTTGCATCAACTCGTGTGCGTTGACCGCGGGCAAGGCGACCGACAAGGTGCCCCCGATCACAGGAACCTGCCGGTACCCCTAGACGGAGGACGACCGTCACCATCCTCGACGTCGAGACGTGCCAGCACGACGAGCCCGCCGCCCCGGCCTGGCGACCACGACAATCCCCCGCGACGGCTCGGCCGCTTACCTTGAGGACGAGGTCGTCGAGTGGCGTCACCGCTGCGAGCCCACCATCCCGGCCGGCTCTCACCTCGCCCCAGACGCTCGCGCGGTCTGGGTGACTCAGGAAGCGCAGGAGCACGCCCCTCGCAGCTGTCGGGCCGAGGGCGCGGTGGCCGGTGCCCACTGGAGCGTCGACCCGCTCACGCTCTGCCTCGGCGGCTCGAGGAGCCTGGTGGGGACGTGGTCCTGACCCTAGCCCAGGCCCACGCGCTGCACGCCGCGCTCGGTCAGGCGCTGGCCGTCACGGTCGGAACGGCCGGCGGCCGCACCCGCTGACGAGAACCTCGTCAGCGGACGAGGCAGTCGGGTGCGGCGGCGCGCTTCTCCTCGAGCCAGACGAGGAAGTCGTCGGTCGGGGGATGCCGGGTGACGACGGCTCGGCAGCGCAGCCGCTCCGGGGTCGACTGGAGCACTTCGGCGACCTCGTGGGTCGCGCCGCGCAGGCTGGTCAAGACGATGCCGAACCCGCGGGGCTCGTCGCCCCAGCCGAGGTCGAGGAGGTCGGCGCGCTGGTCGCCGCGCAGGCGCGCCCACCAGGCCTCCCAGTCCTGCCCGTCCCACCAGTCGTCGGGGTGTCCATGTAGGAGCGGTGCCACGTCCTGCAGCATGGCCGCCGGCACCGACAAGCCCGTCGAGCTGGACGTTGCCCGGACGGGCGATAGCGGGAGCGGCCGCGCCTGCCGATGAAGACGACGTGCCCCACCTGGACCGTCCCCTGTCGCAGGCAAGCCGTCACGCCCGCACCGCGGCCTACGCCCACCGCAGCTCCGCTCCTTGGACGCTGGAGGAAGACGCCGAGCTCGCGGCCTGCCACGACGACCAGGCCCTAGAGGACTTCGCGCTGCGCTGGTCACGGGGCTTCCGTGCCGTCGAGCAGCGGCGGCGCCGGCCCCGGTCAACCATCAAACGCACGGGCAATGGCTGGCTCTGACACTTAGTCGGGCGCGCCACCATCTCCGTCGGCTACGACTTGATGGGTCGTCCAACCGAACCCTTGTTCGAGGAGGTGAGCGGTGGTATATTCCCTGGTATGACATCGCGCCCCGGATCGCAGGAGGTCCTCGACGACCTCGGCGACAAGATCGTGATCGGCCTCGCTACAGCGCTCAGGGATGCCCGCGAGGACCTGGGTGTGTATCGCGCCGCCCACCCGGGCTGGGTGGCGGATGCCACCAAGCGAGGCCTCGCGAACTGGCTGCACGATCGAATCATCGCCCACTGCCGCCGGGAGCTCGAAGACGTCAGCGGGCTTACGGTGGCCCACCGCGAGCCCTTCACCGACATCACCGTGGGCCTGCGGTACCGCATCCGCGTCAAGAAGCACTCCAAGATCGGTCTGGTGGCGACGTACCCGACTCGGGGAGCGCTGGCCTTCTTCGAGCAGTCAGCGACGCTGTTCAGCGAGATCGGCCTCGACGAGGTCCGGCTCTGCGTGGGCTACGAGTGGGACGCCGACATGGCCACCATGGGTCAAACTGTCCTGTCCTTGCATGATGGGTATGGCGAACCGCCGATCTGGATCATTGAACTGCCCGCCGCTCCGCCGCAGGCCGGTACCGCTCCCGTGAGCACCGCCCCGCCGGCACCCGTGCCGGGCCTCCCCACTGTCATCGTTTCGCCGAACATCGGCGACAACCGCAAGGAGAACGAAGAAGAATGAGCAAGCTCGGCGTAGTCATCGAGACGACTCGCCGGGCACGAGGACTCACCCAGGCAGAACTGGCAGAAGGTGCCGGGGTTACACAGGCCGCGCTCTCACGATGGGAGAACGACCTCCGTGAGCCTGACGCGGACAACCTTGACCAGTTGGCCAAAGCACTTGGTGTGACTCCTCGCTTCCTGGCGTACGCAGGCCGCCCTGAAGCCGCTATGGCTGTCGATGCACATATGCGTCGACGCCAGACGGCGAAGCCCACGGTTTGGCGGCAGCTCGAAGCAGAGCTCAACGTGTTACGGATGCACGCGAGCTTGATCTTCGAGGAAGTGCATCTGCAATCGCAGATGAGGATCCCTACGTTCGACCCCATCGAGGTGAGGGCGTCCGACGCTGCGCGGCTCACGCGAATGCAGTGGAGGATGCCTGTTGGTCCGGTGAGGAATGTAGTGCGGTGGCTGGAAGCTGCAGGCTGCCTTGTCATTGAGCGTGACTTCGGAAACTCCCGCGTGGACGGACTGTCGCAATGGGTTTCCGACACACCAGTGATCTTCATGAATAGCTCAGTCCCCACGGACCGCAAGCGGTTGACGATGGCGCACGAACTCGGGCACCTCGTGCTGCATCACGAAGAGATGACTCCATCCTTGGAAGATGAGGCGAATGAGTTCGCCGCTGAATTTCTGATGCCGATGGAAGTCATCCGACCCCAGCTACGGTCGTTGAAGATTGCTCGTCTTGGTGACTTGAAGCGCGAATGGGGAGTCTCAATGCAAGCCTTAGTGGAGCGGGCATACCGAGACGACTTGATGACCAAGGAAGCGCGAACAAACTTCTACAAAACCATGTCCATCCGCGGATGGCGGACGGTGGAACCGTTTAGTGACGAACTACCGCCGGAAGAGCCAGAGTTGCCCGCCTACATCGGCAAACTACTGATTGAGCGTGGCCTGACTCCAGATGACGTCGCTCAGATGGCAGGGTTCGATAGTGCTCGCAACAACGTGCTCCTGCCGATCTCGACTGCGACGCGTCATATGCGCTTGGTCTGAGGCTCGTCGACTCCGGCCGCAACATCTGGTGAGGCTACCCGCCAATTAGTCGTGATCAGTCGTGCTTTCCGCTCATCAGCTGACAACCGAGCGGACACCACCCGGGGCACCGTTTGGGCCCCGTCGCGAGTAGGCGGACCAACCACGTGACTGCGTGGGCTGAGCGGGGCATGCCCAAGTCGCTCGGCGCTATCAGCGACTACTGACCCCGCCTATGCCAGGACTGTCAGGTCAGGCGCCAGCTATTCCAGTGTTCTTGAATCCCAGCCCAAGACAGCCAGGCGTCGGACATGTCCGCGTCTCGCTAAAGGTGTCAATAGGGCTTTGGTCGAGGGTGCCGGTGACGGTGATGACCTCCTCCTGCAGGACTGCACTGCACAGGGGGCAGCGACGCCCCTCACGGTCGGGGATCATCCGGCGGTGATTCGTCATGTGTCGGAACGCTAGCGAATTTCTCAGCGCGCCGTGCCCGTTCCGCCATGCGAAGTCGTCACGTCAAGGCACTTCGATGACGCTCCAGCGTCGTGACGCCCTCCGGCAGCGCTGCTACCTCCGGCGTCGTGTGCAACCGCCGCAGCTCGACTCGCAGGCGTCGGCGGGCTCCCTCTGAAACGAGGTGATCGCTGAGGATGGAGTGCAACGCCTGCAGGTCCTGCCCGGCTATCCGCCCCGCCGCAACCTTCGAGGTCAGGAACCACATCGCCACCGCGACCTCCGCCCAGTCCGAGGGCTCAAAGTACTGCGCCTGTCCGGAGGAGCCCATCGCCTCCCACAGCGCCACGGCCTGCCGGCACCAGGTCGGGTCCGCCGCCGGCTGCTCGACGACCGCGGCCCCGTCGGCCCTCTCCACGCGCGCGGCGTCCGCCTTTGACTGGTGGCCGAGCCGCTCCTCCGACCGCTTCGGCACCGGGCCTCGCCCCGGCATCAGCCAAGTCCCCCGCTCGACCCTGTGACCCGGGCGCGGTCCCGGGCCCTATGCGCTCCGGTACTGCTGTCGACGGGAGGGAGGGGGTCCCCGGCGGGGTTCCCGTGCGCTCCCGCTGAGCCGTCTGGCGTCCGGACCCTTATTCCACTACTTATGATCAATTCTCTAGCTCCTCATGCTTGAGTGAGGCGCCTGGTCAATATGGCCCCGAGCGCAGCGCTTCTCTGACTTACACGGCAATGGTATTAGAGGCTCAGCTACTTCAATGCGCGGACTGGTTGATCGCCGACTACGAGGTCCTGCACAGGGTCCCAGCGCTCCTGAACCTTATCGGCTTTACCTGAAATCGTGACAGCTCGACGTATACCGCGAGCATTCTTTGCGGCAATGGTTAAATTCAAACAGTAGGAGCCTTGACCCGGCAGTCGCGCCGCGTTGTCGATGTTTAGTCGTCTTTGGTCGATATTTCTAGCAAGAACGAAGGTAGCAGCGCCCTTTTCGCTGGTGTATCGCAGCAGATCGATCCGCCTAGAAGAACCAGCAGGTATCGTCTCCGTGATCTCCCGGGTGTGGCTCCACTTTACGAAGACCGAGAATCGTCTCGGGAACGGCTCGTAGTCTCGATGGGTATGGTTACCCTCACCAACGACCTCGATGGAGTCGACGATTACCTGCACGTCTTCAGCGGCATCACGACGACCTTGGTTCCGAATGACGAGAGTGACCCATAACTCTTGGCCGATCTCAGGCTCCGGCCTACGGCTAGCGGACAAAGACTCAGTAGGGTTGATCCACGCGGCTTCCAGCCGAGGGCGATTGACCCATGGTCGAATCTGTTGTCCAAATAATGCCAGCCCAACTGCCACCAAACTGCCACTTGCGCTAAACCATTGCGGCTCGACCAAGTTCGTTCACCTCACGATTGAGATCGATGGCGGTCCGGCTCTTATATACACAGTAGTACGAACGTGCCTGCGTCGTGCGCCACAACAAGAGCTTTACTGCCGTAACCACCTGAGCAAGGGCAGTGAGAGGCAGGACTCCATGCGCAGCTTTGGTCTTCGCATCACCTACCGTCGGCGAGCCGCGGGCGCTGCTGCCCGACGAGACCGAAGCTGACCTCCACACAGAGGACGGCCCGCACCCGACCACTGCCGGCTCCGTTACGCGAAGGTCGCTCTCAAGATCTGTATCGCTCGACTGAGGTCCTGTGCTGACTTAAAGACGGTCTCGTAGAGCATGTGGCAGCATCGCTTGTCGAGGTGGCGGGCGATCATTGCGGTGCGCAGGCACAACTAGACTGCACGTCATCAACTGAAGGTAGGAGGAGAATGAGTTTCCGCGAATTACAATCGTCCCTAAACAGCTTCGCGCGCGAGCGGGATTGGGAGCAATTCCACACCCCTAAGAATCTGATCATGGCGCTGACCGGCGAAGTTGGCGAGCTCACCGAGTTGTTTCAGTGGCTGACCCCTCAGGAATGTGAGGCGGTGGCAGTTAACGAAGTGCAACGGGTGCGCGTGGCCGAGGAGATGGCCGACATTCTTGCCTACTTGCTTCGCTTGGCCGACGTCCTGAGTATTGACCTTGAAGCGGCCTTGAAGGCGAAGATTGTCGTCAACGAACAGAAGTACCCCGTGGATCGGTCCCGGGGCAACGCCCGTAAGTACACTGACTACGAGGAGCAGTCTTGAGGCGCGTCATCCTGCAACCGGCTGGTAACGCGGGTGCACGCAAGCACTACGCCGACACGATCGCTACGCCGGTTCCCCTACAGGAGAATGCACAACTTCTTGGAGTGGACTACCAGTCACTCGTCAAGCTTTATCCGTCGGGAGCAGCCCCCCTTTGGGGTGCTACGACAGGCGAGAAGGACATCAACGTAGGTCGTTACGACCGCATGAGTACGGGCGATTACGTTATGTTCGCCGCTGAGGGGCGAATCTTCCGTGGCGGTACGGTGACCCGCAAGTTCCGCAATGCAGGACTCGCCACCAAGCTGTGGGGCACCGACGACAGGAATCGCACTTGGGAGCTGATGTTTGCGGTCGACGAACTCCGACACTTCGATCTGCCGTACGCCGACTTCAACCAGATCGTAGGGTACAAGGCGAATAACGTAATTCAAGGGTTCAGTGTCCTTGACGAGACACGAAGCGCACTCCTATTCGACCAACTGTCCCTCGACAGTGACACCTATCCGTCGACACCAACCGTCGGAGCGCTACAGAACCTTCTGGCGGGACTGAAGGGCGAGACCGAACGAGAAGTTAAAGGTGTGCAACGGCTTGAACAAGGCCTACTACGCCGGCACCTCTTACCTTCGCTTGAAGGTCGATGTGACCTCTGCGGGCGTGACTTCCCGGCGCAGATGCTGATCGCGGCCCACATTAAGAAGCGCGCCGCTTGCTCTACCTGGGAGCGGCTAGACATCCCCGCTATCGCAATGCTCGCGTGCAAGTTTGGCTGCGACAGTCTATTTGAGGAAGGATACATCAGCGTCGACACTGCAGGTTCCATTCTTATTAGCGACCTGGCTCAGCCGTCCACCGCTCTTGATGCCTATCTGAATATGTTGGCCGGTCGGAAGTGCTCTGCGTGGCGACCTGACCGAGCCGCGTATTTTGGGTGGCATTTCAATCACACCTTCAAAATGTCACTCGCTTAAGCAAGTCATGATCGAGTCGACGGGCAGGGAAGGCTGCGCTAGGTCGCGCCGTCGCGGCTCACCTCGGCACCCGCGACCATGCGCGCTACGGTAAATTGCCGTCTGAACCACGTAGACAGGTCGTCAATCATTCGACTCGACATAAGTTCCTGGGCTTATGGAAGACACATTTGGAGGCAGCCATGGGTGCTCGGTGGCGGCTGTATAAAGAGGGCAAGCAATTGCAGTGGGGGAAGAACTTTGTCCCTGCTCGGCTTCTTAGCCTTTTCGTTGAGGCGGAGAAGTATGTTGACACGAAATGGTTGCTAGCCCACGATCTGGAGAACACTTCGATTGACGTCATAGTATGCGAGGAAGAACAGATGGAGGAGGCCGCGGCCTACATAGAGCGAACACCCCCGAGGGAAATCTTTGGATACCGTGCACCTGTTGCGGTGGTTAAGCAGCGGCTTGATCTCATGGGATTCACAAGCGGCGCTTGCAAGGAAGAGGTGGTCACCCTTCTCCGAGAGGTGTACGAAACCGACCAGTTCGAGATTCCCTCAGCACAAGGAGAGGGCGAGGCGCGAATCCCCTACGAGGCGGCTTTGGAGACGGCACTCTCGGCCCTCCTTAAAGTCCAGGACGAAACGGGCGCCCCCCATAGACTGACTGCTATCGAGGACGCCTGCCTTGACGCTTTAGAGCCCTACTTAGGCAGCGAGGCCGACCATAGAACCCTGCTGGCTCTCCAATTGTCAACCATGGACCCCGCCCATATTTTGTCCGTCGATCTGCACGACCTCATGCTGTCGGGGTACTTCGCAGTTGAGGATGCTGTCGCACAAGTGGCTTTCGACGAGTTGACCCAGGAGTTGTCAAGCACGGGCCCAGTCATCGTAGTCACCGAAGGTTCTAGTGACGCGGATTTGCTGCAGCGCATGCTGCGTATTACGGCGCCGGCTGTCGCAGACTTCTTCCGGTTCTTGGACTATACCGGGAAGCCAGCCGGGGGCGTAGATCACGTCGTCAAGACGCTCCGTAGTTTCTCTGCAGCCGGCGTTACGAATCGAGTCATTGGCGTCCTCGATAACGACGTCGCTGGGCGGATTGGCGACCGCACGCTTAGATCTGCGCCACTGAGACCTACTATCAAGTGGATTATGCTGCCCGATGTCCCCTACGCACAGAATTATCCTACTCTGGGCCCGGCCGGTGAGGGACGAGACGACGTCAACGGCTGCGCCGTGTCTATCGAGTTCCAATTCGGGGAGGATTGTCTACGCGGCGCCGACGGCCAACTGACGCCCATCCAATGGTCAAAAGGCGACAAAAGCTTGAATGCTCGCCAAGGAGAACTCTCGGACAAGAGGGCTGTGAAACGCCGAATCACTGCCATGTTGCAATCAATCACCTCAGGTGGTGGAAAGAGTCCGACGCCATGGCCGCCGATGCATGCGCTGACGGAAGCTCTGATAGACGCGGCAAAGGCAGCTGGTGAGTCGGGGTCTAGTGCAAGCTTTTGACGCTGCCCACATAAGCATGTCTCCCGTCGAGTGACTGCTCTAAACATCAAGCAGCACGACGCACGTTCAGTCGTCTTCTCAGTGAGTAACGTCGACGGTTGGTGAACTTCAATCCAGACTTTACACATAAGGGAGCGCCGCCAAAGCGCAAAGGGCACCCGTCTCACGGCCGACGCCTTTCACTAAAGTGCCAATGGCTAAGGGTCGACAGAGCGAGGCGCTAGATTTGGCTGTCGCTCAGTCCGGACAGCAGTGGCGGCACTCAGGCTTACAAGCGAAGCGGCATCGCAACTGATCGCGCCGGCTGCCTGCAATGTGGGGTCCCCTCCCGTGGGTCGGTTACCTTCCCGGTGACGCGCCTCGCAAGGGTCAACGATTGCACTTCCCACTGTTGTCCCAGCACTCCGCAGCCGCGCTTAGGTAAGGATGGCCTCGGTTATGGGGTGGTTCCGACGCTCGAGCCACCCGCTAGTCCGCACGCCAGCGCGCGACCTGGAGGTCACCGGGCAGGGTCTCGCCGACGGGGGTGGAGGAAGGGTGGCAGTGACGGCTGGCAAGATGCCACTCTTCCGGCATGACAGACGCCAGAGGGTCAAAGCCGGCGGGTAAGAACCCACACTCCGAGGAAGTGAGTGCCGACGCCCCAGGATCCGACGAGTCTCCAGAGGCTTGGCGTACCCTTGGCACCGCCCGAGGCGCTGTTACCGCGCTACTCGTGTTGGGCGTACTGGCCGGACTTGCAGTCGCGGCTCTTTGGCTGGTCCCTGAGCAGCTTAATCGGCGTGCCTTTTCCACCCCCGCCGAACGGGCCGTTGCGGTCAACGCTGCTCGCATCCCTGCCGCCGCCGTCTTCGCCGCAGCTATCGCCGCCCTTGGCGTGTGGGTCAATCATGGCAACGTGACGGTCGCACGCGTAGCTCTAAAGCAGACACGAAGTCGGGATTTGGAGACTACCCGCCTGACTGAGGCCGCGCAACGAAACGACAGATTTGTGCGAGCAATCGAACTCATTAACGACGACCAGCAGCTGAATGCTCGACTTGGGGGACTATATGCCCTCGAACAACTCATGCGCGAATCGCCGAAGATCTACTACGCGACGATTGTAGACGTCTTGGCCGCCTATATTCGGCACCGGGCTCCTTGGCCGCCTCAATCCGCCACCGAAGCCATCCGCGCTGAGTCCTACGTGCCACGGTGGCGACGCCTAATGTCGAAACACACGCCCCGACCTTTCAATGACGTCCAGGTTGCGTTGACTATTCTCGGACGCCGCGCTCACTTAGACAGTCTCCCCGCTTCCGACCGCGGCAACTTGGACCACCACAAGATTGATCTGAGCGGCACCAACCTCCGAGGCGCTGACCTAACTGACGCTTATTTGGTCAGGGTCGACTTGTCCCGCTCCCATCTGGAGGGCGCCAACCTGCGGCGGGCATGCCTCACGGCTGCCAATCTTCACGAAGCGCACTTGACGACCGCGACGCTAGATGGCGCAGATCTCCGAAAAGCTCGGCTGACCGGAACAAGACTGCAGGGCGCTAGATTGAATGGCGCACTTCTTCAGCAGGTGGACTTGCACGACCGGCAACTCCTGGGGACCCGCTTGAATGGGGCCCACCTGGAAGGCGCGAATTTGCGGGGCGCATGGATGGGGTTCGCAGAATTGAGGGGGGCGCACCTGCAGGGAGCGGACTTGACCGCAGCTGGTCTCAGTTCGGCCGACTTGAGAGGCGCGGACCTCACCGAAGCAATCCTTACGATGGCCTCTTTGAACAACTGTGTACTCACGGCAGCTAAAGTAAAGAACGCCGACTTCACCTCGGCGAAGTTATTCTACGCAGAGCTAACCGAGCTAGACATGGGTCAGGCTGAATTGGGTGGCGCGCAGATGATAGGCGCTGCATTCGGCGGCACCCAGCTCGTTGAAACGAAAGGGTTAACGTGGGGGCAGGTCATGTCGATTCAGGGCGACGGTAGAACGACCCTACCGTCCACGCTCAGAGGTCCCAACGGTGAACTTCGACCCAACCACTGGCCGGCAGAAGATCACAACCGAGCGCTAAGCGAAACTCAAACTTAATCTCGTTTACCGCCACCTCGGCACTCGTGACACAGCCGCCGCGGTGCCTCCCCTGGTGCGGCGTATGAGGCAGCCGAACTCGTACCTTTCGTTAGTTCAAGTAGGGAGGAGGCGCGACTGCTACTTGCCCTATTCGGTCATGCGGTATTAGAATGCGCGCAGTTCTGCAGTCGCCGTGAATTACGACCTGCACTTGCGTGCGCTAAGAGTAGTTCATAGGCGCCGGGATCGCCGCGTCGCTCGCCTGTGCCAGTGCCTCGATGACGCCGTCGGTCAAAGAAGCGATCTCGATAGGCTTCGCCGGCCGGAACAGGGCCCCGTCGATGAAGTTGTCCTGGATGCTGGGCGCCGCGACGCTGACCAGCTCCTGCAACTGTGGTGCCGCGTCCGGTCGCGCCTCGAGCCACAGGTCCATGACCTCCGACCAGCCCGCCGAACCGATCGGCGCCTGAGCCTGGGTGTGGGCGACCTCCGCGATCGCGTTGGCGAGGGTCATGTCACCGTTGCGCAGCGCCCGGGCCATCACGGCCTGCGCCTGCGCGGGCTTCGCGGCCAGCTGCGTGGCGCGGTCCTCGGCGTCTCGACGGGAGATCGCGTCCTGCTGGCCGTCGCGGTCGCTCGTGCCGAACAGCTGGCGCTCCAGCTGCCGCGCGGTCTGCGCCGCCCGCCCGTTCATCTCCGCCTGCAGCTGCGCGAGCTCCTCGCGGTGTTGGGTGAAGAGCCGGGCCAGCGCACGCGCCTTACCCGCGTCGCTGAGGTTCGGGTTCGCCTGCACCTTCGCCACTTGGCGCTCCGCGCGCTGGCGGGCGGTGTCCGCTGCGGTGCGCCATGTCGTCTTGTCGAAGCTCATCAGCTGGTCCTCCTGTTCAGGCCGCCGTGCGGCGATTCGCGAACTCCTGCAGGTCCCCGACGGTCACAACCCACCGGCCGGCCTCGCGGTGACCGCGAAGCCGGCCGGCCTCTAGGAGCTGCCGAACGCGCCGAGCCGAGCACCCCAGCTGTTCCGCTGCCTGCCCTGTCGTAACCGTGCCCTGCCACCCTGCCTGCTCGACGTCGGGCTTCCGCGGTTCGCTTCCGTCTGCGGAAGTCGCCGCGGAAGCGGCCGCACGCATCGCCCCATGGCGCAGCGCCAGCAGGACCGAGTCGACGGCCGCGTTCTCACCGCGCACAGCCACCCGCAGCCTCGACAGATCCAGCCGCCGATCCAGCAGCAGTGCGACCTCATCCGGCACGAGCACGCACGGGCCATGCAGGTAGGCCGCCCAGTGCGTCGGCCCGATCACGACGCCCGCCGCCGGGGCAGCGCGGCACGCTTTACCCCCCCACAGACGCCGTCCCGCTCACCGGCCTCGGCCGCGTGCCGCCCGCACGGATCCAGCAGCGGACACCGGGCGCACACCTGCGCCGCGACCTCCGCGGCCAGCTCATCGCGACGATCCACCGGCCACCACGCCTCCGGTGACGCAGCGCACGGCGGCGGCCCGTGCTCCTCCAAGGCGGCGGTCACCTTCTGCCACTGCGACAAGTCGTGGTCGGGAACGCCGGGGTAGGAAGCGGCTCGGCCGGTCACGGGAGTCGAGCCTCCTGCAGGGGTGGGACTGGGCCAGCAACGGCGGGGACCACCGGGCCGTCCGTGGGCATGCTTCTGGTGTCCCCGGGGTGGTGCTCCCCTGGTCCCCTCCCTAGAGGTCGGGGACCACGGGAACACCGGAAGGAGGTAGTCCCGGGGAGGACTGGGGATGACCGGGGAGGACTGGGGATGACCGGGGAGGACTGGGGATGACCGACCCGAGTCACGACACCCGTCCAGGCTGGGCTGCTGCCTCCGTCGCCGCCTGGGGCAGCTCCAGTAGGCGAGCCTCAGGCTGGTCAGCCCCAGGCTCTTGGTCCTGGGCGAGGTGCCAGTGCACGCGGCGGTTGTGCCCGGGAGTGCTGGTGAGCTGCCCGGACTGCAGGCCGTACTCGAGGGCCTGACGCACGGAGCCGTTCTTCACGCCGTGTCCGCGGTGAGCAGCGAGCCGGCGCTCGAGCTCCCCGACCCACAAGCCGTCCTGCACGGCCAGCAGAGGCAGCAGTTCGGCGAGGAGGTCCTGGTCGTTGCTGCGCGCGCGCGCGGCGTGGCGGCCGCCGGCTCCGGTCAAGGTCAGGGTCCGTGTGCTGACGTCAAAGGCCAGCGCGTCCTCGGCGACGTCGACGTCGCGGCCCTCGGCGGAGAAGAAGCGGATGGCGTGCTCGTCGCGGTCGGGGTCACCGGGGCGGGTGAGCTTCCAGATGGCGTCGGGCCAATCCTCCAGGGCGGAGGCGCCGCGGGTCCGTTCCCCGTTCCAGCCGGCGTGCACGGTCAGGAGGGCCTCGTCGACGTCGGCGTTCTGCAGGACGACGTCGATGCCCTGGGCGAGGAAGCGACCGACCTGGGAGTTGGAGTCCTGGTCCTCGCCCGTGAAGGCGCGGCCGAAGACGTCAACGATGAGGAAGCCCACGCGGGCGGCGCGCAGCTGGTCGACGAGCTTCTCGCGCCCGTGGGCTGAGGCGAGCGGGTTCCGCCGTCCGCGCAGGTTGCGGACCCAGATGCGGTCGTGGTCGACGCCGTGCTCGTCGAGCCACACAGCCATCTGGTGGGCGCTGACCTCGTAGTTCAGGATGCCGACGCGCTGGCTGGCGCGCAGCGGGCGTACGGGGAAGCGACCCAGGAACGGCTCCCCCGTCAGGAGACAGCGCGCCAGGTTCGCGGTCGCGGTCGTCTTCCCCGCCTTGCGTGCCGCGACAAGGGTCGCCCGGCCGCCCGCGGGCAGTAGGCCCCGGATGCGTGCCGGCGGCGCGGGCTCCCTGGCCAGGAGCTCACCGAGGGTGCCCGCGTCGACGTCGTCGGGCAGGAGGGCCTCCTGCTCGGCGCGTAGCTGATCCTGGGCGTCGCGGCGGGCCCGCATGAGCAGCAGCTGCTCCCGCATGAGGTTGGCCTGTCGGGCTTCGGCAGCGTGCAGGCCAGGGTCCGCGGCCACGTCGTCGTCCCAGGGTGGATCGACGGGCCCGTGCCACGCCTCGCTCACGCGGAGAATCTCAGCGAGTAGTCGTGCGCGACGTCGGTCACGACGCCGAACATCGGGTCGCAGGTCTGCTGGCGCAGCGCGCTGAACCAGCGGGTGAGCGTCGCGGGGTCGTCGGCGTGCACCTGCACCGAGCCGACCCGCGAGGCGCACAGGACGTCGACGACGCGCTGGTCGGGGTAGCCGCGGTCGACGAGGAGTTCTACGGTGCAGCCGGCCGGGGCGGTGACGACGGCGGCGTGCGTGAGCTGGATGGCGCCTCGGCCGCGGCGGGCCCGTGCGCGCACGTCGATGCGCAGGGTGGCGCTGACGTTCATTCGCACCTCCGGATGTAGACCGCGGCGAGGCCGACGCCTAGGGACACGACCTCCGAGCGCTCTCGAACGTGCGTGGCTGCGACGAGGACCTGGTCGCCGTCGATGCGCAGGACGGTGGGTGAGGCGTCGGCGTCGAGGCCGTCGACGAAGTCGGTGAGGGTCACCGGTCGCGGCGTCTGGAGGTCGTCGGGGGTGGCTAAGACGCTCGGGGTGACGGTGGCGGCAACCTCGTCATGGGCGGTCCCAGGCTGCGGCGTGGGGCCGCTCCTTGGTACGGCCCTCATCCGGCGCCGCCCGCTCGCCGGCTGGCTACCCACTTAACAACCTCGTCCTCCCGGTAGCGCAGATGACGGCCGATCTTGTAGGTCGGCGGCCCCTCCCCTCGCGAGGACCAGCGGTACAACGTGGCGAGGGGGACGCCGAGGAGCTCAGCGAGCCACTCGGGCGACCGGTAGGTCGGCGTCGCCGCAGTCCGTGGCACAAGCGTCTCCATTCTGGCGAATCTGACGGTTGTCATTCGCCGTTGTCTGCCACTTGACCAGAGTTGGCGACATCGCGCAACCATGACGCTAGAATCGTCTTTATGCCAACAACGTCTCGTGACCCCGGCCCCACCGCCCGCCGAGTCGCCGCAAACATCACCTCCCTGCGGAAGGCACTGGGCCTGGGCTTGGCCGACCTCTCGTCTCGCCTCGAACAGCTGGGACAGCCCATCGCCGTGAGTGGGCTCAGCAAGATCGAGAACCTGAGCAGGCGCGTCGATGTGGACGACCTCGTCGCCCTCTCCGTCGCACTCGAGGTGTCCCCGGCGCGCCTCATGCTCACGCCCGCCGCGGATCAAACAGTTCTTGCCGTGACGCCGACCCTGGCCGAGGCTGCGCGGCGCGTGTGGTCCTGGTTCGAGGGCACGGAGGCGCCCCGCACACCGTGGGATCAGGACGCACCCTTCGATACCGATCGCCACGCACGCTTCGTGGAGAACAGCCGGCCGCACGAACGGAGGGGAACCTGGACGATCGACCAGCTGCTCGAACACCTCGACGTCCTCGGGCCCGCGGCAGACGCCGCCGCGGCCGCCGAGGAAGCGGGCGTCCCCGACGTCGAGGTCGACGGCTGGATCCGCTTGCAGCGAGTTCAGCGCGGCATCGCCGCAGGGGAGCTCGCTCGACGCGAACGGGAGGAGAAGGACTGATGGGGGCCGTATCGGACCGGTGGTACGCGAGCCAGCGTGGAGACGGTCAGCGGAGGAAGAGCGTCCGGCATGGCACGGGCAAGCGCTGGCTTGCGCGCTATCAGGAGCCGAGCGGTGCTTGGCGAAGCGGGGCCTTCGAGAAGAAGTCGGACGCCGAGAAGTGGCTACGGGAGCGCGAAGCCAGCATCGTCACGGGGCAGTACGTCGACCCGGCGGCCGGGCGACTGACGTTCCACGACTACGCCGAGCAGTGGCGAACGGCGCAGGTGCACCGCCCGACGACGCAGGCGCACACGGAGACATCACTCCGCCGACACGCGTACCCCTTCCTCGGGGATCGCGCCCTTGGCGCGATCCTGCCGAGCGACGTGCAAGCGTGGGTGAAGCGAATCGCGACCGGCGACCCGGTGACCGGGAGGGCGCCGCTGAGTCCGTCGACCGTCGGCGTGGTGCACGGCATCGTCTCGGGCATCTTCCGAGCGGCGGTCCGTGACCGGCGGGTCGTGGCGAACCCGTGCACGGGGACGAGGCTGCCGAAGGTCACCTCGTCGCAGGTCATCCCGCCGACCACGGAGGAGGTCCGTCGGCTGGAGGAAGCGATCGCACCGAGATGGCGGGCGCTCGTGACGTTGGCCGCAGGGACCGGCATGAGGCACGGCGAGTGCCTCGGCCTGACAGTCGATCGAGTTGACTTCCTCCGGCGTCGTCTCGTCGTCGACCGGCAGCTCGTGACGGTGCCAGGACGCGATCCGTTCCTCGCCCCCCCGAAGACGGCGGCGAGCGTGCGGACCATCCCGCTCCCCCGCGTCGTCGTCGACGCCCTCGCCGCGCACCTTCGCGACTTCCCTGCCGCGTCGGGGTTCGTCTTCACTGACGCGCATGGGCAGCCGATGCGAAGGACGGCGTTCTCGGCGCGTGTGTGGCGACCGGCGATCAAGTCCGCTGACCTGCCCACGACTCTCACGTTCCACCACCTGCGGCACTACTACGCGTCGTTGCTGATCCGGCACAGCGAGTCGGTGAAGACGGTGCAGGCACGGCTAGGGCACGCGAACGCCGCCGAGACACTCGACACCTACTCGCACCTCTGGCCGGACTCGGAGGACCGGACTCGGGACGCGGTGGATGCAGTTCTCGGCGGAGGTGGACTGGACCAGGACTGGACTGGCGCGGTCCACTAGCTTCATCGCCGCAGGTCAGCGGCACAGGGGTGGACGAGCCGGCCTGTAAGCCGGATCCTGTGCGCGCCCGCACCTCTCGGTGCGGGCGGCGGCGGTCATCCCTCTACGACGTGCGTCGCCGCACGCCTCCAGCGACCTACCCGGCAGCTCGGGCGGGCCGCCCTCGAACGCTGCCTGTCTGGTCTTGCTCCGGGTGGGGTTTGCCGAGCCACGCCGGTCACCCGGCGTGCTGGTGGTCTCTTGCACCACCGTTTCACCCTTACCGCCCCCGCTCTCGCGGAGGTGGCGGTCTGTTCTCTGTGGCACTTTCCCGCGGGTCACCCCGGGTGGGCGTTACCCACCACCCTGCCCTTCGGAGTCCGGACTTTCCTCGGCGGACCGGTCTCCCGGCCCGACGCGACCGCCCGGCCGACTCGTCCTCGAGCACCCTAGCCGACGACGTAGGCTCGCCGACCGTGCTCGTGCTGCTCCCCCCGTCGGAGACCAAGTGGGCGGGGCCCGCGCGCGGGCGCCCGGTCGACCTCGAGCGCCTGTCCTTCCCCGCGCTGAACGCCGCCCGCGAGCAGGTGCTGGACGCGCTGGTCGCGGTCTCGGCCCGCCCCGACGCCACCGCGGTGCTCGGCACGCCCCGCGGCCTCGCCGACGTCGTCGCCGCCAACACCAGCCTGCGCACCCGGCCCGCCGCGCCCGCGTCCGCCGTCTACCGCGGGGTCCTCTACGACGCCCTGGACCTGCCCACCGTGTCCGCCGCCGCGGCCCGCCGGGTCCTCGTCGTCTCGGCGCTGTGGGGGCTGCTGCACCCCCGCGACCGCGTCCCCGGCTACCGGCTGTCGATGGGGACCGACCTGCCCGGGACCGGCCCGCTCGCGGCGCACTGGCGCCGGCACCTGACGGGCGTGCTCGCGCCGGCCGGGGTGGTCGTGGACTGCCGGTCGGCGGCCTACGCGGCGGCCTGGGTCCCCGACCGCGCGACGGCGGCCCGGACCGCGGCCGTGCGCGTCCTGTCCGGCGGTGCGGTCGTCTCGCACGCCGCCAAGCACACGCGCGGGCTCGTCGCCCGGCACCTGCTCACCCGCCCCGGCCGTCCGCCCCGCAGCGTGCCCGCGCTCGCCGAGGCGGTGCGGGAGGCGTTCGACGCCGAGCTGCTCGCCCCGCCGCGGCCCGGGGTGCCGTGGACGCTGCAGGTCCAGGCGCCGCCCACGGCCGCCTGAGGTGTGGTGGATCGCCGGGCTCGCCGGGCTCGCCTGCGCCGTCACCGGTCTGCTGAGCGGCGAGGACGCCCTGGAGGTGGGCCGCCGCGCCGGCCCCGTCCTGGCCTTCCTCGTCGCCGTCACGGTCGTGGCCGAGCTGGCGGACGCCGCGGGGGTCTTCGACGCGGCCGCGCGGCTGGCCGCGCGGGCCGGCCGGGGTCGCACCTGGCGGCTCTGGCTGCTCGTCGTCGCCCTCGGCACGGTGGCGACCGTCGTGCTCTCCCTGGACACCACGGCCGTCCTGCTCACCCCCGTCGTCCTGGCGCTGGCCGCGCAGCTGCGGCTGGACCCGCTGCCCTTCGCCGTGACGACGGTGTGGCTCGCCAACACCGCCTCGCTGCTGCTGCCGGTCTCCAACCTGACCAACCTGCTTGCGCTGGACTCCCTCGCGGGCTTCGGCGACGCGGGCGTCGCGACGTTCGTCGGGCTCACGTGGGCCCCGTTCCTGGCCGGGCTCCTCGGGGCCGTCGTCGTGCTGGGCCTGACCTACCGGCGCCGCCTGCGCGGCGGCTACGCCCCGGCCCCGCCCGGCCCGCCGCGCGACCCCGTCCTCTTCCGCACGGCCGCGGTCGTGTGCTGCCTGCTCGCCCCCGCCTTCGTCAGCGGGGTGACCCCCGCCGTCCCGGCCGCGGTGGCGGCCGCCGTCCTGGTCGCGGTGTTCGCGCGGCGCCGCCCCGAGGTGCTGCGCCCCGCCCTGCTGCCCTGGCGGACCGTCGTCCTCGTCGCCGGGCTCTTCCTCGTCGTGCAGGCCGCGCAGGCCCAGGGCCTGGACCGGCTGCTCGCGCCCGTCGCCGGGACCGGCGAGGGCTTCGGCGCCCACCTGCGGCTCGCCGCGACGTCGGCGCTCACTGCGAACGCGGTCGACAACCTCCCCGCCTACCTCGCGGTGGAACCTTTGGCGGGCAGCGGGTCCCGGCTCGTGGCGGTGCTGATCGGCGTGAACCTCGGCCCGCTCGTGACGCCGTGGGCGTCGCTGGCGACGCTGCTGTGGCTGGAGCGCTGCCGGGCGCGGGGCGTGCGCATCTCGCTGCCCCGCTTCGGGGCCCTCGGCCTGCTCGGCGCGGTGGTCTGCGTCGTGGCCGCGACCGCGGCCCTGCAGCTGACGGCCTGACCGGCGCTCGCCGGCCGCCCGTCCTACGCTGCCCCGCGTGCTCGTCTGGCTGAACGGTCCCCGCGGCGTGGGCGCCTCCGCCGCCGCCCGGGCGCTGCGGGCCGCCGTGCCCGGCACGCGCACGCTCGACCCCGGCGGCGTCGGGAGCGACCTGCGGCGCCTCACCGGACGCCTGCCGACCCGACGCCTGCCCACGTCACGGCTGCCCTCGCTCGACCTGCCCGCGGGCGGCCCGCTGACGGCGCGCCTTGAGGACGTCCGGGCCCGGCCGGCCTGGCGGACCGCGACCGCCGGGGCCTGGGTCGCGGCGTGCCTGGCGGCCCACGCGGCCCCGCCCCGGCGGACCGACCGCGTCGTCGCGGTCCCCGTCCCGCTGCTGGACACCGCCACCCTGGACACCGTGCTCGACGCCCTGCGCGAGCGCGGGCTCGACGTCCTGCACGTCACGCTGCACGCGTCCGGCCCGGAGCTGGCGCGGCGCATCACGCGCGAGGGCGGCGACCCCGCCGCGCGCACACGGCGGCTGTCCCGGCTCGCGGGCTACGAGCGGGTCGCGGCCGCGCTCGCCGGGTACGGGCCCGTGGTGATCACGGACCGGCGCACGCCCGGGGAGGTCGCGGCCGTGGTGGCGGGCCTCGTCGCCCGCCGCCGCGAGGAGCGCCTCACACCCGGTTGACGGCCAGCACCTCCGCGGAGCCGTCGGCCCACAGCCGCACCAGGGTGCGCGACCCCGGGTCGACGTGGATGGCGCGGTGCACGCTGGACGGCGCGCCGAGGCACCCGCGCAGCAGCGCCCGCAGCGGGTCGCCGTGGCTGACGAGCACGACCCGCCGCCCGGCCCACCGCGCGACGAGCCGTTCGCGGGCCACGGCCACGCGCCGCTCGACCGTGCGCAGGGACTCCCCGCCCGGCGGGGCGACGTCGGCGGAGTCGGCCCACGCCGCGTACTCCGCCGGCCAGCGGCGCACCACGTCGGCGGCGCGGGAACCGTCCCACTCGCCGAAGTCGGTCTCGTCCCACTGCGGGTCGACGAGGAGCTCCGCCCCCACCGCGCGCGCGATGACCTCCGCGGTCTCCCGCGAGCGCCGCAGCGAGGAGGTGACGACGACGTCGGCCCCCACCACCTCGGCGCAGGCCGCCGCCGCGGCCGCCTCGGCACGGCCCCCGGCGGTGAGCTCGGGGTCGCCGCCGTGCCGGCCCGAGATGCGGCGCTCCTCGGTGTGCGCGGTGGACCCGTGCCGGACCATCACGAGGACGAGCGGCTGCCCGCGGTCCGGGGCGGCCGCGGGGGCCTTGCGGGTCGCCGCCGCTTCCCCCTGCGTCGCAGCCGGTGTCGCGGCGGGCGTGGTCGTCCGCTGCCACTCCCGGCCGGCCGCCGCCGCGTCCATGGCCTCGTTGGCGAGGCGGTCGGCGTGGGAGTTCTGGGCGCGCGGGATCCACCCGAACGTCGCGCGGCCCGCCGGCAGCAGCGCCCGCGCCTCGCTCGCGAGGCGCCGCATGTCCTCGTGCTTGACCTGCCAGCGCCCCGACATCTGCTCCACGACGAGCTTGGAGTCCATCCGGACGTCGAGCGTCGCGTCCGGGTCGATGCTCAGCGCCGCCCGGACCCCGGCGAGCATCCCGCGGTACTCCGCGACGTTGTTGGTCGCGCGCCCGATGGACTCGGCGACCTCGGCGAGGACCTCGCCCGTCGCGGCGTCGCGCACGACGGCGCCGTACCCGGCCGGGCCGGGGTTGCCGCGCGAGCCGCCGTCGGCCTCGACGCGCAGGTGCCGCCCGGTGCCGGGGGCGGGACTCACAGCCCGGACTCGTCGGTGCGGACGAGGATCCTCCCGCACTCCTCGTGCAGCACGACCTCCTCCGGCGCCGTCGAGCGCAGGTCGGAGACGTCCGAGGACGACAGCTCGAACATGCAGCCCAGGCAGCGGCGCGCGCGCAGCAGCGCCGCACCCACGCCCCCGGTGCGCGCGCGGACCTTCTCGTACAGCTGCACCAGGGGCACGTCGATGCCCATCGCGACGGCCTGGCGGCGCGCCAGCGCGGCGCGCTCCTCGTCGGCGACCGCCGTCAGAGCCTCGTCGCGGCGCGCGGTGACGGCCTCGACGGCGGCGGCGAGCTCCGCCTCGCGGGCGGCGACCTCCGCGGCGGCCGCCTGCGCCTGCTCGAGGCGCTCCATGACCTCCAGCTCGTCGTCCTCCAGCACGCCCTGCCGCCGGGCGAGGGACTCGAGCTCGTGCTGCAGGCCCTGCAGGTCCTTGGCGCTGCCCGCGCCCGACTCGAGCCGCTTCGTGTTGCGCGCCACCCGGTCCCGCACCTGCTGGACGTCGGCCTCGGCCTTCGCGACGAGCCGCTCGACGTCGCCGACCACGGTGCGGGCCGCGACGCCGGTGTCACCGACGGTGCGCTGCTCGGCGAGCAGCGCGTCCAGCTCCTTCTGCTCGGGCAGCGTCGCCCGCCGGTGCGCCAGCTGCGCCAGGCGGGTGTCGACGGCCTGCAGGTCCAGCAGCTTCTGCTGGTCGATCGCCGGGGCCTTGGGCACGCGAGCGGTCACTCTCCTCGGCTGGGGACGCGCAGCGTCCAGGGATCGGTGCGCGTGGTGGACACGTGGGCCCCAACCGTACGGCCGCGCGCGGCCAGGTCCGCCACCAGCCGGTCGGCGCAGCCGGCCAGCCACGGCCACTCGCTGGCCCAGTGCGCGACGTCGACGAGGTGGGGGCGGCCGTCGCCCGGGCCTCCCGCCGCCGTCTCCCGCGCCTCCGACGCCGGGTGGTGCCGCAGGTCCGCCGTGACGTAGACGTCGGCGCCGCTCGCGCGGACCGCGTCGAACAGGCTGTCGCCGGAGCCGCCGCACACCGCGACGCGCCGCACGAGCGCGTCGAGGTCCCCCGCGACCCGCACGCCCTGCTCGGTGGCGGGCAGCACCTCGGCGACGCGGTCGGCGAAGTCGCCCAGGCGGACCGGCTCGGCGAGGTCGCCGACGCGGCCGATGCCGAGCTCGGGGTGGTCCGGGTGCTCCGCCAGGGGCTCCAGCGGCACGAGGTCGTGCAGGTCGAGGATCCGCGCGAGCGCGTCCGAGACGCCGGGGCTGGCCGCGTCGGCGTTGGTGTGGGCGACGTAGAGGGCGCAGCCGGCGGCCAGGAGGCGGTGCACGACGCGGCCCTTGGGCGTCGTGGCCGCCACCGACGTCACGGGGCGCAGGAAGAGGGGGTGGTGCACGAGCAGGAGGTCCGCCCCCCGCGCCAGCGCCTCGTCGACGACCTCCTCGACGGGGTCCACGGCCAGCAGCACCGTCCGGACGACGGTCTCCGGGTCCCCGGCGACCAGGCCCACGGCGTCCCACGGCTGCGCCCACGCCGGCGGGTGCCGCGCCTGCAGCGCGTCGACGACCTCACCGAGGGTGGGCGCGCCGGACGGTGCGGCGGTGGGCGGGGCGTCAGCGGTCCTCGACACGGAGCAGCACCCTAGGGCGAGCGGGACGGTCGGCGGGACCGGTCGGTCGTGCTGGTGGGCCCGGCCGGGCTCGAACCGACGACGGCCGCGGTGTAAGCGCGGTGCTCTACCAACTGAGCTACGGGCCCGGACCGGCGCTGGCGCGGGGCCGGCCCACCGTACGCCTCAGGTGTGCACGGGCGGGCCGGGACGACCAGGTGGCAGGGCGTCCAGCGCAGCGAGGTGGTCCGCGAGCGAGCGGGCCCGGCTGTGCGGGTGCCGCAGCGTCCAGCGCACGGCCCCATAGGCGTCGACGAGGACCGAGAGGCGCTGCGCCACCCCGAGCTCCGCGTCGAAGGCCCCGAGTGCGCGCGCCGCGGCCCCGTGCGGCCAGAAGTCGGAGAGCAGCGGGAAGGGGTAGCCGCCGGCCTCCGACCAGGCCCGCAGGGCCGGCACGGGGTCGCAGGACAGGGCGGCCAGCTGGACGCCCGCGTCGTCGAAGGCGTCGACGGCCGAGGCCAGTCCGCCGAGCTCTGCGGAGCAGTGCGTGGAGAAGGCCGCCGGCACCAGCACGAGGAGCGCGGGCCCCTGCGCCCACAGCTCCCCGAGCCGGACGGCGGACCCGTGCTGGTCGCGGAGGACGGTGTCCGCGGGCACCGCGGTGGAGGTCAGCGGCGGTCGCTCTTGGGCGTCGTCATGCGGGTGCCGGCCCAGTTGCCCGAGGCGCTGACGCTGCTCGTCGCGTGGAGGCCCGCCGTGGGGGCCGCCTCGTCGATCTCGCCGGGGGGCACGTGGCCCGGGCGCCCCTTCTTGGGGGTCAGCAGCCAGACGATGCCACCGTCGCCGAGGTTGGTCACCGTGTCCACGAGGGCGTCGACGAGGTCGCCGTCACCGTCGCGGAACCAGCAGATGACCACGTCGGCCACCTCGTCGGCGTCCTCGTCGAGCAGCTCGCTGCCGACGGTGTCCTCGACGGCCCGGCGGAAGTCGTCGTCGACGCCTTCGTCCCAGCCGAGCTCCTGGACGAGCTGGCCGGGCTTGAAGCCCAGCTTGGCCACTGCTGCCTGGTCGGCGGCAGGGTCCGCGGTCGCGCTCACCTGCTGTCCTACCTCTCCCTCAGGCCCCACCCGCAGGGGGACCACGACGGGCACCGACGGGTCGCGCCGATGCCTCTGGACCACCTAGTCCAGCGGAGAACCCCCCCGGCGCGCAAGGCGTGGCCCGTCCCGGCGCGGGGGCGACGGCGGCCGTGGCCCCCCGGGGAGGGTCGCCGAGAGAGCGTGCGCTCGCGTGGCGCGGGGCGCCCGGCGTGGCAACCTGACCCCTGTGGGACGGGTCACGACGCGCACGCGCACCGAACGGCTGGACGCCGCGGCGGGCACCCGCACGGCCCGTCCGGACACGCTGGCGGTCGAGGAACCGCTCCAGATCACCGTTTCGGGCGAGCCGCTGACGGTCACGATGCGCACGCCCGGCGACGACTTCGACCTCGTCCTGGGGTTCCTGCACGCCGAGGGGCTCGTCGCGGGCGCCGACGACGTCACCGCGATGCGGCACTGCACGGACGTCGGCGAGGACGGGCAGCCGACGTTCAACGTGGTGGAGGTCACGCCGCGGCCGGGCAGCCGGCTGGTCACCGACCGGGTCGCCCGGCCCTTCACGACGACCTCGGCGTGCGGCGTCTGCGGCACCGCGAGCGTCGACGACGTCCTCGACCGCACGGTCCACCCCCTCGACGACGACGACGTCGTGGTGGACCTGGAGCTGCTGACGTCGCTGCCCGCGGCGCTGCGGGCCGCGCAGCCGGCCTTCGACCGCACGGGTGGGCTGCACGCCGCGGGCCTGTTCACCGCCGACGGGCGGCTGGTGTGCCTGCGGGAGGACGTGGGGCGGCACAACGCCGTCGACAAGGTCGTCGGGTGGGCGCTGCGGTCGGGCCGCGTCCCGCTGCGCTCGCACGTCCTGCTGGTCAGCGGCCGGGCCAGCTTCGAGCTGGTGCAGAAGGCGGCCGTGGCCGGGGTGCCCGTGCTCGCCGCGGTGTCCGCGCCGTCCTCGCTGGCCGTCTCGCTGGCCCGCGGGACGGGCATGACCCTCGTCGGCTTCCTGCGCCCCCCCACCGCGAACGTCTACACGGGCGGTCACCGCGTGCGGCTCGAGGCCGGCGCGGCAGCGGCGGGGACCGCCTCCCCGGGCGCGGTGGCGGGCGGCGCCGGAGCCCGACCCGGAGCCTGACCCTGACCGGGAGGACCTGGATCGTGCCGGGAGGCGGAGGACGCCTAACCTGTGGGGGTGCCCGCTGACCGCGGGCCCCTCTACTCCAGCGGGAGGACCACCACCGTGGCCAGACGCGACGACGCGGGGAACGGCCCCGCCGGCAAGGGCCCCATCCTCAACGGCCTGCCCTCGCAGCTTCCCGACATCGACCCCGAGGAGACCGCCGAGTGGCTGGCCTCCCTCGACGGGGTCGTCGACGAGCGCGGCAAGCTGCGCGCGCGCTACCTCATGCTCCAACTGCTGCAGCGGGCCCGTGAGCAGCAGGTCGGCGTCCCGAGCCTGATGGCGACGGACTACATCAACACCATCGGCCCCGAGTCCGAGCCCTGGTTCCCGGGCGACGAGGAGGTCGAGCGCCGCTACCGCGCCTGGATCCGCTGGAACGCGGCCGTCATGGTGCACCGCGCGCAGCGGCCGGGCATCGGCGTGGGCGGCCACATCTCCACGTACGCGTCGTCCGCGACGCTGTACGAGGTCGGCTTCAACCACTTCTTCCGCGGCAAGGACCACGCGGGCGGCGGCGACCAGGTCTTCATCCAGGGCCACGCCTCCCCCGGCGTCTACGCGCGCGCCTTCCTCGAGGGCCGGCTGTCGGCCGAGCAGCTCGACGGGTTCCGCCAGGAGGTCTCCGCGGCCCCGAACGGGCTGTCGTCCTACCCGCACCCGCGGCTCATGCCGGACTTCTGGGAGTTCCCGACCGTCTCGATGGGCCTCGGCCCGGCGAACGCGATCTACCAGGCGCAGTTCAACAAGTACCTGCACCACCGCGGCTTCAAGGACACCTCGCAGCAGCACGTGTGGGCGTACCTGGGCGACGGCGAGATGGACGAGCCGGAGTCGCGCGGGTTCGCGCAGCTGGCGGCCTACGAGGAGCTCGACAACCTCACCTTCGTCGTCAACTGCAACCTGCAGCGCCTCGACGGCCCCGTGCGGGGCAACGGCAAGATCGTGCAGGAGCTCGAGGCGTTCTTCCGCGGGGCCGGCTGGAACGTCATCAAGGTCCTGTGGGGCCGCGAGTGGGACACGCTGCTCGCCGCCGACCACCAGGGCGCGCTGGTCAACCTCATGAACGCGACGCCCGACGGTGACTACCAGACGTTCAAGGCGGAGAACGGCGCCTACGTCCGGGAGAACTTCTTCGGCCGCGACGAGCGCACCGCCAAGATCGTCGCAAGCATGTCCGACGACGAGATCTGGAGCCTCAAGCGCGGCGGCCACGACTACCGCAAGGTGTTCGCGGCCTACCAGGCGGCCATGAACCACACGGGCCAGCCGACGGTGATCCTGGCCAAGACCATCAAGGGGTACGGCCTCGGGCCGCACTTCGCGGGCCGCAACGCGACCCACCAGATGAAGAAGCTGACGCTGGAGGACCTCAAGCTCCTGCGCGACTCGCTGCGGATCCCCCTCACCGACGAGCAGCTCGAGAAGGACCCCTACGCGCCGCCCTACTACCACCCGGGTGACGACGACGAGGCGATCCAGTACCTGCGCAAGCGCCGCGCCGACCTCGGCGGGCCCGTGCCGCAGCGCCGCGTGCAGCACGCGCCGCTGCACCTGCCCGGCGACGACAGCTACAAGATCGCCGCGAAGGGATCGGGCAAGCAGGAGATCGCCACCACGATGGCGTTCGTCCGGCTGCTGAAGGACCTCATGCGGGACAAGGAGTTCGGCCAGCGCGTCGTGCCGATCATCCCGGACGAGGCCCGCACCTTCGGCATGGACTCGCTGTTCCCGACGATCAAGATCTACAACCCGCACGGGCAGCAGTACACCTCCGTCGACCGCGAGCTGATGCTGGCCTACAAGGAGTCGGCGCAGGGGCAGATCCTGCACGTCGGGATCAACGAGGGCGGCGCCATCGCGGCGTTCACGGCCGCGGGTTCCTCCTACGCCACGCACGGCGAGCCGATGGTGCCCGTCTACGTCTTCTACTCGATGTTCGGGTTCCAGCGCACGGGCGACAACCTGTGGGCGGCGGCCGACACCATGTCGCGCGGCTTCCTCATCGGGGCCACGGCCGGGCGCACCACGCTGACGGGCGAGGGCCTGCAGCACGGTGACGGCCACTCGCTGCTGCTCGCGTCGACGAACCCCGCGGTCGTGGCCTACGACCCGGCGTACGCGTACGAGATCGGCCACATCGTCAAGGACGGGCTGCGCCGGATGTACGGCGACGACCCCGAGAACGTCATGTACTACCTGACGGTCTACAACGAGCCGATGGTCCACCCGGCCGAGCCGGCGGACGTCGACGTCGAGGGCATCGTCCGCGGCCTGCACCGCGTCAGCGCGGGCGAGGGCGACGGCCCCCGCACGCAGCTGCTCGCGTCGGGCGTGGGGGTCCCGTGGGCGCTGGAGGCCCAGCAGCTGCTGAGGGACGACTTCGGCGTCGTCGCCGACGTGTGGTCGGTGACGAGCTGGAACGAGCTGCGCCGCGACGGGCTGGCGTGCGACGAGCACGCGTTCCTCAACCCGGGCGACGAGTCGCAGGTCCCCTACGTCACGCGGAAGCTCGAGGACGCGCCCGGCCCGGTCGTGGCCGTCAGCGACTGGATGCGCGCCGTGCCCGACCAGATCGCGCAGTGGGTGCCGGGCGAGTTCGCCTCCCTCGGCGCCGACGGGTTCGGCCTGTCGGACACGCGGGCGGCGGCCCGCCGCCACTTCCACA
This sequence comes from Kineococcus siccus, assembly GCF_009906795.1. Classification (GTDB taxonomy): domain Bacteria; phylum Actinomycetota; class Actinomycetes; order Actinomycetales; family Kineococcaceae; genus Kineococcus; species Kineococcus siccus. Next base: position 31,048 of record NZ_JAAALN010000006.1, read on the forward strand.
TCGACGGCCCCTCCGTCGCGGTGCGGGCGCTGGAGATGCTCGCCAAGCGCGGCGAGGTCGACTGGCGCGCACCGGGCCAGGCCATCGAGAAGTACCGGCTGCACGACGTCCGCGCCGGCACGACCGGCAACGCGGGCGGCGAGAGCTGACCGGCTGAGCACGAGGGAGGGCCCCGCACCGTCCGGTGCGGGGCCCTTCCTCGTGAGGTGCACCCGTCGCCGGGTCCCCTCGGCCGTGCCGCTAGTGCCGCGCCTTGTCCGCGCGGGAGATGGCCTCCTCCAGCTCGGCCCGCAGCGGCGCGACCCGGCCCTGGTCGGGGTGCTCCGCGAGCGCCTTGAGGTGGCGGCGCGCTTCACCGAGGCGACCCGAGTCGATGGCGGCGGCGACGAGGTGCCGGCCGGCCTCCACGTCGTGCTCGCGCGGACGCCAGTGCCCGACCCCGAGGCCGAGCGCGTCGTTCGGCATGCCGGCCTCGCGCAGGATCGCGAGCGCCTCGGCCAGCGCGCGGCCCGAGGCGTCGCGCTCGGCGGCGATGCCGAGGCGGCGCAGCGCCCCCTCGCGGTCGTCGGTCAGGGACAGCCGCCCGAGCTCGAGCAGGGGCCGCCAGGCCCGCGGGCTCTGCGCCAGCTCCTCGGCCAGCGCCCACACGGCGTTGTCCGCCGCGCGCCGGGCCTCGTCGCTCGTGGGCGCCGTCGCGTCGTGCCCCTCGGCCGCCCGCGTGCGGACGGTCTCGGCCAGCGTCGCGAACGCGCGCTCGTCGTTGGGGTCCTCGCGCAGCGTCTCGCGCAGCGCGGCCTCCCCGGCGATGCCGGCGGCCTCGGGGCGCCGGCGGCGGCGCCGGACGGCCGCGCGGCGCGGCGCGGGATCGGTCGTGTCGGGCGCGGGGCTTCCCCGGCGCCAGCGGTCGAGCAGTCCCATGCGTCCCCTTCCGTGGCGTCCCCGTCGGCTGCGCACAGCGCCTCCCCGCAGCCCTCCGGCTCCCCCGGCTGGGGGTCGGCCGGTGGTGCCGGCCGGTCCGGGTGGACGGTCGGCGGTCGGAGCTCCCCCGGTGGTCGTGACGGCGTGTGCGGTGGGACACCGCGCGCTCGAACCCTAGCCCAGGGCGATCAGCCCGGCCCGTCCTCGCGCAGGTGGGCCTCGCGCGCGCGGCGACGCCGGTGACCCCGCGTGCATAGGCTCCCGAGGTGCCCACCGTCCCCACCGAGCTGTCCGCGGCCACGGTCCGCCGGCTCGAGGCGGCCGCGGGGACCTTCGCCTCGGCCATCGCGGCGCGGATGGACGAGCTGCCCTGGTACGCGGGCCTGCCGCCCGACGAGCGCTCGTGGGTCGGCCTGGTCGCGCAGGCCGGCTACACCGACTTCCTGCGCTGGCTCGGGGACCCGGACCCGGCGGGCCTCGCGGACAAGAACGTGTTCGGGACGGTCCCTCGGGAGCTGACCCGCTCGGTGACGCTGCAGCAGACCGTCGAGCTCGTCCGCACCGCGATCACGGTGGTGGAGGAGGGCGTCGACGCCGTCGTCGGCGACGGGGCGCCGGCCGAGCGGCCGCGCGTGCGGGAGTCGCTGCTGCGCTACTCCCGCGAGGTCGCCTTCGCCGCGGCGGCCGTCTACGCGCGCGCCGCCGAGTCGCGCGGCGCGTGGGACGCGCGGCTGGAGGCCCTGGTCGTGGACGCCGTGCTGCGCGGCGACGGCGAGGAGACCATCGCCTCCCGCGCCTCGGCGCTGGGCTGGCGCCTGGACACCCCGACGGCCGTCGTCATGGGCACCTCCAGCGACGACGCCCCCGCGGGCGTGGTCCCGCGCGTGCGCAAGGTGGTCCGGGCGGCGGGCGGCGAGGCCCTGGTCGGCGTGCAGGGCGAGCGGCTCGTCGTCGTCCTGTCCGGCCTGACCGACGTCCTCGCGACGGCCGAGCTGCTCGCGACGACCGAGTTCGGGGAGGGCCCGGTCGTCGTCGGCCCCACGGTCGCGTCGCTGCCGGTCGCGGCCCGCTCGGCCCGGGCCGCCCTCGCGGGCGTGGTCGCCTGCCGCGCGTGGCCCCGCGCGCCGCGCCCGGTGCTCGCCGACGACCTGCTGCCGGAGCGGGCGCTGTCGGGCGACGCGACCGCGCGCCGGGCGCTCGTGGACCGCGCCTACCGGCCGCTGGAGGAGGCGGGCGGGGCGCTGCTGGAGACGCTGACGGCCTACCTGGAGCACGGCGGCTCGCTCGAGGCGTGCGCGCGCTCCCTGTTCGTCCACGCCAACACCGTGCGGTACCGGCTGCGGCGGGTCGGGGACGTGTGCGGCTGGACGCCCTCGTCGCCGCGGGAGCGGTTCGTGCTGCAGACGGCGCTCGCGCTGGGCCGGTTGTCGCAGGTCCCGGCGCCGGCGGCGCCGCGCGGGCCCCTGGGCGGGCGGCCGTCGACGGCCGACGACGACGGCTGACGCTGCGCCCACGCACCCTGACGCAGCGTGCCGACGCGCCGGGCCGTCCACCGCGCGCCTTGGAGGATCCCTACAACGCGCGCCGCCGAAGTCGGTGAGCGTCGTGACCAGGGCGGGCCCGGCCGGCACGAGAAGGTGGGACGGTGCTCGTTCTCGTCTTCCCCGGTCAGGGCTCGCAGACCCCCGGCTTCCTCGCCCCGTGGCTCGAGCTGCCGGGCGTCGCCGACCGGCTGCGCTGGGCCTCGGCCGTGGTCGGCGACGACCTGCTCGCCCACGGCACGGTGTCCGACGCCGACACGCTGCGCGACACCGCGGTGGCCCAGCCCCTCATCGTCGCGGCCGGGCTCCTCGGTCTGCGCGAGCTGCTGGCGTCCCCGGCCGAGGTCGCGGGCGCCGCGGGCGCCGTCGCGGGGCACTCCGTCGGGGAGCTGACGGCCGCCGCCGCGGTCGGAGCCCTGACGCCCGAGCAGGCGCTGGTCCTCGTGCGCGAGCGCGGCCGGGCGATGGCCACGGCCGCGGCCGCCACCCCGACCGGCATGAGCGCGGTGCTGGGCGGCGACCCGGACGAGGTCGCGGCCGCACTGGCGGCCCACGGGCTCACGGCCGCCAACGCCAACGGCGGCGGGCAGGTCGTCGCCGCTGGCACCGTGGAGGCGCTCGCCGCGCTCGCGGCCGCACCGCCCGCGAAGGCGCGCGTCGTCCCCCTGCAGGTCGCGGGGGCCTTCCACACCACGCACATGCAGCCGGCCGTCGGGACGCTCGAGGCCCTGGCCGCGGGCCTGGAACCCGGGACGGCCGCCGTGCCGCTGGCCGCGAACGCCGACGGGGAGCTCGTGAGCGACGGCGCCGAGGTCCTGCGCCGCCTCGTGGCCCAGGTCAGCCGCCCCGTGCGCTGGGACCTGTGCCAGGAGGCCTTCGCCCGGCTCGGGGTCACCGGGCTGGTCGAGGTCCCGCCGGCGGGTACCTTGACCAACCTGGCCAAGCGTTCGCTCAAGGGGGTGGACGTCCTGGCGCTGAAGACCCCAGACGACCTCGAGAGGGCCCGCACGATGATCGCCGAGCACGGCGGCGTCGTGCGGACCACGACACCAGTGGAGGTGGGCCGGTGAGCCCCCGGCTGAGCACCGCACCGCACCGGGAGGCCCGGATCCTCGGCGTGGGGGCGCACCGCCCCCCGCGCATCATCGACAACGCCGAGGTGTGCACCTGGATCGACTCCTCCGACGAGTGGATCCGCCAGCGCACCGGGATCGCCACGCGCCGCTGGGCGGCGCCCGACGTCAGCGTCGTCGACATGTCCGAGGACGCCTCCGCCAAGGCCCTGGCCGCCGCGGGGCTGACGGGGGGCGACGTCGACGCCGTCGTCGTCGCGACCGTCTCGCACCCCTACCAGACCCCCGCGGCCGCGGCCGTCCTCGCGCACCGCCTCGGCGCGACGCCCGCGGCGGCCTTCGACGTCTCGGCCGGCTGCGCCGGGTTCTGCCACGGCGTCGCCGTGGGCAGCGACCTGGTGCGCGGCGGCACCGCCGAGCACGTCCTCGTCGTGGGGGTGGACAAGCTCTCGGACTTCACCGACAAGCACGACCGCTCCACGGCGTTCCTCTTCGCCGACGGCGCGGGCGCCGTCGTCCTCGGGCCCTCGCAGGAGGTCGGCATCGCCCCGACCGTCTGGGGCTCCGACGGCGGGCAGGCCGACGTCATCCGCTCCAAGTTCTCGTGGCTCGACGTGCGGCAGGGCCGCTCGCCCCAGCGGCTCGTGCCCGACGAGGCCGCGGTGCTCGCCGCCGCCGAGCCGGCGGGCGACCTCGCGGTCCCCGACGACACCTGGCCCTACCTCGAGCAGGCCGGCCAGACCGTGTTCCGCTGGGCCGTGTGGCAGATGGCGCCGGTCGCCCAGCGCGCCCTGGACGCCGCCGGCGTCGCCGCGTCCGACCTCGACGTGTTCGTCGCCCACCAGGCGAACGGCCGGATCATCGACGCCATGGTCAAGCAGCTCAAGCTGCCCGACTCCGTGCACGTGGCCCGCGACATCGTCGACATGGGCAACACCTCGGCGGCCTCGGTGCCGCTGGCCATGGAGCGGGCGATGGCCGACGGCGACGCGCCGTCGGGCGGGCTGGCCCTGCTCATCGGCTACGGCGCCGGGCTGTCGTACGCGGCGCAGGTCGTCCGGCTGCCGTGAGCCGCACCCCCAAGACCCCTGGGACGCAGCACCGGCGCCCCAGGCCGACGTGGCGGTCCGATCCCCGGGCGCCCACCACCGAAGGAGCACCGCATGGCCAGTGAGCAGGAGATCCTGAGCGGCCTCGCCGAGATCGTCAACGAGGAGACCGGCCTGCCCACCGACAGCGTGCAGGCCGACAAGTCGTTCACCGACGACCTCGACATCGACTCGCTGTCGATGATGACCATCGTCGTCAACGCCGAGGAGAAGTTCTCCGTCCGCATCCCGGACGAGGACGTCAAGAACCTCCGCACCGTGGGCGACGCCGTCGCCTACATCTCCCAGGCCCAGGGCTGAGACCCGCCGTCGCCGGCCCGGCCCCGCACGGGCCGGCCGGCGGCGCCGCCGCACGCGGCACCTCAGCCCGGGGGACCTCCGTCGGGGGACCCCCCCAGCCGCACCGTTCGAGAAGGAGTTGACCGACATGACCGCGACCGCTCGCCGCGTCGTCGTCACCGGGCTCGGAATGACGACGCCGCTGGGCGGCGACGTCCGTTCGTCCTGGGCAGCCGCCCTCGCCGGCACCTCCGGCGCGGCTCCCATCACCGACGCGTGGATCGACGACACGGAACTGCCGATCACCTTCGCCGCCCAGGCCGCGGTCAAGGCCGCGGACGTCCTGACCCGCCAGGAGACCAAGCGGCTCGACCCCTCGGCCCAGTTCTCCGTCATCGCCGCGCGCGAGGCCTGGAAGGACGCGGGCGCCCCCGAGGTCGACAAGGTCCGGCTGGGCTCGGTCGTGGGCACGGGCATCGGGGGGATCTGGACCCTGCTGACCGCCTACGACACGCTGCGCACGCGCGGTGCACGCCGCGTGCTGCCGCTGACCGTGCCGATGCTCATGGCCAACAGCTCCACGGCCGCCGTCAGCCTCGAGTTCGGCGCCGGCGCCGGGGCGCACACGCCCGTCAGCGCCTGCGCGTCGGGCGCCGAGGCCATCGCCTACGGCCTGGAGATGATCCGCTCGGGCCGGGCCGACATCGTCATCGCCGGAGGCACCGAGGCCGCGATCCACCCGCTGCCCATCGCCTCCTTCGCGGCGATGCACGCGATGTCCACGCGCAACGAGGACCCCGAGCGCGCCTCGCGGCCCTTCGACACCCAGCGCGACGGCTTCGTGCTCGGCGAGGGCGCGGGCATGCTCGTCCTCGAGGCGGAGGAGCACGCCGTGGCGCGCGGCGCCCGCATCCACGCGGAGCTGATGGGCGCGGGCCTCTCGGCCGACGCGCACCACATCGCCGCACCCGAGCCCGCAGGTCTCGGCGTGAGCCGCGCCATCGGCGACGCGCTGCGCGCCGCGGACATCTCGGCCGCGGACGTCGTGCACCTCAACGCGCACGCGACGTCGACGCCCGTGGGCGACATCGCCGAGGACCACGGCCTGCGGCTGGCCCTGGGCGACGACCTCGAGCACATCGCCGTCTCGGCCACGAAGTCGATGACGGGCCACCTGCTGGGGGCGGCCGGCGCCGTCGAGAGCATCTTCACGATCCTCGCGCTGCGCGACCGGCTGGCGCCGCCCACGATCAACGTCGACGACATCGACCCGGACATCTCGGTGGACGTCGTCCGCAAGGACCCGCGGCCGCTGCCGGCCGAGGGCCGCCTCGTCGGGCTGAACAACGCGTTCGGCTTCGGCGGGCACAACTCGAGCCTCGTCTTCCGCTCGGTCTGAGGTTCCCCGGGCCGGTCCGGCCCGCACGCACGATGGCCCGCAGGGACTCCCTGCGGGCCGTCGCGCGTCGGGGTGAGGCCCGGCTCAGCCGACCTGGTGCAGCCAGCGCACGGGGGTGTCGTCGCCGGCGTGGCGGAACGCCTCGAGCTCGGAGTCCCAGGGCTCCCCGACGGCCAGGGCGAGCGCGCGCCGCGCCGACGCCGGGTCGGCGGCGGGCCCGGACAGGAGGTCCAGGGCGGCGCGCACGCGGTCCTCCGGGACCTGGGCGTTGCCGTGCACGTCCGTCACGGTGTGGAAGATGCCGAGGGCCGGTGTGTGGCTCCAGCGACCGCCGTCGCAGCCGGGGCTGGGTTCCTCGGTCACCTCGAAGCGCAGGTGCGCCCAGCCGCGCAGCGCGGAGGCGATGAGGGCGCCCGTCCCCTGCGGCGCCTGCCACGAGTACTCGGCCCGCAGGCAGCCCGGAGCGATCGGCTGGCTCGTCCAGTCGAAGGACGGGCGCACGCCGAGGACACCACCGGCGGCCCACTCGATGTGCGGAGTGAGCGCTCGTGGTGCGGAGTGCACGAAGAGCACGCCGCGAGTCGTCGCACCGGACATGCCGTTCTCCTCTGCGTCGGTGTGAGGGACGTCTTCCCCAACGACCTCGCACCCCAGCGGAGCGACAAGCGGTGACCAGATGACTACTCGGCGTGCTTTCCGTTCTCCGCCATCATGCCTCACCGACCCCGCAGCGCACCACCTCCACCACACGCTCTCCACCGCACGGGCGCAGGCGGGCCCGGAGCCCCTCAGGTGCGGGCCCGGGGCTGCCGATGGGAGGGCACCGGGCGACGTCCGGCACACCGGCGAGGAGAGGCGAGGCGACCGTGACCGACCTGCAGCCGGCCACCCGCGTGGGGGAGATCTCCGAGGTCATCCGGCCCGCCGCGATCGTCCCCGAGGACGCCGCCCGCCGCGTGCTGGTCGAGCTCGCGCTCCGCGACGTGCAGAACGGGGGCGTCTGGGAGGCGACACCGAGCGTCTGGGGACGCTACGACCGGCCGTGGAACGGCCCGGACAACGACGCGGGCGCCGAGCTGATCGGCCGCATCCACGTCGCCTACGGCACCCCGACGAAGTACGAGATCACGGTCTACCGCGTCTCGGTGACCCTGTTCGGCAGCCAGCTCGGCTGGAGCGTGGAGTCGCTGTGCGACGAGGCCCTGGGCCACGGCGGCCTGCGGCTGGCGGACTGCCCCCGCGCCGTGCTCGCCGCGCCCCCCGCGCCCTACCGGCACTGACGCCCTCCCCGCGGACGCTCCACCACCTGCGGACGCCCCACCACCTGCGGACGCCCCACCACCTGCGGGCGCCGGGGCCCCGGCGCAGTGGGACGATCGGGACGTGAGCGACCAGCCGCCCGCGCGGCGCCACCACCGGCCGGCCCTGCCCGGTGACGACGCGATCCTCGCCATGGCGGGCGGGATCGACCCGCAGGCCCGCGAGGAGGCCGCCCACGCGGCCGCGTCCGCGCTGGTGCACGGGGCGCGCTCCGCCGCCGACGCGGAGGTCACGCGCCGCGTCGTGCGCCTCGCGCAGGACGAGGGGCTCGAGGTCATCGCCGAGCTGTGGTCCGACGCCCCCGCCGACTCCCTCGCCGGGGCCCTGTGGCGGCTGTACGTCCTGCGCACCTGGGTGCAGCGCGCGCCCCGCTCGGTCGCCGACCAGTTCGCGGAGGGCCGGCGCCACGCGCCGGTCATGGAGGTCGTGGCCGGTGTGGCGGACCCGCCGGGGCCCGCCGAGGTCGCCGCCGTCCTGGACGCCGTGCTGACCGGGGTGGCCGAGGGCGACTTCGCCGTCACGCTCGAGCGCGCCGCGGCCTTCTGCCGGGTCGTGGCCATCGGCCGCGCGCACCACGCCGACGACCCCCGCGTCGCCGACGCCGAGGACGACGCCTCGGGGCTCACGCGCTCCGCCGCGCGCCTGCTGCGCACCGCCGAGCAGCTCGAGTCGGCCGGGCGGCGCTGGCGCGACGGCGAGCTCGGCTGACTCAGCCCTGGCGGGTCGTGGCCCGCTCGTTACACTGGTGGAGGCGTCGGGCCGCGGTAGCCCCGGGTCCCAACTGAAGCCGCTACGAGCGGCGATGCGCCGTGAGGCGCTTCCCGGCCCGACGCCACCCGTCCCCGATGAGGAGCGTCTTCCCCCATGACCGCTGCGGTCCCCCAGATCACCCTGAACAACGGCGTCACCGTGCCCCAGCTGGGCTTCGGCGTCTGGCAGGTCGGCGACGACGAGGTCACGCCCGCCGTCGCCACCGCGCTCGAGGCCGGCTACCGGCACATCGACACCGCCGCCATCTACGGCAACGAGAAGGGCGTGGGCGCGGCGATCGCCCAGTCCGGGCTGGCGCGCGAGGAGCTGTTCGTCACCACCAAGCTGTGGAACGCCGAGCAGGGCTTCGACTCGACGCTGCGCGCCTTCGACGAGAGCCTCGGCAAGCTGGGCCTGGACACGGTGGACCTGTACCTCATCCACTGGCCCGTGCCCGCCAAGGACGCCTACGTCGACACCTGGAAGGCGTTCGAGCGCCTGTACGCGGAGGGTCGCGTCCGCGCCATCGGCGTCTCCAACTTCGAGCCGCACCACCTCAACCGGCTCCTCGCGGGGACCGACGTGGTGCCCGCGGTGAACCAGATCGAGCTGCACCCGTTCCTGCAGCAGGTCGCGCTGCGCGAGGAGCTCGCGCGCCACCAGGTCGTCACCGAGGCCTACAGCCCCCTGTCGTCGGGCAAGGGCGTCATCGACGACCCGACCATCCGGGCGATCGCGGCGGCCCACGGCAAGACGCCCGCCCAGGTCACGCTGCGCTGGCACATCGAGATCGGCAACCTCGTCATCCCGAAGTCGGTGACGCCCGAGCGCATCCGGGAGAACATCGACCTCTTCGACTTCGAGCTCACCGAGGACGACCGGGCGCAGGTCTCGGGCCTCGAGCGCGACGGCCGGGTCGGCGCGCACCCCGACACCATGAACATGGGCGCCTGAGCTCCCACGTCCGCCACGACGGCGCCGTCCCCGGCCGGGGGCGGCGCCGTCGTGCGTCCGGGCCGGGCGGCCTCCCGACCGCCCCGCCGGGCGACTGACCCCAGGTGCTCACGGAGCGTCGGTTGCCCTCACCGCCCGTGCGGTGACACGGTCGTCGTCGTGATCGCACCTCCTCCCGCCCGGCGCCTGCCCGCCGCCGCGGCCGTCGCCCTCGCGGCGCTCCTGACCGCCTGCGGGTCCGGCACCGCCACGGACCCGGCCGCGGAGGCCACCCCGACGGGCAGCAGCTCCTCGAGCAGCGCACCCGCCGCCGGCACCCCCGCCACGAGCTCGCCCGCGGCCTCCAGCGCCGACGGCACGCCGGACGCCCCCGCGGAGGGCGAGGGGACGGGCGGCGGGACGGGGTGCGCGCCGAACGCCTCGGCCGCACCGGCGGGCGCCGCGACGGCGGAGACGGGCGACGTCGACCTCGACGGCGCCCCGGACACCGTGTGGCTGGCCGACACCCCCGACCGGACCCTCGGCATCACCACGGCCTCGGGCGCGACGTTCTCCACGACGTTCACGAGCGCGGCCCCGCAGGCCGCCTCCGCACTGGGCCAGAAGCTGCAGCCCGCGGGCCCCGCGGTGGTGCTGCTGGACACCGGCCGCTCCGTCGCCCTCTACGCCGTCGTCGACTGCGCGCTCGTGGCCACGCAGAACGCGCAGGGCGAGCAGTACACGTTCGACCTCGGGTTCACCGGCTTCGGGACCGGCGTCGGCTGCGTCGCGGGCGGCGACGAGGAGGACCTCCAGCTCGCGGGCCTGGACGCCGAGGACACGGGCGGCGGGGCCTTCCGCGTCACCCGGACCGCCGTCGAGCTGACCGACTCCGGGCGCCGCGCGGCCAACGGTCCGACGACCGTCGTCGGCGAGGGTCTCGGCGCGGACGACCCCCGGGTGGAGAACGCGCGCACGGTCGGCTGCGGGAACCAGACGACGGGCGCCGTCGAACCCCGGTGACCGGCGCCGACTGGAGGTCCTCGACGCTCGCGCCGAGCGCGACCGCGCGCGCCTGCCCGGCCCCAGCCGAGGAGCGGCCTCAGCTGAACAGGCCGTCGCCCCAGCTGCCGCGGGCGTCCACGCCGGGCGGGCACGCGAACACCGCGCTGCCGACGTGCTTGACGTACTCGGTCATCGCGTCGTGGGCGCCGAGGCGGCGCTGCACCGCGACGAACTGCGACTCGGGGTCGTTCTGGAAGGCGATGAAGAACAGGCCCGCGTCCAGCTGACCCGTGACGGGGTCCAGGCCGTCGGTGTAGTTGTACCCGCGGCGCAGCATCTTGGCGCCACCGTTGGTCTCCGGCGCCGCGAGGCGCACGTGCGCGGCGACGTCGATGACGGGTTCGCCGTCGGGGGACGTGCGGTCGAGCTGCAGCGGGTCGAACTCGCGGCTGCCGGTGAGCGGGGCGCCCGTCCGCTTGGTCCGGCCGATCACCCGCTCCTGCTCGCCGAGGGTCGCGCGGTCCCAGCTCTCGACCAGCATCCGGATGCGCCGAGCGACGAGGTAGGTGCCGTCGCGCATCCACTCCTGGTCCACCGCAGGCGCTCCGGGGCCGCCGACGAACACGGCGGCGTCGAGGTCGCGGCCGTCCTCGGCCCGGACGTTGGCAGTGCCGTCCTTGAAGCCGAACAGGTTGCGGGGCGTGGGCTGCCCGGCGGCGGTCGAGGCGGCCCGGCCGAAGCCGAGCTGCATCCACCGCACCGCGACGACGCCGCGGCCGATCCTCAGGAGGTTGCGGACGGCGTGGAAGGCGACCTGGGGGTCGTCGGCGCAGGCCTGCAGGCACAGGTCGCCCCCGCAGCGCGTGGGGTCGAGCTGCTCGCCCGGCAGCGGCGGCAGCTCCTGCAGCGCGGCGGGTCGCTTGTCCTGCAGGCCGAAGCGCCCGTCGAACAGCGACGGGCCGTACCCCAGGGTCACGGTCAGGTTCGAGGCCGGGAGCTCGTAGGCCTCGCCGGTGTCCGTCGGCGGTTCGTCGGGGTCGACACCGATGCCGTCGGCGCCCCCGACGTGCGCGCCGCCCGTCATCGCGCGGGTCGCCTCCGTCCAGCGCGCCAGGACGTCGGCGAGCGCCGAGGCGTCCTTCGTCGTCACGTCGACGGCCGCGAAGACCAGCTGGTCCTGCGCGGGCGTGGTGATGCCGGCCTGCCGGGCGCCGTGGAAGGGCACCGTGCGGGCGGCGGCGCTCGCCGTGCTCTCGGGCGAGCGGCCCGCGAAGGCGACGCTGCCGGCTCCGATGCCGGCGGCGCCGACGACGGCCGCCCCCGTCAGCAGCCCCCGGCGCGTCGGGCGGATCCCGTCCACGGCTCCTCCTCCTGCTCGGGCGATCTCCTCGGGGCGGCGCGGCGTCGTCACTGCCCGGCGCCGCCGACGACCTTGCCGGCCACGGTGGACAGCGGCTCGGCGAGCGCGTCGACCCCGGTGGCGAGCTCGCGCACCTGCTCGGCGCTCAGCTCCGTGTAGGGCGCCCAGCTGTCCCCGCGACGGTACGGCTCGAGCCCGGTGGTCACGTCGTCGAAGCGCTGCGTGATGGTCGTGACCAGCTCGGGGTCGGTGACCTGGAGCGCGGGCGTCAGGAGGTCGAAGGCCTTGCGGGCGCCCTCGACGTTGGCCGCGAAGTCCAGCAGGTCCAGGTGCGAGTAGGCCTCCTCCTCGCCCGTGACCTTGCTGCTCGCGACCTCGTCCAGCAGCGCGCTGGCGCCGTTGGCGAGCTCGGCGGGCTGGAAGGTGACCTGCTGCGCGAGCGTCTGGAGCTGGGTGACGTCGGCGACGAGCTTCTGCGCGACGGGGGCCATGCCGGCCGTGCTGCCCTCGACCCACAGGGCCTGCTCGATGCGGTGGAAGCCCGACCACGTGGCCGGGTCCTCGACGTCGGCGATGCGCGCGTCGATGGCGGGGTCGAGGTCGCCGAAGCTCTCGGCCACCGGCTCGACCCGCTCGTAGGGCGCGCGCGCCGGCCCGTACAGCGCCTTGGCCCGCTCGACGTCGCCCGCCTCGACCGCGGCCGCGAAGGCCTGGGTCGCCGGGACCAGCTGGGCGATCTGCTCCTTCACGTACGTCTGGTAACCCGTCGTGGCCGCCGTGAACAGCGGGTCGGTCGTGGCCGCGGCGGTGGCCGCGGCACCCGTGACCGTGAACGGCGTCAGCTCGGTGGCCGCGTTGGGGCACTGGATGCTGTAGTCGCCCGGCTCCACCTTCAGGGAGAAGCTCGCCTTCAGGCCCGGCGTGAGGTTCTCGCGCTCGCCGAGGATGCGCCCGCCGGCGTTGACCAGCTCGGCCTCCGTCACCGCCGAGGCGTCCTCGTTGGTGACGTTGAAGGTGGTCGACCCGGCCGAGACGCTGTCCGGCTCGGCCGTGCACCGGTCGTCGGAGATCGTCACGGTGACGACGGAGCCCTCCGCGGCGGAGCCCTCGGCCTGCGCCCCGCCGCCGCACGCGGCGAGCAGGAGCAGCGGACCGGCCGCGGCGAGGGCCACGAGCGGGCGGCTGGTGCGCGGGGACTGCGGACTGCGGGACACGGGAACGCCTTTCGGGAGGACGGTGCCGCCGGGCGGCGGCACCAGGAGCGGTCGGACGAGACGGTGGGATCAGGCGGAGACGGGCTGCGGGGACCGCTGGCCGACGCGGCGGCCCGAGCGCGGCCACAGCACGACGACGAGCATGGGCACCGCGTAGACGACCCAGGCGAGCACCTCTGCGAGCGTCGGCCGCGGCAGCCAGCCGAGGACGCCCTGCAGGACCGCGGCCCGGACCGTGCCGGGCTGCACCAGCGCGGAGAGGTCCAGCACCTGCTGCTGACCGGCCAGGAGCCAGCCGGCGCTGTGGGCCGTGTGGGCCGCGCCCATGACGATGCCGGCGGCGACGACGACGAGGAGGACCCCGGTGACGCGGAAGAGGCGGCTCAGGTTGATCTTCACGCCCCCGCGGTAGATGCCGTAGCCGAGCACGACCGCGACGAGGATGCCGAGGGCGGCGCCGATCGCGCCGGCGGCGTTGTCCGCCGAGTTCTGGAAGGTGGCCAGCAGGAACACCGACGTCTCCAGGCCCTCGCGCAGCACCGCGAGGAAGGCCATCGCGACGAGGGCCCAGGACGAGCCGCGGGCGAGCGCGGAACCCGCCGCCCGCTCCAGGTCGCCCTTCATGGACCGCGCGTGGCGCGTCATCCAGAAGATCATGTAGGTGACCATCGCGACGGCGACGAGGCCGACGACGGTCTCGAGCTGCTCCTGCTGCAGCTGAGGCAGGCCCTGCGAGTAGGACTGCAGCGCGAGGGCGGCGCCGGCGCACAGCACCACGGCGGCCAGCACGCCGATCCAGACCTGGCGCACGGCCCGGGCCTCGCCGCGCTGGCGCAGGAACGCCGCGACGATGCCGACGACGAGCGCCGCCTCGAGCCCCTCGCGGAGCCCGATGACGAAGGTGGCGAGCACGTGCGACCCCTTCCGCAGGACGCCGCACCAGGTGAGGTGAGGCTTGCCGAGGATAGGGCAGCCTTGCCGTCACCGGCACCCCCGCCCCCGGCCTGTGGTCGAGGTCACGACCCGCGTCGCGGCGGTGACGGACCGTCGCCGCCAAGCGGCGCGCCTCCCCCACCGTCGGCCCGCGCCGTCCCGCGGCGCGACCATGGGGTCATGACGACTGACGCCCGCGGTGGCCCGCCCGCCGCCCCCCTCCCCGGGACGACGGCGCCCGACGCGGGGGGCGCGGTGGACGCAGCCCTCGTCGAGGCTGCGGCGCGGCGTCTCGTCGGGGTCGTCGGGACCACGCCGCTGGAGCCGAGCGTCCGGCTCTCGGAGGCGACGGGGGCGCGGGTCTGGCTCAAGCGCGAGGACCTGCAGGTGGTCCGCTCCTACAAGGCCCGCGGCGCGTACAACCTCATCGCCCAGCTCGGCGCGGGCCCCCGGGCCCGCGGGGTCGTCTGCGCGAGCGCCGGCAACCACGGCCAGGGCGTCGCCTACGCGTGCGCGGCGCTGCGGGTGCCGGGGCGCGTGTACCTGCCCCGCACGACGCCCCGGCAGAAGCGCGACCGGATCGCCGACCTGGGCGGTGCGTTCGTCGAGACCGTCGTCGTGGGAGACACCTACGACGACGCGGCGACCGCGGCGACGGAGCACGCGAGCTCCTCGGGCGCGACGCTCGTGCCCGCCTTCGACGACCCCCGCACGGTCGCCGGGCAGGGCACCGTCGCGATCGAGGTCGTCGAGCAGGCCGTCGCCGCCCAGGGCGCCCCGCCCGACGTGCTCGTGGTCCCCGTCGGCGGCGGCGGCCTGCTCGCGGGGGTCCTCGCGTGGATGGGCGAGCGTCACCCCGGCGTCCGCGTCGTCGGGGTCGAGCCCGCGGGCGCCGCGTCGATGGCGGCGGCCGTAGCCGCGGGGCGGCCCGTCGCCCTGCCGCACCTGGACACGTTCGTCGACGGGGCCGCGGTGCGCCAGGTCGGGGCGTCGACCTACCCCGTCGTGGCCGCGCACCGCACCGAGCTCGTCACCGTGGAGGAGGGCCGGATCTGCCGCGAGATGCTCGCGATGTACCAGACCGACGGGATCATCGCCGAGCCCGCGGGCGCGCTCGCCACCGCCGCGCTCGCGGAGGCCGTCGACCTGGCCCCGGGGTCGAGCGTCGTGTGCGTCGTCTCGGGCGGGAACAACGACGTGTCCCGCTACGCCGAGATCGTCGAGCGCGCGCTCATCCACGAGGGCCGCAAGCACTACTTCCTCGTCGACTTCCCGCAGGAACCCGGGGCGCTGCGGCGGTTCCTCGACGAGGTCCTCGGCCCGGACGACGACATCACGCTGTTCGAGTACGTCAAGCGCAGCAACCGCGAGACCGGTCCGGCCCTGGTCGGGCTGGAGATCGCCCACCCCGGCGACCTGCCCGCGCTGCTCGCGCGGATGGGCGGCTCCCCCGCGAGCTTCGAGCGCGTCGCCGCCGGTGAGCCCCTGTTCCGCTACCTGCTCTGAGCCGGCCCGCAGCGCCGGTGCTCAGCGGCCCGGTGCGTCCTTGCGCAGCTCCCACCACCCGTAGCGCACGACGAGGGAGTACTCGTCGTGGCGCCAGGCCGGCAGGAACCGGTAGGACGCGGCCGACAGCCCGGCGGCCTCGACGGCCGCCCGCTGCGCGGCCTCGTCGTAGCAGTGCATGTCGACGCCCGGCAGGCCCTCGTCGGAGAAGGCCCGGCGGGTGTGGCCCGGCGCCTGGGCGGTGCGGTCCTCGACGACGCCCACCAGCAGCCGGGCCCCGGGCACGCACGCGTCCGCGAGGTGGCGCAGGGTCGCCGGGAGGTCGCGGCAGAACTCCAGGCACCCGACGGCGACGACCACGTCGAAGCGCTCCCACCCGCCCGGCAGCGGGTCGTGGAAGTCGTGCCGCTCGTAGTGGCCTCCCGGCCGCCCCTCCTCGGCCCGGGCGAGCATCTGCGGGGACAGGTCGATGCCCGTGACGGACACGTCGGGCGGGAGGTCGCGGGTCAGCTGCCCCGGTCCGCACCCGACGTCGAGCACCCGGCACTCGGGCGTCACGGTGCGCAGCAGGAAGTCGGCGACGAGCGGCCCGTAGTGCTCCAGCGAGCGCCACCCCGGCACGTAGTGCGGGGCGAAGTCGTCGTAGTAGAGCTCGATGGCCGCGCTCTCGGGCGGCGGTGCGCCGGGTCCTGGGGCGTGCACGGTCCGGTCGCTCCCGGGGGTCGGTGGTCGGCGTCGCGTCCATGGTCCCAGCCGGGCGGGGAGGGACGACACCGGAGGACCGGCCCGCCCGGGCGCGCGGTGAGTCGCCGACGGGGTTCCGCCTTCACAGCGCTGTGATGGTGACGTAACCGTCCGGAAACGGCGAGCCACCTGAATGGGAGGTGGACGCACCACCCGGTGCGCAGCCCGCACCCCGTGGAGGTACCCGTGCCGGTCACCGCTCCCACCGTGAACCTCCGCCACCCCGCCGCCCTCATCGGCGCCGGTGCGGTCGGGGGCGTCGTGTTCGGTCTCGTCGCCGGTGAGTGGGCGGCGAACCTCGAGGTCGTCGGCGACCTGTTCATCCGCCTGGTCCAGATGGCCATCGTCCCGCTCGTCATGACGTCGGTGATCGTGGCCACGGGGTCGATGGCCGGCGCGGGCACCGGGCGGCTCGCGTTCCGCACCTTCCGCTGGATGCTGAGCCTCTCCGTCGTCGCCGCCCTCGTCGCGTGGGCTCTCGGCCAGGCGATCCGGCCGGGTCAGGGCATGGTCTTCGCGGGGGAGCTCGACCCCGAGCTCGCGGAGTCGGCGGGACCGGCCGCGGGCTGGCAGGACACCGTCACGGCGTTCGTGACCACGAACATCTTCGACGCCATGTCCACCGCGACGATGGTGCCGATCATCGTGTTCTCGCTGCTGTTCGGCGTCGCGCTGAACGGCTACGTCGCCCGCACCGGCAACCGGATGGTCCTGGACCTGTTCGACCAGCTCCAGCAGGTCGTCCTCGGGCTGACCCGGCTCGTCATGCACGTGGCGCCGGTCGGCGTCTTCTGCCTCCTCGCGGCGCTGGCCGGCGACGTCGGGTTCCGCGTCGTGACCACGGCGCTCGCCTACCTCGGGACGACGCTGCTGGGCGTCGTCGTCCTCACGGTGCTGTTCGTCGCGATCGTCACCGTCCGGGCGCGGATCAACCCCGCCCGGCTCCCCCGCAAGCTCGCCGAGCAGACCGCGATCGCCGTCACCACGACCAGTTCCGCCGTGACGTTCCCGACCGTGCTGAAGAACACCGTCGAGAAGGTGGGCGTCAGCCGCCGCGTCGCGAACTTCACGCTGTCGGTGGGGCTGACCATGGGCAGCTACGGCGCGGTGCTGAACTACACGATCGTCGTCCTGTTCCTCGCCCAGGCCGGCGCGGTGGAGCTCAGCCCCGGTCAGATCGTCTTCGGCATGGCCCTCGCGATCCTGCTGAACATGGGCACGATCACCGTCCCCGGCGGCTTCCCCGTGGTCGCCATGTTCCTGGCCGCGTCCCTCGGGCTCCCGGTGCAGGCCGTCGGCCTGCTCATCGCGGTCGACTGGTTCACGGGCATCCTGCGGACCTTCCTCAACGTCAACGGGGACACGCTCGTCGCGGTCCTCGTCGCCAACGCCGAGGGCGAGCTCGACCGGGACGTCTACGACGGCCACCGCACGGTCAGCGTGGCCGCGTCGGACGACGTCAGCACCGAGGCCGTCACCGCGGGGGCCGTCGCGCCCGCAGGGGCGCTGGCCGGGAACGGTTCCCGGGCTCCCGAGTGAACGGTGGGTGGGGC
>NZ_JAAALN010000070.1 GCF_009906795.1 Kineococcus siccus
GGCCGCAGGTCGGGCTGCAGGTCGGGGCGGCGTGCGGAGGCGTGGTCGGTGACCGCCGTGGCGCGCACCGCCTCGAGGACGTGGGCGCCCAGCACGGGGGCGGTCGCCGTCCGGACGCGCCCGGCACCGTGCTCGTCGGCGAGCGCGGCCGCCAGCTGCGCGGCCGCCGCGGGCGAGGCCGCCAGCAGGGCGACGGTCGGGCCCGACCCGGAGACGACCGCCGCGAGCGCGCCCGCCGCGCGGCCCCCGGCGAGCGTGGCGGCCAGCCGGGGCGCGAGCGACACGGCGGCCTCGGTGAGGTCGTTGTGCAGGGCGGCCCCCAGCTGCCCGGGGTCCCCGGCCCGCAGGGCGGTCTCGACGGCCCGCAGGCGCGTGACGTCGGTGAGGTCGCTGCCGCCGTCGCCCGTGAGCCGGTCGAACTCGCGGAACACCGCGGGCGTCGACAGGCCCGCCGGGGAGGTCACGAGCACCCAGGAGAAGGTCGCCGTCGTCATGACCGGCACGAGCCGCTCTCCGCGGCCGGTGCCGACCGCGGTGCGGCCGTGCAGCGCGAACGGGACGTCGGAGCCGAGCTCGGCCGCGAGCTCCCCCAGCCGCTCGAGGCCCAGGCGGGTGCCCCACAGGGCGTCGCAGGCGACCAGGGCCGCGGCCGCGTCGGCGGACCCGCCGGCCATGCCCCCGGCCACGGGGACGCCCTTGTGCAGGTGCAGGTCCACGCCCGTCGTCGTGCCGGTCCGCTCCGCGAGCAGCCGCGCGGCGCGCACGGCGAGGTTGGACCCGTCCAGCGGGACCGCGCGCACGTCCGTGCCGTCGGTGCCCGAGACGCGCACGTCCCAGCGGCCGGCCGGGGCCGGCGTCGCGGTGACGTCCTCGTGCAGCGACAGGGCCTGGAAGACCGTCAGCAGGTCGTGGAAGCCGTCGTCGCGGCGCGGGCCGACCTGCAGCAGCAGGTTGACCTTGGCGGGGGCGCGGGCCGTGACGGCCGCGCCGGGAGCAGGACTCGGCACGTCGCGCGAGCCTACGGCCTACGCCGGAGGGCGGGTCGCGGCGATGCGCGCGAAGGCCGCGACGTCGAGCTGCTCGCCCCGCTCGGCGGGGTCGACGCCCGCGGCGCGCAGGGCCGCCTCGGCCGCGGCGGGTGAGCCGGCCCAGCCGGCCAGCGCCGCGCGCAGGGTCTTGCGGCGCTGCGCGAACGCCGCGTCCACGACCGCGAAGACCTCCTCGCGCGACGCGGCCGTCACCGGGGGCTCGCGCCGCGTCAGCGCGACCAGGCCCGAGTCCACGCGCGGGACCGGCCAGAAGACCGCAGGCGCCACCGATCCGGCGCGCACGGCCCCGGCGTACCAGGCCGTCTTGACGCTCGGCACGCCGTACGTGCGGCTGCCGGGCGGGGCCACCAGCCGGTCGGCGACCTCGCCCTGCACCATGACGAGGACCCGGCGCAGCGTCGGGAAGCGCGCGAGCATCGTCAGCAGCACGGGGACGGCGACGTTGTACGGCAGGTTCGCCACGAGCGCGGTCGGCGGGGGGCCGGGCAGGGCCTCGACGCGCAGCGCGTCGGCCGTGACGACCTCGAGCTCGGTCCCGGCCCGCGCGCGGGCCGCCGCGGTGCGCGGCAGCTCGGCCGCCAGCACCGGGTCCACCTCGACCGCGACGACCCGGTCGACGACCTCGAGCAGCGCCAGCGTGAGCGAGCCCAGGCCCGGGCCCACCTCGACGACCACGTCGTCGCCGGTGAGCCCGGCCACCCGGACGATGCGCCGGACGGTGTTGCCGTCGACGACGAAGTTCTGCCCCAGCGTCTTGGTCGGGCGCACCCCCAGGCGGGTGGCGAGCTCCCGGACGTCGGACGCGGTGAGCAGCGAGCTCAGAGCCTCTTCCCGCACACGGGCCACTGTCCCGCACCCGCGCGCTGGTACAGCAGCTTGGCCCGGTAGGTCTGCTCGCCGGCCGACGCCTGGCTCGGCAGCCCGCTGCCGCCGACGGCGCGCCACGTGGCGACGCTGAACTGGTAGAGCCCGTGGTACTTGCCGCTGGCCGAGACGATGGACGCGTTGCCGCCGGACTCGCAGGCCGCGAGCGCGCCCCAGTTCAGGCCGTCGGCACCGCTGACGGACCCGCCGCCGCCCGAGGGGGCCGCGGCCGCGGGCTTCGGGGCCGGGGCCGGCTTCGCCTTCGTGCCGACCTGGACGACCTCCTCGACGGGGGCGACGTCGACGACCTCGCCCGCGACGTCGTGCTGCGCGCGGACGCCGTCGCGGTAGACGTCGTCGAAGGTGACCGTCTTCGAGCCCTCCACCCCGGGGGTGACGACCTTGCGCTCCCCCGTGAAGAGCGCGTCGGTGCGCTCCGTGCGGCTGCCGTGGGGCAGGTCGACGACCTCGGTGCTCTGCGAGCGGTCGACGCGGACGACCTGGACGCGCAGCCCGGCGCCGACGGCGTCGGTGACCGGCACGGAGACCTCGTCGCCGGGGCGGACCACGACGCCCGCCTCGCCGAGCAGGCCGGCGACGTCGGTGGCGGTGCTGGTCAGCGGCCGCTCGGTGCCGTCGGCGACCACGGTGACGGGCTTGGGGGTGACGACGTCGAGGGCGAGGCCCTGCCGGCCGAGCGGCTCGGAGCGCGAGGCGGACAGCCTGGCGCCGTCGGCCCGCACGCCCAGGTCGGCGAGCGCCTCGTCGACGGTGCGCGCGGTCGTCCAGAGGACCTGCTGCTGCCCGTCGACCGTGAGGGTGAGCTTGCGGCCGTAGCGCACGACGATCTCCGCGCCGTCGCTCAGGCGGGCGTCCGGGGCCGGCGCGACGATGTCGTGCGGGCCCACGGTGACGCCCTCGGCCTCGAGGACGTCGCCGACGGTGCCCGCGAACGTGCTGACCTGCGAGGTCGTGCCGTCGGCGTCGAGCGTGACGTCCTTGTCGAAGGTCGTGAAGGCGACGGTGCCGCCGACCACGGCGGCCAGGGCGGTGCCGCCGGCGACGAGGCGGGCGGTGCGGGAGAAGGGCAGCGTGCGAGCCACGGGGTACCTGTTCGACGATGGTCCCGGGCACGAGACGGGCGCACGCGCAGCCCGGCGACCCGGCCGCCGACGGCGGACGGGCAGGAACCGGACACCCGGGCGGACCCCTCCCCCGGATCGCGGAGCACCGCCGACCGTCCCGGTCACGCCGCTCCGCCTCGCGTGTCACCCGGATGGTCTCGACCCCGGCCGACTGGGCGGGACCGTAACCCGCCCGAGACCCCCCCGACAAGTTCCCGTGATCGCGGAACCTGCACGCCGCGGCGGGGGAACCGTCACCAGGAGCCGTAGACCGCCTCGGAGTTCGCCGCCAGCGTGGCGCACAACTCCGCCAGGTCGGCACTGAGAGTGTTTGCCATGCTGCGCACAGTGAACGGGATGAGGTAGCTCGCGTTCGGCCTGCCGCGGAACGGCACCGGGGTCAGGAACGGTGCGTCGGTCTCCACGAGGATCCGCTCGCGCGGGGCCGCGAGGAGCGCCTCCCGGAGCGGCTGCGCGTTGCGGAACGTCACCGTGCCCGCGAAGGAGAGGAAGTACCCGAGGTCGCCGCACGTGCGCGCCATCGCGGCGTCGCCGGAGAAGCAGTGGAACACCGTCCGCTCCGGCGCCCCCTCCTCCGCGAGGACCCGCAGGACGTCGTCGTGCGCGTCGCGGTCGTGGATCTGCAGGGCCAGCCCGAGCTCCTTGGCCAGCGCGATGTGCCGGCGGAACGACTCCTCCTGCGCGGCCATGCCCTCGGGCGGCGTCCGGAAGCGGTCCAGGCCCGTCTCCCCCACGACCCGCACCCGGGGGTGCCGCGCGAGCTCGCGGATCTCCGCCAGCGCGCGGTCCAGCTCGCCGGCGGCGGCCAGCGACGGCGCCTCGTTGGGGTGCAGCGCGACCCCGCCCAGCAGGTGGGGGTGGCGGTCGAGGGCCTGCACCGTCCACCGGGCCGCCGGCAGGTCGCAGCCGATCTGCACGGCCCGGGGCACGCCCACCGCGGTCGCGGCCGCGAGCAGGTCCTCGACCGACGTCTCGTCGTCGGAGTCGGCGATGTCGAGGTGCGTGTGGTTGTCCACGACCGGCACCGGCAGCGGCTCGGGCGACGGCGGCCGCTCGAGGTCGCGGCGCCGCCCGCCCGACTCGCCGGCCCGCGTGCGGGGGACGGCCTCGCTCACGCGTCCGTCCGCAACCGGGCCAGCTCCTCCTCGACGACGGCCGCGACGTCGAGCTTGGTGAACACCGGCGTCGGGGCCGCCACGGGCGTCCCCGGGACGACCGGCACGCGGCCCCACGCGGGCAGCGTCTCGCCGCGGCGGTAGTCGCCCGTGAGGACCGGGTAGGGGCGGCCGTCGTCGAGGTCGGTGACCTCCTCCAGGCGCGGCATGGGCGAGACGGTCCCCGTGCCGCCCAGCGCCTCGTGCACCGCCTGCGAGGACTGCGGCAGGAACGGCGAGAGCTGGGTGCGGCAGTCGGAGACGGCCTGCGCCGCGACGTGGAGCACCGACGCCATCCGCTCGGGGTCGGAGTTCTTGATCTTCCAGGGTTCCTGCTCGGTGAGGTACTTGTTGACCTCGCCGACCACGCGCATGGCCTCGGCGATGCCGGCCCGCTGCCGGTTGCCCCGGATGAGCGTCCCGACGCTGTGGAAACCAGCCTCCGTCTTGCCCAGCAAGGCGTGGTCGGCGTCGATTAGTGTTCCGGCCGCGGGGATCGCGCCGAGGTTCTTGGCGATCAGGCTCGCGGTGCGGTTGACCAGGTTGCCCCAGCCCGCGACGAGCTCGGAGTTCGTGCGCGTCGCGAAGTCGGACCAGCTGAAGTCCGAGTCGTTGTTCTCCGGGCCGGCCGCCGAGATGTAGTAGCGCAACGCGTCGGGCTGGTAGCGGGAAAGCATGTCGCGCACCAGGATCACGTGGTTGCGACTGGACGAGAACTGCTTACCCTCCAGGGTCATGAACTCACTGGAGACGACCTCGGTCGGCAGCTGCAGCGACCCGTACGGCCCGGGTGCCCCGCCGTGCGCGCCCCGCCCGTCGTAGGCCAGCAGTTCCGCGGGCCAGATCTGGGAGTGGAAGGTGATGTTGTCCTTGCCCATGAAGTAGTACGACTCCGCGGCCGGGTCGGTCCACCACGCCTTCCAGGCGTCCGGGTCCCCCGTGCGGCGCGCCCACTCCACCGACGCGGAGAGGTAGCCGATGACGGCGTCGAACCACACGTACAGCCGCTTGGCGGGGTTCTCCTCCCAGCCGGGCAGCGGGACGGGGATGCCCCAGTCGATGTCGCGCGTCATGGCGCGCGGCTTGAGGTCGTCGAGCAGGTTCAGGGAGAACTTCAGGACGTTGGGCCGCCAGCGGCCCGTCTCGCTGCGCCCGGCCAGCCACCCGCCCAGCGCCTCCGCCAGCGCGGGCAGGTCGAGGAAGAAGTGCTCGGTCTCCACGAACAGCGGCGTCTCGCCGTTGATGCGGCTGCGCGGGTCCTTCAGCTCGATCGCGTCGAGCTGGTTGCCGCAGTTGTCGCACTGGTCGCCGCGCGCGCCGTCGAACCCGCAGATCGGGCACGTGCCCTCGACGTAGCGGTCCGGCAGCGTGCGGCCCGTGGACGGGGAGATCGCGCCCATGGCCTTCTTCGCGACCATGTACCCGTTGCGGTGCACCGTGCGGAACATCTCCTGCACGACCGAGTAGTGGTTCGCCGTCGTGGTGCGGGTGAACAGGTCGTAGGCCAGGCCGAGGCCGTGCAGGTCCTCCGCGATGACCCGGTTGTAGCGGTCCGCGAGCGCCTGCGGCGTCACGCCCTCCTGCTCGGCCTGCACGAGGATGGGCGTCCCGTGCTCGTCGGTGCCGGAGACCATGAGGACGTCGTGACCCGCCATCCGCATGTAGCGGCTGAACACGTCGGAGGGGACGCCGAAGCCGGCGACGTGGCCGAGGTGCCGGGGGCCGTTGGCGTAGGGCCAGGCCACCGCGGAGAGGACGTGGGTCATGCGGCGATCCTAGGGCGGCGCCGCCGCAACGCGCCGTCAGTGCCAGTGCGGCGGGCGCGAGCGGCGGCGGGGTTCGCCGTCCCAGTGCTCCAGCGGCTCCGACTGCCACCACCAGTCCGGGTCGTGGTCGATGCCCTCGACGTCCGTGCGCCCGGTCACGGCCAGCAGCACGTCGGCCGGTGACGACGTCTCGAGCGCCGTCGCGGCCCACGGGAACACCCGCCGCACGGTGCGGGCGCAGACGTCGGCGGGCAGGTCGATCCACACGTCCAGGGCGAGCGCCGTGTCGCGGCCGTGCACGAGCACCTCGGTGACGGCCATGCCCGCCCAGCCCCCGGCGTCGGCCGACCCGCTGGGGTGCCACGCGCGCCCGTCCCCCAGGTCGCGCAGCGCGGCGGCCAGCACCGCCGCGGCGCCGGCGACGTCGGCGAGCTGCTCGGCGGGCGCCGCGGGACGGCCCTCGCGCAGCGGTGGGCGCGGCCCGGTGGCCCGGGTGGCGACGAGGCCCGCGTAGAAGAGCAGCGCGTCGGCGACGTGGCTGACGCTGCTGGCCGCGCTCCAGCGGGTCGGCCACGCGGCCCGCTCCCACCGCTCGTCGTCGTCGGCGCGCTGGGCGAGCGGGCCGAGCGCGCACGCCGCCGTGACCACGTCCTCGGGCCGGACGTCGCAGGCGCGGACGGGCTCGGGAGCGCTCACGGCGCCGGCACCGCCGGCACCGGCTCCTCCGCGCCCACGGCGAGTCCCGGCAGGGCCGCACGCATCCGCCGCACGGCCTGCGCGATGCGCTGCTCGTTCTCGATGAGCGCGAAGCGGACGTGCCCCTCACCGCCCGCGCCGAACCCGACGCCCGGGGAGACGGCGACGTCGGCCTCGGTGACCAGGAGCGTCGCGAACTCGATGCTGCCGAGGTGCGCGTACGGCGCGGGGATGGGCGCCCAGACGAACATCGTGCCGCGCGGCGCGGGCACGTCCCAGCCGATGCGCGCCAGGCCGCCGACGAGCGCGTCGCGCCGCGCGGCGTACACGGCGTTGACCTCGGCCGGGTACTCGGACGCCTCGTTCATCGTCACGGTGGCCGCGATCTGCACGGGCTGGAACGCCCCGTAGTCGAGGTAGCTCTTCAGCTTGGCCAGCGCGCCCACGACCTCGCGGTTGCCGGCGAGGAAGGCGACGCGCCAGCCGGCCATGGAGAACGACTTCGTCATCGAGTAGAGCTCGACGGCGCAGTCCTTCGCGCCCTCGCACTGCAGGACCGACGGCGGCCGCCACCCGTCGAAGGCGATGTCGGCGTAGGCGAAGTCGTGCACGACGACGACGTCGCGCTCGCGGGCCCAGTCGACGAGGCGCTGCAGGTCGGCGAGTTCCGCCGTCGCGGTGGTCGGGTTGTGCGGGAACGAGCAGACGACGACGCGCGGCCGCGGCCAGCCCTGCTCCCACGCGGCGATGACGCCGTCGACGTACGCGGCGCCGCCGTCGCGGCCCGCACCGATGGGCACCTGGCGGGTGTCGGCCCCGGCGAAGTAGGGGCCCCACAGGTGTATCGGGTACGACGGCGTCGGCACGATCGCCGCGTCCCCGGCCTGCAGCAGCACCCACATGAGGTGGCTGAACCCCTCCTTGGCGCCGATGGTCGAGATGACCTCGGTCTCCGGGTCCAGCTCGACGCCCCACTGCCGCCGGTACAGGTCCGCGGCCGCCTCGCGCAGCTTCGGGATCCCGCGGCTCGCGGAGTAGCGGTGGTTGCGGCTGTTGTGCGCGGCCTCGGCGAGCTTGTCGACCGCGATCTGCGGGGAGGGGATGTCCGGGTTGCCGAAGCCCAGGTCGACCACGTCGCGCCCGTCGCGCCGGGCCTGCACCTTCAGCGTGTCGATGATGGTGAACACGTAGGGCGGCAGGCCGGGGATGCGTCGGAACTCCACCGGCCCACCGTACGGCGTGGCGACCCCGCCGGCCCGCCACCCTCGACGTCCCGCCGGGCGCCGCGGGCCCACGCGTCGTAGCGTCGCGGCATGAGCGAGAACACCGCCCCGGACGAGAACACCGCCCCGGCCCCGACGCAGAACGCCGAGAAGGACCCCGAGACCTGGGTGACGGGCGACGAGCCCATGACCGGGCCGCAGCACAGCTACCTGCAGACCCTGGCCCGCGAGGCGGGCCGCGACCTGCCCGAGGGCCTCGACAAGGCCCGCGCCTCGGAGCTCATCGACGAGCTGCAGCAGCAGACCGGGCGCGGGGCCTGAGCCCCACCGCTCGGCCCGACGACGGCCGGTGAGCTGACAGGATCGGGTCGTGCCCGGCAGCCTCCTCGCCAGCGTCGTCGTCGACGCGGCCGATCCCGGCGCCCTCGCGCACTGGTGGGCGCGGGCGCTGGACTGGCGGCTCGGCTACCGCGACGAGCACGAGGCCGACGTCGACCCGCCCGAGGGCGAGCCGGGCGTCCCCCTCG
Source organism: Kineococcus siccus (assembly GCF_009906795.1). Taxonomy (GTDB): domain Bacteria; phylum Actinomycetota; class Actinomycetes; order Actinomycetales; family Kineococcaceae; genus Kineococcus; species Kineococcus siccus. The sequence goes on from NZ_JAAALN010000070.1 coordinate 8,425, forward strand.
TGTTCGTCCCCGCGGCCGCGCCGAAGCGGGGCCCCAACCGCCTGCACCTGGACCTCGACTCCGCCTCCCCCGCGGACCAGCGCCAGACGGTCGAGCTCCTGCTCGACCTGGGAGCGCGGCCCGTCGACGTGGGGCAGGGCGACGTGCCGTGGGTCGTGCTGGCCGACCCTGAGGGCAACGAGCTCTGCGTGCTGGACCCCCGCCCGGAGTACGAGGGCACGGGGCGCGTCGCGTCGATCGTGGTGGCGGCCGGGGACGCGGCGGCGCTGCGCGGCTTCTGGGCCCTGGCCACCGGCTGGACGCCCGTCGAGGGTTCCGGCGTGCCGGCCCTGCGCCGGGGCGCGGCCGGGCCGTTCCTGGAGTTCGTCGACGGGGCGGGAGCGCACGAGGGGAAGAACCGCTGGCACCTCGACGTCCGCCCCACCCGGGACGGCGCGGGCCGGGACGGCGCGGGCCGGGACGGCGCGGGCCGGGACGCCGTGCTCACCACCCTGCTCGCGGCCGGGGCCGCACCGGTCGACATCGGCCAGCGCGGGGTGACCTGGGACGTGCTGGCGGACCCGGAGGGCAACGAGTTCTGCGTCCTCGCCGGGCCGCTCTGACGGCACCCGTCGTCCGGGAGGCGCCACCTCGCCCCCGCCGACCGCGCTCAGCGCCGGGTCGGCGGCTACCCGGCGGAGTCGTGAGCGGACGCAGCGGCGCACTTTCACCCGTTTCCCCCAGTCCCACCGCTCGAGCACCACGGTCGGTGCGAGGGTGCCGCGGTGAACACAGGACGAACGGCCGCCGACGCGACGGCCAACCGCCGGCGGGCCGTGCTGCGCGAGGTCGCCGAGGGCTTCCGCCTCCCCGGGCGCTGGACGCCCGTGCTGCTGGCGGTCGTCGTCGGTCTGGGGCTGCTGAGCGTCCTGACCCAGGTGCTGAAGCACGGCCTCGGCCTGGAGTTCGAGGGCCTGAACAGCGCCGAGCGGTGGTTCTTCGTCGACCGCGAGATGGGCGTGCCGGCCTGGTTCTCGACGGCGCTGCTCCTGACCGCGGGCGAGCGCCTGTGGCACATCGCCTCGGCGGAGAGGGCGGCCGGCTCCCGCTGGCACCGGCACTGGCGCCTGCTGTCCGTGACCTTCGTGTACCTGTCCCTCGACGAGCTCACGGAGCTGCACGAGCAGGCGATCCTGCCGCTGCGCGCCCTGCTGGACACCTCCGGCGTGCTGACCTTCGCGTGGGTCGTGCTCGCGGTGCCGCTGGTCGCCGTCTTCGGGCTGCTCTTCCTGCGCTTCCTGCGGGCGCAGTCCGCCGTCACGCGCTGGACGTTCGTCCTCAGCGCCGCGGTGTACCTCGCCGGTGCGGTCGGCGTGGAGATGGCCGGGTCGCCGCTCTACGAGGCCGCCGCGGTGCCGGTCACGACCACCGTGGTCACCGACGGCGGCGCCCCCCGGGTGAGCGAGACGGTCGTCGTGCAGGACGTGCCCTACGCGCTCGTGGTGGGCGTCGAGGAGGGCCTCGAGATGCTCGGGGCCGTGCTGTTCCTCGGCGCCGTCACCACGGCGGGGCTGCGGGCCCGCGCCCCGCGGACCACCCTGCCGATCGTGGCCGGCGCACCCGCCCGCACCGCGGTCTGACCCTCGCGCCTGACCCTCCGGACGTCAGGCGCCGGCGGCGGCCCGCGCGCCCGCGGGCACGGCCCCGACCGGCACGCCCGAAGTGCTCTCGCGCACCTCGAGGTGGTGGGTCGCCGTGAGCAGGCGCGGCGGGCCCTCGACGCCCGCGAGCCGGTCGACCAGCAGCCCCAGGGCGAGGTCGGCCATCACCCCCCGGTCGAGCGCGATCGAGGTGAGCGTCGGCGCGGTGTAGCGGGACTGCTCCACGTCGTCGACGCCCACGACCGCGACGTCGTCCGGGACCCGGCGCCCGAGCTCGCGCAGCGCGTGCAGGGCCCCGTAGGCCAGCAGGTCGTTGGCGGCGAAGACGGCGTCCACGTCGGGGTGGGCCGCCATGAGCGTGAGCGTGCCGTCGTAGCCGTGCCGGCGCTCCCACTCCGGCGTCACCCAGCTCAGCCGGGGGTCGACCGGTACGCCGTGCGCGCGCAGCGCCCGCTCGTAGCCCGCGATGCGCTCGGCCACCACGGGCGAGCGGAGGGACTGCTTGTCGCCGAGGAACGCGATGCGCCGCCGCCCGATCTGGAGCAGGTGCCGCGTGCCCAGCTCGCCGATGTCGACGGAGTCGATGGTGACCCGGTCGATGCCCGCGCCCTCGCCGTGCTCGCCGATGAGCACGGCCGGCGTGGAGTCGCGCCGCTGCGCCAGCTCCGCCACGGGCATCGACAGCGGCACGAAGACCAGCCCGTCCACGAGGCGCACGGGGAAGCCCGCGGCGACCTCGCGCTCGCGATCGGGCTCGCCGTCGGTCTGCTCGACCAGAAGGGTCAGCCCCCGGGCCCGGGCGGCCGTGACGAGCGTGGAGGTCAGCTCGCCGTAGTAGGGGCTCGTGACGTTCGGCACCGCGAGCGCGATCAGCCCCGTCCGCCCCTGCCGCAGCTGCCGGCCGATGCCGTTGGGGCGGTAGTCGAGCTCGTCGATGACGGCGCGCACGCGCTCGCGCATGGCGGGGCGCACGTGAGGGTGGTCGTTGACGACGTTCGAGACGGTCTTGATCGACACACCGGCAGCCAGGGCGACGTCACGCAGCGTCGTCGCTCGGGAGGCAGGCACCGCCGCATCATGCCACCGAGCGCTTGACGACGCCCCGAGTTTGGGGGCAGGCTGCCTTCCAACGTTGCAAAGTCAGCGTCCCCCCGGCGCCCGGTCGGTCCGGGCGCCGACGTCGCGGTCCACGGAGGTCGAGGATGACCGGCAGCACCCCGCCGCGCGGCGTGCTGCGCCCGCGCGGCCGCGTCCTCGCGCGCCCGCCCGGCGGTCGCCGTCCCTCCCCGGGTGCGCGCCGCCGCTGACCCGCTCCACCGCAGCCGAACTCGCCTCCCGACCCGCCACCGCCCGTCCCCCGGAAGGAAACCCGTGCGCAACGCCCGACTCACCCTGGACCCCGCGTTCACCGTGGCCCCCGTGCCCCGCCGCCTCTTCGGCTCCTTCGTCGAGCACATGGGCCGCTGCGTCTACACCGGCATCTTCGAGCCGGACCACCCGACGGCGGACGAGGACGGGTTCCGCACGGACGTCCTGGAACTCACGAAGGAACTCGGTCCCACCGTCGTGCGCTACCCCGGCGGGAACTTCGTCTCGGGCTTCGACTGGGAGGACTCGGTCGGCCCCCGCGAGGCGCGCCCGCGGCGCATCGACCGCGCCTGGCGCTCGGTGGAGACCAACCAGTTCGGTCTCGCGGAGTTCGACGCGTGGGCCCGCAAGGTCGGCACCGAACCCATGATGGCCGTCAACCTCGGCACGCGGGGCATGCAGGACGCCTGCAACCTGCTCGAGTACTCCAACCACACCGCCGGCACGAAGTACTCCGACCTGCGCATCGCCCACGGCGCGAAGGACCCGTTCGGCATCAAGCTCTGGTGCCTCGGCAACGAGCTCGACGGCCCCTGGCAGACCGGTCACAAGACCGCCCACGAGTACGGCCGCCTGGCCGCCGAGACCGGCCGGGCCATGCGCCAGATCGACCCCGACATCGAACTCGTCGCCGTGGGTTCCTCCAGCCGGTCGATGCCCACGTTCGGCGCCTGGGAGAGCACCGTCCTGGAACTGGCCTACGACACGGTCGACTACGTGTCGCTGCACGCCTACTACCAGGAGGACGACGACACCAAGGACGCGGGGAGCTTCCTCGCCTCGGCCGTCGACATGGACCTGTTCATCGAGCAGGTCGTCGCCACGGCGGACGCGGTGCGCGCGCGCGGCAAGCACTCGAAGTTCATCAACCTGTCCTTCGACGAGTGGAACGTCTGGTACCAGACGCGTCCGCACCACGGCCCCGGCGTCGAGCCGTGGGACGTCGCGCCCCGCGTCATCGAGGACGAGTACTCCGTCACCGACGCGGTCGTCGTCGGCACCCTGCTGAACTCGCTGCTGCGCCACTCCGACCGGGTGACCATCGGCGCGCAGGCGCAGCTCGTCAACGTCATCGGCCTGCTGCGCAGCGAGCCGGGCGGGGACGCGTGGAAGCAGTCCATCGCGCACCCCTTCGAGCAGGTCCGCCGCCTCGCCAGCGGGACCGTGCTGCGCGTCGCGAGCACGAGCGACACCTACGCCACCGAGCGCTTCGGCGACGTGGACGTCGTGGACTCCTCCGCGACCTACGACGAGGAGACGCAGACGCTGTCGCTGTTCCTCGCCAACCGCGACCTCGAGGACTCCGCGACCGTGACTGTCGACCTGCGGGGCTTCGACGTCTCCCGCGTCGTGACCGCGAAGGTGCTCGCCGCCACCGACGGCCAGGACCGCCACACGACCAACGCCTCCGGTGCGCACGACCAGGTCGGCCTGCGCCCGCTGCAGGACGCGACCGTCACCGACGGCGTCGCGACCATCGTGCTGCCGGCCCTGTCGTGGGCCGCCGTGCAGATCTCCGCCTGAGGGGACCGCGGCACCCGCGCACCGCAGGAGCTCCGGCGCCCCGGTGTCCCGTCTCGACGGGGCGCCGGGGCGTCGGCGCGGACGGCGCCGGGGGTCCCCTCCGACGCGCGCGACGGCACGGGGGACGGGACACTGGACGGCGTGACGCTGCTCCGCCTGCCTGGGACGTACCCCGCCCAGGGGGACACCCGGTTGCTCATCGACACGCTGCGCGAACGCCGCCTGGCTCCCGCCCGCCGCGTGCTGGACCTCGGCACGGGCGGCGGCGCGCTGGCGCTCGCCGCCGCTGCGGAGGGCGCCGCCACCGTGACGGCCGTGGACCTGTCGCGCCGGTCGGTGACGACCGCGCGGCTCAACAGCCTCCTCCACCGCGCGCACCTCGAGGTCCGGCGCGGCGACCTGTTCGCCCCCGTCGCCGGCCGCCGCTTCGACCTCGTGCTGGCGAACCCGCCGTACGTGCCGGCCGCGACGGACGCCCTGCCCCGCCACCGCGCGGCGCGGTCCTGGGACGCGGGCCTCGACGGCCGCGCCGTCCTCGACCGGATCTGCGCGGGCGTGCCCGCGGTGCTGGCGGACGAGGGCGTCCTGCTCGTGACGCAGTCGGTCCTGGCCGGCGAGGAGGCGACGCTGCGGTCGCTGCGCGCGGCGGGGCTCACGGCGGAGGTGGTCGCCCGGCGTCCCGAGCCCTTCGGCCCCGTGATGCGCCGGCGCGTCGCCCTGCTCCGCGACCGCGGGCTGCTGACCCCCGAGGCCGACCACGAGGAGCTCGTGGTGATCGAGGCCCGCGCCCGGCCCGTGCGCCTGCCCGACACCGCGGCCCGGACCGACAGCGTGCGCGGGCGCGACGTGCGCGAGCAGCCGCAGGACGACCGTGCCCGCCGGGCGGGCGCACCGCGCCGGCAGACCCGTGCCCGCTGACCGCCGCCCCCTGCGCGTCCGCATCACGGGCGACGGGCCGGTCCTCGTCGAGGGCCCGGTCGAGGTCGACCTCCCCGACGGCCGCCGCGTGGTGTCGCAGCGGCCCGTCAACGCCCTGTGCGTGTGCGGCAGCTCCAAGCGCTACCCGTTCTGCGACACCAGCCACCGCCGCCGGGTCCGGGGCCCGGGGGCCGCTCTCGTCCGCCGTCCTGGCGGCCCTGCGCGGCGGGGCCGTCGACGCGGCGGCGCTGGGGGGCGCGGTGGACGCGGCCGACCCGTTCGGCGACGACCTGCAGCTCGCCCTCTACACCTGCTACGAGCTGCACTACCGGGGATTCGCCGGGGTCGCGGACGACCTCGAGTGGGACCCGGCGCTGCTGACGCTGCGCCGCGACCTCGAGCGGGTGTTCCTCGCCGCCCTGCGCGCGGCCGTGCCGGGCGGGGACGACCTGGCGGCGGAGATCGAGGCCCTCGTCGTCGAGCACGTCGACGCCCCCGGGGTGTCGGCGCACCTGCGCCGGCACGGGGAGCTGTGGCAGTTCCGCGAGTACATCGCGCTGCGGTCGATCTACCACCTCAAGGAGGCCGACCCGCAGGCCTGGGTCATCCCGCGCCTGGACGGTCCGGCGAAGGCCGCGCTCGTGACCGTGGAGCACGACGAGTACGGCGCGGGCCGCGGCGAGCGCATGCACGCGCAGCTGTTCGCGGACATGATGCGCGAGCTCGGGCTCAGCGACGCCTACGGCCACTACCTGGACGTGGCCCCCGCGGCCGTCCTCGCCGAGGTGAACCTCATGTCGCTCACGGGTCTGCACCGGGAGCTGCGCGGGGCGCTCGTCGGCCAGTTCGCCGTCGTCGAGCTGACGTCGTCGCCGGGCTCGGACCGCCTGGTGCGCGCGGCGAAGCGCCTGCGCTGCGGCCCGGCCACCGAGGGGTTCTACGCCGAGCACGTCGAGGCCGACGCCGTGCACGAGCAGGTCGTGCGCCACGGCATCATCGCGCCGCTCGTCGCGGGCGACCCGGCCATGACCGCGGACGTCGTGTTCGGGATGCAGGCGACCGCCGCGCTCGACGAGCGCCTGTCCGAGCACCTGCTGGCCTCCTGGGCGCAGGGCCGCTCGGCGCTGCTGCGCCCGCTGGACGACGGCGGCGCGACCCCGGCCGCCGGGGTCTAGATCCAGCCGAGCCGGCGCGCCGTCACGACGGCCTCGTGGCGGTTCGCGGCGCCGAGCTTGCCGGTCGCGGCCGACAGGTGGTTGCGGACCGTCCCGGGCGACAGCGACACCTTCACCGCGATCTCCTCGACGCTCGCGCCGTCGGCGGCGAGCTCCAGGACGTCCGCCTCCCGCGGGGTCAGCGGGCTCTCGCCCGCGGCGATCGCGTCGGCCGCGAGCTCCGGGTCCACATACCGCCCGCCCCGCGCGACGGTGCGGATGGCGTCGGCGAGGACGGCCCCCGAGGCGGTCTTGGGCAGGAACCCGCGGACGCCCAGCTCCAGGGCCCGCTTGAGGTAGCCCGGGCGGCCGTGGCTCGTCACGATCATCGTGCGGCAGCCGGGCACGTGCGCGTGCACGGCCTCGGCGACGGCGAGGCCGTCCGCGCCGGGCATCTGCAGGTCCAGCACCGCGACGTCGGGGGTGACCTTGCGGGCGACCGCGATCGCCTCGGGACCCGACGCCGCCTGCCCGACGACCACGATGCCGTCCTGCAGGTCGAGCAGGCCCGCGACCGCGCTGCGCACCAGGTTCTCGTCGTCGGCGAGCAGGACCCGCACGTCCGCACCCGGCCCGTCCGCGCTCACGCGGTCACCTCCGCGGGCGCCGCGGCCGGCAGCTGGGCGCGCAGCACGAACCGGTCCCCCTCGTGGCCGGCGGTCAGGGTGCCCTCCAGCGGGCGCAGCCGTTCGGCCAGCCCCGCGAGGCCGGTCCCGGGGGCGGCCCCCGTCTCCTGCGCCGGGCGGTCGTTCTCCACCAGCACCTCCACGCGTCCCTCCCGCACGGCCACCTCCACGCGGGCCCAGGTGGCCGACGAGTGCCGCACGACGTTGGTGACACCCTCCCGCACGACCCAGGCGACGGCCGTGCGGGCCGCCGGGGACACGCCCTCGGTGCGGGCGTCGACGGTGCAGCGCACGCCGGCGGACTCGAGCAGGGCCGCTGAGCCCTCCAGCTCGGTCGCGAGGTCGACGCCGCGGTAGCCGCGCACGACCGCGCGGACCTCGCGCAGGGAGTCCTGCGCGATGCGCCGGACCTCCTCGGCCCGCTCCACGGCCTCGGGGCGGCCCCGGCGCGCGAGCTCCGCGACGAGGTCGCTCGTGACGGCGATCGCCGACAGGTCCCGCCCGACGACGTCGTGCAGGTCGCGGGCGAAGCGCAGGCGCTCCTCCGCCACGGCGAGCCGGGCCCGGTCCTGCTCCGCGCGGGCCAGGCGGCGGACGACGTCGACGATCCACAGGGAGACCGCCACGGTGCCCGCGGCCGCCGAGAACAGCGCCGTGAACCCCACCAGGAAGGTGGCGACGAGCGGCGCGCCCCCCTCCGGCGCGTCCGAGGAGGCCGTGAGGAAGACCGCCGCGAGCACGGCCGCGGGCGCCCAGCGCCGCACCCCGCAGGCGCCGAGGGGGGCCACCGTCAGCGCGAGCACGCACGCGAGCACGGGGCCGCGCACGCCCTCGGCCGTGGTGAAGCACAGCAGCACCGCGACGGCGCTCAGCCCCGCCCACGTGAGGTGCCCCCGCCGCTGCAGCGGCCGGTCGCGCACGCGGCGGTCGATGACGACGGAGCTGACCACCGTCTGCAGGAGCGTCGCGGCCAGCAGCGCCCCGACCACGGCGTCCGGGACGGTGTCCGGGATCTGCGGCCACAACCCCACCCACGCGGCGGCGACCACGACGAGGAGCGCGGGGACCACCGACGTCCGCGTGTACAGGACGATGCGGCTGACGTCGTCCGCCTGCGACCAGCGGCCCGCCCACGGCCGGGGACTGCGTTGCGCTGCCACGCCTCTCAGCCTCCCACGCACCCCGGCCCGCCCGGCGGGCTCACGGACGGGGCGACCAGCGGAACCACCGGACGACCCCCGCGCCGCCCACGAGGACCCACGCGCCGCAGGTGAGGACCTGCCCGCCGACGTCCTTGGCGTCCAGCGCCCCGGACCAGCCCGCCCGCACCAGCTCCAGGACCGGGGCCAGCGGCGTCACGCCCGCGAGGGCGGCCAGGGCGGGCGACATGCCGTCGAGCGGCACGACGAACCCGCCGCCGAGCAGGCACAGCCCGAGCACGGGGAGGCTCGTCAGCTGCGCGGACTCCACGGTGCGGGTCCAGGCGGCCGTGAGCAGTCCCACCAGGCAGAAGACGACGGCGCCCAGCAGCAGGCCCGCGAGCGCGACCAGCGGGGCGCCCGGCAGGGCGACGCCCAGGGCGAGGACGGCCGCGGTGGTGAGCACGACGCCCTGCGCGGCCGCCAGGACCACGGGCGGTGCGCACAGCGCGACGAGCACCTCGGCGTCGGAGCACTCCCCCGTCCGCAGGCGCTGCAGGACACCGCCTTCGCGCCGGGCGACGGCCGTGCTGAGCACCGTGCCGAACACGACGAGGAGCAGGAGCACGCCGGTGAGGGTGCTGACGAGGGCTGCGGCACCGTTCGGGGTGCGCAGCCGGTCACCGCCCACGGCCGCCAGCAGCGCGACGAGCCCCACCGGCAGCAGGGTCGCCGAGAACAGCAGGGTCCGGTTGCGGCGCAGCAGGAGCACCTCGGCGCGGGCCAGGGACCAGGTGCGGCGCAGCGAGGCCCGCGCGCGGTCCGGGACGGGCGTGGGCGTCGGGGTGGGC